>JBOHJT010000082.1:0-12511 GCA_050728715.1 Methylocella sp.
CAGCTGGTCTGATATTTTCAGCAAGATCCTGGCGGCGAAGATCGAGCCGCAACTCGGCCATGGCCGCCCCACGATCCTCATGGACTATCCGGCGAGCGAGGCGGCGCTCGCCAAATTGCAGGAAGACACGCGTTTCGCGGAGCGGTTCGAACTTTATGCGTGCGGCATCGAACTCGCCAATGGATTCGGCGAGTTGACCGATGCCGCGCAACAGCGGCAGCGGTTCGAAACGGAAATGGCGGAGCGGCTCAGGATCTATGGCGAGGCCTATCCGATCGACGAGGATTTCTTGCAGGCTCTCGCGATCATGTCCGAGGCCAGCGGCATAGCGCTTGGCTTTGACCGGCTGGCGATGCTCGCGACAGGAGCGTCCCATATCGAACAAGTCGTATGGACGCCGGTTCAGCAAGGCACGCCGGTGAGATGACGAAACCTCCGGCAACCTTGCGCGGCGCCGCCGATCTGATCGGAGCCGGTCTCGTGCCGGCGGCAAAAAGGGACGCGATCGAGCGGGTCGCCGCGCTCTACGCCATTGGAGTTACCGGCGTGGTTGCGAGCCTGATCGACTCCACCGATCCGGCCGACCCAATTGCGCGCCAATTTGTTCCAGAATTGGCCGAACTCTCGCAGCGGCCGGACGAAATGACCGATCCGACCGGCGATCTCGCATTCAGCCCGGTCGAAGGCATTGTCCACCGCTACCCAGATCGCGCGCTCTTGAAACTGCTCCACGTCTGCCCGGTCTATTGCCGGTTCTGCTTTCGCCGCGCGGTCGTCGGGCCAAACAGTCCGGCTTATCTTGCACCGGAGGCGCTTGCCGCCGCGATGGGCTATATCGCGGACCAGTCCGGGATCTGGGAAGTAATCCTCACCGGCGGCGATCCGCTGACCTTGTCGCTGCGTCGACTCGCGGATATCATGGCCAGGCTCAAAGCCATCGATCATGTGAAAGTCGTTCGCCTGCATACGCGTGTTCCGGTCGCCGATCCCTCGAGGATCACGGCGGAGCTTGCCCGTGTCTTGCTTTCCTCCGGCAAGACCGTCTACGTGGCCTTGCACGCCAATCATCCGCGCGAGATGTCCGAAGCGGCGCGCGCGGCCTGCGCAAGGTTTATCGACGCGGGCATTCCAATGGTGAGCCAGAGCGTGCTGCTTGCCGGAGTGAACGACGATATCGAAACGCTGACGAAGCTCATGCGCGCCTTCGTCGAGGCAAGGATCAAGCCCTATTATCTGCACCAGCTCGATCGGGCGCCGGGAACCGGGCATTTTTGGGTGCCAATCGCAAAAGGCCGGGACTTGATGCGGCAGTTGCGCGGTCGCGTGTCCGGCCTATGCCAGCCCCATTACGTGCTGGATATTCCCGGCGGCCACGGCAAGTCGCCGATTGGCCCGAATTATGTTTCAGAACCATCAAGCGGCGAAATCTACCGGATCGCCGATTACAAGGGCCGGTCGCACGTTTATCCGCCGCAAGATCCACGGTAAGAAGCGTGGGTTGCCTTTGCAGCATGATTAAGCGAAAAACGATTTTGCGCCTGGCCGCGCGCACACCCGGGAGAAGCTTTGCTAAAATATCTTGGCTGCCTGATCGGTGTTGTCGCGCTCATCGCGGTAGTGCCCGCACGGGGAGAGGCTCCCGCGAAACAGGCGCCGGCCCAAAAACAGGACAAGGCGCAAGGGCACGCGCAAAAACATGGGCCGGCCAATGGCCAGACCTCGCAGCCATCGGGTCCGCCGGCTCCTCCGCAGCCCGCGCCGCCAGAGCAAGCGCCGATCGGTCCGAGCCTTGACAAACTCAGCGCTTCCCTAAAGCAAATCGAAGCGAGCCTCGAGCGTCACGATCTGACCGATGCGAATCTCCAGGCCTTGCGTCAGCAGATCGATCCGATTTCGGACGCGGTAGCTAGTGCGCTCGATCGTCTGGCGCCGCGCCTCGCCGGGATCAAGGCGCGCCTCGACCAGCTCGGCCCGAAGCCGGATGAGAAGGCTCCGCCGGAAAATCCGGAGGTGACGGCGGAGCGCGCCGGCCAGCAAAAGCTCTATAGCGACACCGACGAATTTTTGAAGCGTGCCCGCTTGCTCGCGGTCGAGGCCGATCAGACCGGCGCGAATATCACGGCGCGGCGGCGCGCCTTGTTCACGCACTCGCTGTTCGCGCGAGCGGCGAGCATCGCCAACCCCGCGCTCTGGATCGAGGTCTGGCACGAAGCACCGGGCGACTTAGCCGACATAAAGGCGGTCTTCAGCGAATGGATCGACGATATCAACAACCGGCTCGAAGGCCAGCGGGTACCGATTTTCTGGGGCGGCTTGGTCCTGATCGTTTTGCTTTATCTGCCGCTCTCGTGGGTGGCCCGGCGCGTGCTCGCCCGCAATCCCACGGTCCCCGATCCGGGCCGCTTTCCCAAGATTCTCGGTGCCTGGTGGATCGCACTCGGCATCGCGGTTCCGGCAATCGCGACAATCTACATCATCGGCCTCGTGTTCCAAGCCTTCGATCTCACCAATGCGCGATTGCAGCCTTTCATGCAGGCCTCCGGCGAGGCAGTCATTCGCATCGCCGCAGCGGTGGGAATAGCGCGCGGCTTGTTTGCTCCGACCCGCCCCAATTGGCGTCTGCCCAAGCTCGGCGATCCGGTAGCCGAAGGCATCGTCCGCGCCGCGATCGGCCTTGCCTGCATCGTCTCGGTCACCCGTCTTTTCGAGGCGCTCAACGACATCATCGGCGCGTCCTTGCTGGTGGCCGTCGCAATGCGCGGGCTCACCACAATGACCGCGGCGCTGGTGGTCGGCATAGAGTTGTGGCGGTTTGGGGGCACGGCCGACGATTGTCTCGGCCCGCAGGTCACCCCGCAGAGGGATTGGTTCGACCTCCTGCGCGTCGCCGCCTGGGCCGTGATCCTCGCCATCGCCGTCTCTGTTTCGATCGGCTATGTCGCCTTCGGCAGCTTCCTGGCCGATCAATTGTTTTGGGCTGGCGCGGTCGCCTGCGTATTGTTCATGTCGATCGTTCTCGCCGACGAAGCGATCGGCGCGGGCTTTACGCCCACAACGCGTCTTGGGCGGCGGCTGGTTACTAGCATCGGCTTCAATCACAACTCGCTTGAGCTCGTAGGCGTCCTTTTTTCGGGCGTGATTAGGCTTGCGCTTTTCGTCATCGCGGGCATTCTTGTTCTGGCGCCTTGGGGACTCCAGTCGAGCGATGTCCCAATCGATATTGGCGCCGCTTTTTTTGGCTTCAAGGTCGGTGAAGTCACGATTTCGCCGTTCAGCATCATCATCGCCATCGGCATATTTACGCTGGCCGTGGCGGCATTTCATGCGGTGCTGCAATGGATGGAGTCGAAGCTGCTGCCGCGGATGAACTTCGACCTCGGCCTGCGGAATTCGATCCGCACCAGTCTCGCCTATGTCGGTTTCCTCATCGCCGCCGGCCTCGCGCTCGGCTATCTCGGGTTGAATTTCGAAAAACTCGCGATTATCGCGGGTGCCTTGTCGGTCGGCATCGGTTTCGGCTTGCAGTCGATCGTCAACAATTTCGTCTCGGGCTTGATCCTGTTGTGGGAGCGCGCCGTAAGGGTCGGCGACTGGATAATGGTTGGCGGGGATCAAGGCTTCGTTCGCCGCATCAATGTCCGCGCGACCGAAATCGAGACTTTCGACCGCGCGCAGGTCATTATACCGAACTCAAGCCTCGTCACCGGCGTTGTTACAAACCTTATGCGCAACGACCGGAGCGGCCGGATTGTCATTCCCTTGGCGGTCGCGGCCTCCGCCGATCCAGACAAAGTTCGCGAGGTGCTTTGGTCCGTCGCCAAGGCGCACCAGCTCGTCTTGACCATGCCAACGCCGCAAGTTCTGTTCACCGGCATGTCGGCCAGCACGCTCAACTTCGAACTCCGCGCCTACGTCGGCGATGTGGAAACCATGTTCCGCATTAAAAGCGATTTGCATTTCGCTATCTTCAAGCGTTTCAAGGAGGAGAAATTCTTCGATACGCCGGAAGCAGGTGCCACGAAGATAGAGACCGCCGGCTTCGAGAATCTGGGCAACGTGCCAATACCGGGGCGCGAGGTCTCTGCCTCGGATCAACCAAAGCGCGGCGCGGCGGGACGATGAACCGCTTCGTTGGGATTGATGTGGCTTCGCGCGGCGATGCGGCATAGTGTGATCTGCCGAGGGCCATACATGGATGACGGAAGGCCTACTCGATCGCTGCCGGATCGAAGCCCAATTCGCCAAGGCAAGTCGCTTTTCCGGCGCGATGAGCTCCAAAGTCGGCAAATGAATCCGATACCGCCAACCGTCGCGCGTCATCAGCTGGAAACCGCCGACTGCGTCGTGGGCACCGACGAAAAAGTCCGGGGCACACCCGTCTGCGACCCGTTAGCCGTGGAAGCTATGAAGGTTGTTCATCCGAGGCTTGGGTGTGAAGCCGGGGTTTGCTAATCCAACCTACCCTTCCTGGGGCACAAGGATGAACATCCACCAATATGCCCGTATACCGTTTCATGGTCGAGTCCTTCTGATGAACGGGATCATCGGCGAAGAGTGGCGGGCCGCCGGCGCCGCCAAGGCGGCAGGCATCGGCGCGCGCACCGCCTGCAAATAACTGGGCCGGCTCAGGGCGGGCGGATGCTTCACGACGGGCGCCCGGCCGAAGCATGCCCTGGCAGCCGAGACGCCCGCTTCGATCGAAAGGCTCGGGCGCGCGGATGACGGGCCAAGCCATCGCCGGCCGTCCTTGCCCGCTCCACTGCCGGAGCCGGGCTCCGCGGCGAGCGGGAAATGCCAGGCGAACTCATCCATATCGACGGCAAGAAGCCCGGAAAGATCGACGGCATAAGCCATCGGATCGCCGGCGGCGGGCGGAGCCAAGGCCCTAAGCGCGGCACCGGCCGGGAAGCCCTTCACGCCGCCATCGGCGATGCCTCGCGCCTCGCCCATGCCGGAATCCCGCCCGGCGAGACCAAGGAAAGCGCCACTTGCTTCCGCAAGAACGCCCTCGCGTGCTTCGTCCGGTTCGGCATCGCCGTCGAGCGTATCATGAGCGACAACGGCTCCGCCTATGAAAGCCATGTCTCCCGCGATCTCTTGCAAGAGGCCGGCCCGCGCCACGCGCGCGCAAGCCCCCACGCCCCGAAAACAGATGGCAAGGCCCTGCGCCTTATCCAAACCTCCTCGCGCGCATGGATTCATGCCGTGCCCTAGCAATCCTCGGCCGGGCGAGCCAACGCCATGAGACCAAGGATCGGCGGCCATGACACAACCGATCCCATTCAGCCCTCAACCGGCACTCCCCCGGCAAAGGCCGAACAGCCTTTTTGGCAACGACAGCTCGACGGCTCTCGGGATACCCTGACACCGTCCCCCCAACCGTAGGCATGATGGCGCGCCGAGAGATCGCGCTTCTGCCAACGCCAATATTCGATCTCCCCCGCGCTTTTGAGACGCGCGAGCACAGCCGGCGAAAGATTGGGCGTGTCCTTGGCCCTAGCAAGGCCGCCAAAGGGACGGGCGATGCTGGCGAGGACTTGGCCGTGGCCGAAGGCTTTCGCGGCGATGCCCTCGCCTATGCGCACCGCGCCGCGTAGGCGCACCTCGAGCGCTGCCATCTGCGTGAACCTTCCTGGTTTCAGTGGCCCGTGGTCGTGCCCACCATCGAGGGGAACATCGTCGCCGACTTCCTTCTCTGCAACAAATCCTTCAACTGCTCCTATTCGGGGTACGATCTCGACTGCAGTGTCTCCAACGTAACATTACAATACCAGCGTTGTGTGTTAGGGACGAGTTAATGCGGCAAGCATATCCTCCTCTCCATGCGACGCGCTTTCGGAAGCAGCAACTAACAGCGTGGGTGAGGCCGGGCAGGCCGGAGCGGCGCGTGGCGTTCGGGAAAGGGGACATTCCAGACCATCCGGCGCGGCTGTGCTTTCGCTGCGCCCGTTCGGCACGCTGGGCCGACAGGATAAGAGGACGCCATCAAGATGCATGGAATCAAGGTCAACTTCGTTTTCAACTTAGCGGGGGCGGTTGTTCCGCTAAGTGTCGCCCTTGTCACTATCCCTCTATTTGTCTCACATATTGGCGCGGCGCGTTACGGTGTCCTTTCGATCGTTTGGGTTTTACTCGGTTATTTCGGCTTTCTCGATCTCGGCCAGTCGCGGGCATGCGCCAATGAGCTTGCAAAGCTAGGGCATTCACTACGCGCGGAACGATCCAAAGTGCTGATCACCTCGCTCTTCATCAATGTGTGCCTTGGGGTTCTCGGTGGGCTCATCCTTTATCTCGCTGGCACTTTGCTGATCGAATATCTAATTGCGGTACCAGCGGATTTGAAACCAGAGATATCAACTGCTATGCCTTGGATCGCTTGTCTGCTGCCTCTCGCGCTAGTTTCCGGCGTCGCGGCTGGCGCCCTCGAGGCGAGTGAACGGTTCCTCACAGTCAATGTGATGCAAGTTGCCGGGTCGACAATAGGGCAGGTGTTGCCGCTCCTATGTGCCGTTTTCATCTCACCTAGCCTTTCCTTCGTCATTCCCGCGGCCGCCCTCGCCCGGGGTCTATCCGTTTTGTTGATCCTCGGGTTCGTATTACGCGAAGAGCGGCCAATAACTCTGCGGAGCCTCGATTGGAAGCGAGCCAAAGGCTTGCTCTCTTATGGTGGATGGGTAAGTGTAACCAACATCATCAGCCCGATACTAACCTCCCTTGATCAGTTGGTGATCGGCTCCCTGCTTGGCGTCGTGGCCGTCACCCATTATGCAATACCGATGAACCTTGTCACACGCAGCCAAATTGTCGCTTTCGCGCTAGCGCGAACGCTCTTTCCCAGAATGTCCCGCTTGGCGAACGATGCGGCAACGGGATTGGCCGAGAGCGCCGTGGTGAGCCTTGCTTACGGTTATGGCGCGCTCTGCGCACCGGCAGTTGTGTTGGTCCGGCCATTTATCGCCTGGTGGATGGGCGAAGACTTCGCATCGATCGCGGGGCCGGTTGCCGAACTACTTTTGATAGGAGCGTGGATCAACGGACTAGGTTTCATCCCATATGCACTCCTACAGGGACAAGGGCGCCCAGATATCGTTGCCAAATTTCACGTTCTTCAACTCATTCCATTCGTCTTTCTGCTTTGGTATCTAACAAGCCGACTTGGCCTAATAGGCGCGGCGCTTGCTTGGGTTCTCAGGGTTACCATAGATCCAGTATGCTTGTTTGCCCTCGCGCGCTTTCGCGCAATGCAGCTCTTGCGGATTATCCCGCCACTTGTATTTTTGCTGGCTGCCTATATTATTGTTAGTAATTCACCTATGAGCCTGATCTACGCTCTAAATATTGCGGTTAATTTAACCGTCGGGGTAGCAAGCAGCGGTATGTTGTTTGATAGGCGAGCGCGTGGATACTATCTATCGTTCCGGCTTCCGAAATTATCGCGCCAGGTTCGATGATTGGTTGTGGTCTCGTCAGGGTTCATGAGAGTTGGCTCCGGTTATCTGAACGGTTTCCCGCGAACGATCTTAAGTGGCGTTCTCCCGGGTTTCGTTGGTTGCGGTGCGCCGCGTTTCGGGTGTGACCCAGGGAGGCCGCAGCCCCGCCGGAGACACGCCCGAAACGCGGCGGTGAAAAATTCATGCCGCCGCCGCGATGGGCGACGGTTCGAAGTAAGTCTCGCCCGGTGTGCGCCGGTCAAGGCTCGAATGCGGCCTTTTGTCGATTTGACGTGACCCCCTGAATTTCCTCCAAAGCTTGGTAGAATCCGGACCTAAGGAAGGACAAGACTATGAAGCGCAGCAGTTCATCGGGATTTTGAAGGACCAGGAGGCTGGAGTTTCAGTTGCCGAGCTGTGTCGCAAACACGGAGTGAGCGACGCCTCCGCTTCGCCTTTCTCCGGTTCATGTTCAAAAAACCTTGTATTCCTTCATAAACTTTCGAGACGGACTCTCAGGTCAGCGCGACGATCCTGTCGAACTTCCGGCGAATGCTCTCGGCACGGCCTTCGAACCGTTTGCCGCCGAATTGCGGTTGGTCGACGTCGCGGATTTCATCGCCTATTTCCACGCCGAAAAGTTTGCCAATACTCGGGATATCGTAACGGCATCGATGGAATTGTTTTTTTAGGCCCGGAACATTGTCATTCGGTTGGGGCGCGGAATTCGAACTTGATTGGAATAGTGTGCTGGTAATTACTCTAGACATGGAGTTTCGACACCGCTCCGTGTGGCTCGTCTTCAAACTCATCTTACGCGCGCTGCAAACGAATGTGGCGGTCGAGTATCTTTCACTGGGCAAAACTTCGGGCGACCCAAAGCAAGATATGGCGGCGCTGATCGAAACGATAGCCGAGGCGCGGCTGAGTTCGCGTGGTCATTAAGGCAATGCACGATAATGAGGTATTCTCGGCGAGGCGGCTCACCGACGTGGATGAAGGAAAACCGGGGCCGTTATGACCGGAGCCAATGGACCGGGCGATTTGACGAGCCGGAGGACCAAACGAGGCAAGGTCAGGCGGGAATAGATGCCGCGCGGGTCATAGCACACGATTTTGTGCCGTTCGTGAGCGGGGCTCAGCGTTTCCTGCACATTAACGAGCGGCGCCGACGTCATGGTCCACCGTCTGAAAGTCACCCTTGACGAAGGGTGCGAGATGCCCCGGCCCATTTTCAATATTGTCCGGACGCTAATTATGCTTCGCGATGATCGCGCCTTCGGCGCACCGAGAAAATTGCGATCGGCTGCGGTCAATTTTCGCCGATTTTTCGCGGCGAACAAACTTCCTTCAATCGCTCGCGAGAATGACATGGGAGCTCTTGAAGATTGCCAGGACTTGCGCGCCTGGCGTGGCCCCGGCCTCGTCGGCGCCCTCGCGGGTGACAACCGCGGTGATGGTCTTGCCGCCGCCGACAGCGAGGGTGACCTCGCTATCGGCGCCGTCATCGGTACGGCGAACCACGGTTCCCGCGATTTTGTTGCGCGCCGAAATGCGTAGCGCCGCGGATTCTTGCGCCAGCATGACCGAAGAGGAATTGACCATCGCGACGCAGCAGCGGCCTGGCGCAAGCCCGAGTTCATGCACGCTCGCATTGGTAACGACCGTGGTGACGATGAGGCCGGGCGACACTTCGAGCTTTACTTCGATATTGATGGGAGCTCGCGTGATTTTGACGACCTTGCAGAACAGCGCATTGCGGACACTGAGTTTTAGACCGATGCCCCAAAATAGAAGGTCTTGGTCATGCTCCAAGCCTTCCGCCGCGATCGCCGTCGAAATACGGCCGAGTTTTTCCTCGAGCCGGCGGAAGGTCAGGATCAATCGCCGCCCTTCGTCGGTAACTTCGGCACCACCGCCATGCGAACCGCCGGTGCGGGTGACGAACGCCGGGCGCGGCAGAAGGTTATTGATCGCGTTGACCGCGTCCCAGGCGGTCTTGTAGCTGAACCCTGTTATGTCCGCCGCCTTGGTGATGCTCTTGTGTTCCATCACGGCTTCGAGCAGGGCGATGCGCTCGCGTCCGACAAGAAGCCGTCCGCCGGCGCGCCAGGCCAGCACGCTATCTATCTCTCCAGGCAAGCTACGCGCCACTCGGTCCTCCTAAAATCCGCCCCATGCCCGGAATTGTCATCCGCGACTCCAATATAGTTCAAGGTTCCCCCGTTTCGTTCCGCATCCTGGCATGGGCCCTGTCGCGCGCGCCGGAGAAACCAACTGTCGATAGTTGGTTCATCCGTACATCTTCGCGGTTTTGCCGAATTCGCCGCAATCGAAACTTTTCTCGCGCGGCGTGGCCAAATGGACAGAAGGCTTGGGACGCCGTAAGTGACGGGGAGGGCCGAGAGACGGACATTGGTCGCAATCTCACACTTTGCTCTTGGCTTTTTAACCGGCAAAATCCGGGCAACGCGGAAGCGGCCCGCGCCCCGGTAAAACCCATGCCGCCGGCTGCCCGGCGGCGAGTCCCGCGAGTTTGTCCCCGTGACCACGCTTTTTTTGAGCCACGCATCGTATTTCGATCACGATACCGGGCCTGGTCATCCAGAAAATTCAGACCGTATCCGCGTGATAACGGAGGCCCTCGAACACAAGCGCTTCGCGGCGCTGATCCGCGCGGATGCCCCCGGACTTGACCGCGCGGCGATCTTGCGTGTTCACCCCGCGCATTATATTGATGCGATCGAGGCCGCGACTCCCTTGCGCGGAAACGTCCATCTCGATCCAGACACCGTGATGAGCGCGCAAAGTTTTGCCGCGATCGGCCATTGTGTCGGCGCCGCCACGGCGGCTGTCGATGAGGTCATGCGCGGCGGCGTCAAGAATGCCTTTGTCGCGTTGCGCCCTCCGGGCCATCACGCCGGGACGGCCTCGCCGATGGGGTTTTGCTTCTTCAACAATGCGGCGATCGCGGCACGCCACGCGCAAGAAGCGCACGGCGCCGAACGGGTGGCGATCCTCGATTTTGACGTGCATCACGGCAATGGAACCCAAGAAATTTTCTGGTCCGACCGCTCCGTCCTCTATGCCTCGACGCATCAAATGCCGCTGTTTCCTGGCACTGGCGCGCGCTACGAGCGCGGCGAGCATGATAACATCGTCAATGCGCCGCTCACCGCGGGCGACGATGGCGCGGTGTTCCGGGAGGCGATGGAAACAAGACTCTTGCCTCGCATCAAAGTGTTTCGCCCGGATTTGATCGTCATTTCGGCCGGCTTCGACGCGCATCGTCTCGATCCGCTCGGCGGTCTCAATCTTGTCGAGGCGGATTTTGCCTGGGCGACGACGCGGCTGATGGAGATCGCCGAAAAACACGCCAAGGGCCGCATCGTTTCGGTTCTCGAAGGCGGCTATCACCTCGAAGGGCTCGCCCGTTCCGCCGCCGCGCATGTGGCGGCGCTGATGGGGGCGTGAAAAAATAAATTAAGTTCGTTCCGTTTCCGGCACGTGAAACGTGCCGGCCGAAGCCTTGTCGGGCAATCGCATCCGTCCGGACCTTTCACTCGCCCGCCGGATAATTCGGACTCTCTCTGGTGATCGCCACATCGTGAACGTGGCTCTCGCGCAGGCTGGCCGAGGAAATTCGAACAAACCGCGCGCGCGCCTGGAATTCCGCGATGTCCGGGGCTCCGACATAGCCCATGGCGGCGCGCAATCCGCCGGCCAGCTGGTGCAGGATCACCGAGGCCGGACCGCGATAGGGCACCTGTCCCTCGACGCCCTCGGGCACGAGCTTCAATTGATCGGCGATGTCCTGCTGGAAATAGCGGTCCGCCGAGCCGCGCGCCATCGCGCCGACCGAACCCATGCCGCGATAGGATTTGAACGAACGGCCCTGATAAAGATAGACCTCGCCCGGACTCTCGTCCGTTCCCGCGAAAAGCGAACCGATCATCACACAGTCGGCGCCCGCGGCGATCGCCTTGGCGATATCGCCGGAATATTTGACGCCGCCATCGGCGATGACCGGGACATTGGCGGCCCGCGCGGCTCCCACGCAATCCATGATCGCGGTGAGCTGGGGCACGCCGATCCCGGCGACGATCCGGGTCGTGCAGATGGAGCCAGGGCCGATGCCCACCTTGATCGCGTCGGCACCGGCGTCGATCAGCGCCTTCGCGCCGTCGGCGGTCGCCACATTGCCGGCGAGGAGCGCGGCTTTGTTCGATGCGAGCTTCAATCGCGCGACCTGATTCAACACGGCCTGGGCGTGGCCATGCGCGGTATCCACCACGATGCAATCCGCCCCCGCGTCGATCAACATGAGCGCGCGCTCAAAACCCTGGTCGCCCACGGTCGAGGCGGCGGCGACCCGGAGCCTGCCCTCCGCATCCTTGCAGGCGGCCGGATACAGCGTCGCCTTTTCCATGTCCTTGACGGTCACCAGCCCGACACAGCGGAAATCGTCGTCAACGACAATCAGCTTTTCCAGGCGATGCTGATGCAGGAGGCGGCGCGCCTCGTCCTCGCTCACGCCTTCGCGGACCGTGATGAGATTTTTGGTCATCAGCTCGGCTACCGGCTGCAATGGATTATCGGCGAACCGGACATCGCGGTTGGTCAATATGCCGCGCAGCCTCGCCGGCTTGCCGCTTGCGCCGCGCTCGACCACGGGAATGCCGGAAATCCCGTGCCGGCGCATCAGCGCTAGGGCATCGGCGAGGGTTTCGTCTGGAAAAATCGTGATCGGATCGACCACCATGCCGCTTTCGTAGCGCTTCACCTTGCGAACTTCCTCGGCCTGTTCGGCGGGATCGAAATTGCGATGAATGACGCCTATTCCGCCGGCCTGGGCAAGCGCGATGGCGAGCTTCGCCTCGGTGACCGTATCCATGGCGGAAGAGACGATCGGAATGTTCAAGCTGATCGTGGACGTGAGTTTCGTCTTCAGTTCGGCCGCGCCCGGCAGGACCGCCGAATGACCCGGCAGAAGCAGCACATCGTCAAAAGTGAGCGCTTCGTCGAGCGCGGGTCGCGTGATCAAAGCCAATGCCAACTCCGTAATTTGCCTCGCGGCGGCG
>JBOHJT010000083.1:0-12402 GCA_050728715.1 Methylocella sp.
CGCTATATTGGTCGCCGAAAGCGTGGCGGCCGATGACGATCGGCCGCGTCCAGCCGGGCACGAGGCGCGGGACATTTTGGCAAATAATAGGCTCGCGGAAGATCACGCCGCCGAGAATATTGCGGATTGTGCCGTTCGGCGATTTCCACATTTGCTTCAGCTTGAACTCTTCCACTCGGCCTTCGTCCGGAGTGATGGTGGCGCATTTGACGCCGGCGCCGTGTTTTTTGATGGCATTAGCGGCCTCCACCGTTACCTGATCGTTCGTCGCGTCGCGGTTTTCGATGGAAAGGTCATAATATTCGAGCTCGATGTCGAGGTAAGGATGAATGAGCTTGTCGCGTATGTAATGCCAAATAATCCGCGTCATTTCGTCGCCATCGAGTTCGACGACGGGATTTTCAACCCTGATCTTCTTCATCGTTGCTGCCCTTGGCTATTGCGGAATTGGCGGGACGGAACGGTTTCGCTTGGCCTTTGTGCGTGCGCACGACCTGCGCGACCCGGCTTGCGGCGCGAGCCTAAACGTCAAGTCCCGCGGGACTTGAAGAACAGGCGAATGCAATACCGGTTTTCAAGCAAGCCTGGGCAACCGCTTTCATTTTGGCTGGCCGGAGCGAAGCAATTGGGCCACGGCCGGATCGGCATCGGCCACAAGAGATTCGAAAATCGGCTGGTTCTGCGGCCACGCTTTGCGATAGGCGGCCATGATCACTTGTTGAAATTCTGGCCCGCGCTCCAGAATCCCGCGAATATCGCTCTCGATGAACGCCTGGAGGTCCTTGTCCGCGAGCGCGCTTGAGGTTGCCGCGCGTTCGAGGCGCCAGGGGGCGAGGTCCAAGGCATAAGGCGCGGTGAAATATGACATTTCGATAAGAGTCCCAACGCGGTTCTCGCCGTCCTGCGGACTCGCCGGAAGTTTGGCCAAAAAAAGCCATGCCGCGCCATTGACCGGGGCGAGGGCCAGGGCCGCCTCCGCGTTGGCTCTGGCCCGCGCGACTTGTCCGGAACTGGTCCAGTCGCGGATCGCTAGGCGATCCGTCCACATGAAACGCGCGCCCGTGAATGCCGCTTCGGCCCAAAGATCTCCCCTTATCGCGCCGATTTTAGCGGCCAGAACCGCGCGGGTCTGGCGCGCCGCGGCTGCTTCGGCGCCGTTGCGATCGAATGCAAGGCCGACGGGCTTTGGCCTCAGCAACTGGGGAAGCAGCATCCAAAGGCCGGATAGTCCGAGAACAACGCCAAAGACCAGGAGCGCAAAGCGCAGCCTCTTGGGCGGCGATGAGAACATGGGATCTAGTTTTGCGAGAAGAGCATGAAACTGGGGGTGGGGCGGGTCCGATGTCAACGATTCTGTTCCATACGGCTGGAGCATGATGTGCGAACGGGGAAACTAAAAATCGTCGGGAAACAGATAATTTAGAACATGATCCCGTCCGTCCAATCCGGATAATTTTCTAAACGAATTCAATCTTATCACGTTCCAGTCTCAAACATGTCAACCGGCCAGTCGCGTACGCGCCCGTGTCGATGTTGATGCGGTTGTTCCGCACCTCTGGTTCCCTGACCGGGGTGTGACCATGGACGATAATTTTTTCGAATGGCTCCTTGTGCAACAAAAAGTCATCTCTTATCCAGAGCATATCTTCCTCGCGTTGGCGCGATAGGGGCGTGCCTGGTCGCACTCCCGCATGCACAAAGAAAAAATCCCCGCAGGTGAAACAGAGCTTTAGCCCGGCGAGAAACCGACTGTGGCTTTCGGGTATGGCGCCACCCAGGCTTGCGGAGAGCTCCGCCTGTTCCTTGGGATCCGCATTTAGCGTCGGCGTCAGGCCGTAAGAGGCGAGCGTCGGCAAGGCGCCATAGTGCGCCCAATGCTTGAGAACGCCGGGATTTTCGAGAAATTCGGAAAGAAAGAGTTCATGATTGCCCTTGAGGCACGACGTGCGATGGGTTCGGGCGCGATCGATCACGAGATCCAAAACGGCCGCAGAGTCCTGTCCGCGGTCGATATAGTCGCCGAGGAAGATGTGAATAGTTTCGGCTATTGGGTGTTCCTTAAGATCCTCGTCTACCCGTGCAAACAACTGTTTGAGCAAATCCGCCCTACCGTGGACATCGCCGACCGCGTAAATGCGCAGCCCTTCTGGCAAGAGGGGTGATGCATTGATGCGACGCGCTTTCCACATCAAGAGGTGGGCCTTACCCTAAGCTTTTCTGGGCGGCCGGAAAAAATTGCGCCGTGCAACACGATCCGCGAGATTGCCGGTTCATGGTTCGCTGTCAATAGGCGCGGAGCCAGTTTGCGGCGGAGTTTTCATGAACACCGTAGTTCTAGCTCTGGGCCCGCGCGGCTTTTACGCAAAGCCTTGGCCATGGCCTCAAAACGGCTCGATCGCGGCTAATTTCGAATAGGAGCGGACCGCCTTTTGGAGTTCCTTGGCTATCCCGCCCTTCGGTCGCGGGGGTGGACCGGCCGGCAAAATTGCCGTCTTCGTCAGGCCATTGGCGGCGTCGGCGCCCACCCCAACCTCGTTTTCCATGAATTCGGCCATTGCCTCCTCGTCACGGATGGCGCCGAGGGCCGCCTGAAGCTTTTCGCAGCAATCGATGAGTTCCTTCAAGCGCTTATGATCCTTGGCAACGCCTGGAACACCGGCAAAGAATTCCGCCATGTAGCGCAGCTTTTTTGCCTCTATGCGAATTTGGTGGCGGGCGCCGGCAGCAAGCTTTGCGAGGCCCGCGCCGTGTTTCACCAGTTTTCGGCGGCGCTTTCTCAGGCGGGCGCCGGCGTAGTTTCGTATTGGTTCTTCCGCGATGCCGGAGGCCTGCCTTTGCCATCGTCCGTCCTCGATCCACACCGCGAGATCGAGCTGCAAGGTCCGCGCCCGTTCGCCATCCAAGGCTTCGACGACCGCCTGATGCGCGCGAAGACGCTTGCCTTCGCAATCGCCGGCGAGCTCTTCCGCCCGCATGCTCGCTTGATTCTCGGGGGCCGGCGGCGACAAGTTCGCCCGCAGGACATCCATGTCCCGCGCCGCGCCAAACAAACCCGCCAGCCACTTCAGTTCGTCGCGAAGTCTTCGATATGCGGTATCGAAGACCATGGGTTTAAAGAGCGCCATGGCCGCGCGAAGGCGTCTAATCGCGATGCGTCCTTGATGAATTGCCTCGACATTGTCGAACTTCTCCAACCCCGGGAGATTCAAATGAAAGTCGTGCAGACAGGTCTGAGCGATTTCCTGGAACGCCCGCCAACACGTCATGTCCTTGGCAAGACGCGGCTTTGAACTTTTCGCCGCGCGGCCCCAGGCTCCCCCGGCAAGAAGATGACCGCGCTCGGCTTTGCTAATAGGGCTTGGATGGAGCGGCGCCTGCGCCACAAAGGCGCGGGCAAGGTCGAATAAGGCAGACCGGTCGCCGCTTTTCAATTCGAGTTCCAGCTCGCGCACGCCAAGCTTTTCACCGTTCGCTTCGATCGCGCCTTGGTCGAAGGAGGCCTCGATCCGGCCAGCGCCGGTTTCGAGCATGAAGGACGTGCGTTCAATATCCACTTCGAAGGCGGGTCTCAGTGCGCGGCGAATGGAAGATTTGCAGGCGAGACGCGCGAGGGGAGTATTTTTGATAAGCCCCAGATCGAGCTCGGGCCGGCCGGTTTGCGCTTCCCATTCGTCTCTTTGGATGCGTGAGGACGCAATCCGCTTGACGGTCTGAACATGGCTTTCCCCGATCGCCCGGACCCGCAAAGCGAACCCGCGGTTCCAAAGGTCTTGGTTCGGCGTATCGAAATAGATCGTGCGAAGGCTCCGATGGGTCGCACGCCGGGAACAGGAAGCCGCCGCAACCAGGGCCTTGACTTTGGCTACGTCTCTCTGCGCGAACAGGAACTTCAGTTCGATCTCCGGTTTTGCCGCCATCGGATCCGTCCGCGCTCATGCAAATTGGCTGGCTTCGCGATGGCATAAAATAGCGCGAGATTTTTTTCATGTCACGCCCTGGGCTCAAGACTCATAGTGCGGTATCCGGCGATCGCGGCCAAGAATACCGCGGCCGCGACATGGACAAAGAGTTTGTCGTACCGAAGGAGATTGACCCTAATTCGAGCGAGAGGTCTGACTGGCTTACCGGCGTGGCCGGTTTTCCCGTGGCGGCCGCCCCGGCCGCGCCCTTCCATGTCGTATTTCATGTCGCGCGGAGCCGCCGCCTCTTTTTGAAGCTCATTTGTTATCAACGGTAATCGTTCGCAACGCATGGCCCATTTGAAAGCCGCATGGAAGGGCGGCCATATACATAAAATATAGTGAAATCAATATTGTGGGGGAGGTAGGACTCGAACCTACGAAGGCCTAGCCAGCGGATTTACAGTCCGCCCCCTTTGCCGCTCGGGACACTCCCCCAACGCCCGAAAGGAATGGACGCACGCGCTTATGCGAACCGGGCTTGCCGCTGTCAACTCAAAACACCCGCTGGAAACTCCGCCGCATCGACACTTTGCGTTGCACGCCGAGAGTTGCCGTGACAGGAACTAAGCTCATCCTCCAACGTTCTGGACCGGCGATTTGACGCGCGACAAATCGAAACGCTCCCGCGTAAGGACCGGCGCATCTGGCAAGCATCACAAAGCGCCGGAGTCCTCTCCCTGCCATCCCGCCCCCGGCAAAACCTGGCGCTCGGAGCTTCGTCCGGCCGGCGCGGGGCCAAGCGGGCAAAACCTCGCGCGGGGAAAGGCGCCGGTGTTCCGGCGCGCGGCAAGCGGTGTTGTGGTTCTTTATGGCTTTCACGCGGTCCGCGAGGCCTTGCGTGGCAAGAAGCGAAAACTCCTCGATATTTATGCCACGGAAGCCGCCGCCCGGCGGCTCAAGGATGAAATCGCGGGCGCGGGCCTTTGCCCCCACATCGTCGAGGCCGGGGACCTCGCCCGCCGTCTTGGCGCGGGCGCCGTGCATCAGGGCGTCATGCTTGAAGCTCTGCCGCTGGAGCCGCTCGACCTCCTGGACATCGTCTCGCGAAGCGGCATTGTGCTCGTCCTCGATCAGGTCACCGATCCGCATAACGCCGGCGCGATCCTGCGCACCGCGGCGGCTTTCGGCGTCGATGCCGTGGTCGTGACGCACCGCCACGCGCCGGAAATGGCGGGCGTTGTTGCGAAAGCGGCTTCCGGCGGGGTCGAACATGTCGCAATCGTCGGCGTGGTCAATCTTGCGCGCGCGCTCGAACGATTGGGGGGCAGCGGCTACCTGCGCCTCGGCCTCGACTCGGAAGCGGAGCTGAGTTTGGCAACGGTGTCCTTGCGGCGCCCGATTGCGCTCGTGCTCGGCGGCGAAGGCAAGGGGCTGCGGCGCCTCAGCCGCGAGAAATGCGATCTCATCGTGCGCCTCGATATGCCCGGCGCGATCAAGAGCCTCAATGTCTCGAATGCCTGCGCCGTGGCGCTGACCCTCCTGCACGCGGTTTCGGCGGGATAGACCTATTCCTCGCCACGTCCATTGTGGCCGCGCGGGAGATAGGTCCAGGGAATCCACCAGCGCGCGCCGCTTGGCAAGGTCTTGGGCACCGGATCAAAGCCGGACGTGCCCCAAGGGTGGCAGCGGAGAAACCGGGCAATGCCCATCGCGCCCCCTGCCCAAAGCCCATGCCGCGCGATCGCCTCGTCCATATAGGCCGAGCAGGTTGGCAAATGCCGGCAATGGCTCCCGGCGATTGATGACAGCGTGAGCTGATAGGCGCGTATTACAAAATGTGCGCTGAAACGGCTAATCGTAGACAAAACTTGCATCTGGCTTGGCGACTGGCGGCCCAAAATTATACGCGACTGTGGCAGATATACACTGGCGAGGCTGCAAGCGACAGCTCATAATGCCCTCGATTTCGATTGGCTCAAGATTGGGTGGCTATCTTGTCATATGCGCAACGGTTCTCGCTCGCGGGCCTTTTCGCGATCGCTGCTTCGGCCGCCAGCGCGGCGGAGACCGCTCCTCAACCCCCTGCCCCGGTCGAGGGCTGGACGATTACTTTGGGGCTCGGCCCCGAGGTGTTCACCTCGTTTCCCGGAGCGAGTAGCGTCTCGATTTGGCCGACCGGCTATATTTCCTACCGGCGTCCCGGCGAGCCCGCACCCTTCGTCTCCCCGGACGATGGATTTGGCATCGCGCTTTTGGACCTCCCTTGGATCAAGGCTGGCCCGGTCGCGCGCTTTATCTCCGAGCGCACGCTGAGTGGCGGCTTCGGAAGCATCGGCAACAACCACAACTTTTTCGGCCTGCACAATGTGGGTTTTACGGCCGAGCTAGGCGGTTTTCTGGAACTCTGGCCGTCTGACTACTTTCGCGCCCGCTTCGAGGCACGCCAGGGGGTCAGCGGCGCCCAGGGCTTTGACGCCAACATCGAACTGGATGCCGTGGCGAGATATGGTCCCTGGACGTTTTCGGCCGGCCCGCGCTTCCAATTCGGCGACACTCAGTTCATGAATGCTTATTTCTCGGTCACGCCGGGGGAAGCATTCTTGAATGGCCAGGTCTTTCCCTATCAAGCCCATGGAGGTCTGACGTCGGTTGGCGGGCTCGGCGCCATCAAATACGATTTCACGCCGGCGTGGAGCACGACGGTTTTTGGCGGCGTCAACCGCTACGTCAGCAGCGCGGGGGGAAGCCCGATTCCGAACCGGCTCGGCTCGCTGAACGACCTCACCGCCGGCGTCGTCGTCGCCTATACCTTCAATCTAAATTGGTTCTGATAAAATCATTGTGCGGGCCGGGCTGGGGCCTGATCGCCCGCGCGGGCGCGCGCGGCTTCTATCTGGTTGACGCAATCGACGGTCGCCTCGAAGGTGAGCAGGGTCGAGGCATGCCGGGCCTTGAAATCGCGCACCGCCTCGAGGACGGCGACATCGGCCCATTTGCCTTGCGGCGGCGGTCCGTGCTCCTTGAGCATGGCGCGCACCTGATCGCGGAGCGCGCGGAGTTCCGGTCCGGTCGAGCCGATCACGTGACGGGCCATGATCGAGGCCGCGGCTTGACCTAGCGCGCACGCCTTGACGTCATGCGCGAAATCGACCACTTGGCCACCTGCCATGGCAAGGTCGACGACGACCGTCGAACCGCACAGCTTCGAATGGGCCGTTGCCGTGGCGCCGGGCGCCGCGAGCCGCCCCTGGCGCGGAATATTGGCGGCCAGATCGAGGATCCGGTGGTTATATATATCGAAAAAATTGGCTTCGCTTGACATAGAGGTCCAGGTGACGGCGCCCCACGCGTACTATATAGGAAAGCAGGGTTTGGCGAACGAGATCTGGCAAATTTCCAGGCGAAACTCCCCGGACAACCGTCCGTCCGGTGCTCTTTTCATGGGGAGCAGGGTCAAGGACGCTCATTCGAACTTTAATGGAGGCGCCACATGGATGCCGTGGTTAAGTCCTTGCTTGAACGTCCACAGCCACGATCCTACGTTTCACCGCTCGCGCGCCCGACACGCGAGGAGGCCGAGGCGGCCGTGCGGGTTCTTTTGCGCTGGACCGGCGACGATCCCTCGCGCGAGGGTCTCCGCGACACGCCAAAACGGGTCGTCAAGGCCTACGAAGAGTTCTTTTCCGGATACCAAGAAGACGCGACGAGCGTGCTCTCCCGAGTCTTCGAGGAAGTCCATGGCTACGACGATGTGGTTCTCGTCCGCGATATCCCGTTTTCGTCGCACTGCGAGCATCACATGGTGCCTTTCTTCGGCATGGCGCATATCGCCTATTACCCGTCCGAGACCGGCGTCGTCGGGCTTTCCAAGCTCGCGAGACTTGTCGATGTCTTCGCCAAGCGCCTGCAAACGCAGGAGGCGCTGACCGCCGAGATCGTCGCCGCGATCGACCGGCATCTGCGCCCGCGCGGCTGCGCCGTCATGCTCGAAGCCCAGCATCTGTGCATGTCGATGCGTGGTGTTCGCAAACACGGCGCGGAAACCGTCACGACGCAATTCACTGGCGTCTTTCGCGACGATCCCGCCGAGCAAGCCCGGTTCTTGACAATGCTGCGCGGCGGTACGTGAGCACTCCACGACCTTGCCGCGACAAGCGCTAGATTCCCGGGCCACGTCGGGCCCGGGGGTTGTTGATTGGTCAGCACGGCGCGGGAAATTCGATTTGACATCGTTGCCCTCACCATCGCCCGGTCCCGGCGAGAGCCAGACCGGGTGGAGCGATTTGGAAGAAGGAGGCGCGTTCACACCGCGCTTCGGTGCCGATGGGCTGATCGCTTGCGTGACGAAGGACGCGAGCGACGGGCAGATACTCATGCTCGCTTATATGAACGCGGAAGCCTTGCGGCTCACCCTTGAGACCGGCGTGGCACATTATTGGTCGCGCTCACGCCAAACGCTCTGGCGCAAGGGCGCTACCTCGGGCCAGGTTCAAAAAGTCACGGAAATCCGGACCGATTGCGACCAGGACGCCTTGCTCTTGACGGTCGAACCCGGCGGCAACGGTGGCGCTTGCCACACCGGCCGACGCTCCTGCTTCTACCGCAAGGTCGCGCTCGGCGACGATCCAGCAAGGCTTGTTTTTGACTAAATGTCATGCTCCGAGCGTATTTCTAACCCTTTTTTTCCGCATCCCCTAATCAGGGGGCGCGGAGTTTGGAATTAGCTCATAAGTTGGAATTAAGCTCATGACAATGGGTTGCGCGCCGTCTTCGGCACCGCCTCGACCTCTCCCTCGGGGTGAACGGCTGTGGACGGCGCGGCACCCTGCACCACGATTGAATCCGGCTATAGTCGTTCCGATCTTTAACTGACGGGTCCTGGAAAGCGGCCGAGACTGGTTTCTCAAACTTTTGTTTTCAAAGGAATATTCGAAAAAGTATTTGCGCCGCCTTCATCAAATCCGCGTGTTCGCGGCGAACACCCGTCCTCTTCAGGCATTTTTAACCAAGAAGAGGAACACTCTGGAGCTAGGTGAGATGTTTATGGTGAAAGTCAAGAATCCGTTGGCCGCGCCGCCAAGTCATGACCGTTCACGCCAAGACGCGCACGCGAGGACCGGACAATTGAACAAGATAGGGCCGTTTCACCGTAAGAACGCTACCGGCGCGGGCGTTAACGAACGCGCCGCAGAGGCCGCCGTCCCTCGCAGGCCAATTATTGGTATCGCGCTTGGCGCGGGCGCCGCGCGCGGCTGGTCGCACATTGGCGTCCTGCTCGAACTCGCCGCAGAAGGAATTTATCCAGATGTGGTCGCCGGCACATCGATCGGTGCCGTGGTCGGGGGAGCCTATGCGGCAGGCAAGCTAAAGGAGATGGAGACATTCGCCCTTGGCCTGACCAAGAAGCGTGTCATAAGCCTCATGGACGTGTCGTTTTCGGGGGTGAGCTTTATCGGTGGCGAAAGGCTGCGGCGCGCGCTCGAACGCGAATTCTCCGGCCTAAGCTTCGAGGGCCTCGACAAAAAATTCGCCACTGTCGCGACCGAAGTCGGCACGGGACATGAAATCTGGTTGACCAAGGGCGATGTCGCGGATGCCATCCGGGCTTCCTACGCCATGCCCGGGATTTTCGAACCGGTGAAGATCAATGGGCGCTGGCTGTTCGATGGCGCGCTCGTCAATCCCATCCCAGTCACGCTCTGCCGCGCGCTTGGCGCCGAGGTTGTCGTCGCCGTCAATCTCGTCAGCGACGCAAGCTTTCGCGGAACGACCATCCACGATCCCCTCTCGCTAGAGCCGGCGCTCGAAAAGTACAACTTCACCGCGCCGGAAGCGGGACGCACACTGAGGGCGCGCATCTTCGGCGGAATGGGCGGCAATCTGCGCCGGCTCTTCGGCAAACGCGAGGACGGCGCGCCGGGGATCGCGAACGCGATGATGGATGCGTTCAACATCGCGCAAGGCAGGATTTCGCGCTCACGCCTCGCCGGCGATCCGCCCGACGTTCTCATCCACGCGCGGCTCGGCAAAGTCGGCCTCTTCGATTTTCACCGCGCCGACGAACTTATCGCGATCGGCCGCGAGGCCACGCGCCGGGCAATCCCCGAGATTGCCCAAGATGTCGCGATGCCTCCCTTCGAGAGCGCGATCTCGCGGCGGTGAATTTGGCCTAACTGGTTCACGCGGTCGCGATATATTCGCGCATCGCCTGATATTCGTGTTCGATTTGCTCGAGCCGGTGTTTGACCACGTCGCCGATCGACACAATGCCGACCAGTTTCTCGTCAACGACGACGGGAAGGTGGCGGCAGCGCCGGACGGTCATTTTTTCCATGGCGATATGAACGTATTCGTCCTCATGCGTTGTCACGACCGGCGCCGTCATATGTTTTGAGACGGCATCGTCGAGCGCGGCCGCGCCGCCCGTGCCAACCGCATGAAGGATGTCGCGTTCCGATAGCATCCCAATAACGCGGCCTTGCGCGTCCGTGACCACGGCCGCGCCAATGTTTCGTGCCGTTAGAAGCGCGGCGGCCGCGGCCAGGGTCCGATGGGGTTGGGTGGTGACGACGTCCCTTCCCTTGGCCGCGAGAATGCGTGCAACAATCATCCTTGCCTCCCTGAAATTTTCGTGGTTGATTTCTTAACCGTTCACGGCTTGTCCCTTCAGATTCCAACGCTTGGACAGCAGCCCCCTAGCTTAGGGGCAAATTGCCTTGACAGAATGCACCCGTTCCGCGGCCCGCGCAACGTCGCCGTGCGGCCTTTTTGTTAGTCCTCGCCCGGCCCCACGCCGCGCCGCCCAAGATAGCCGAGCGCGGAATGGAGCGTCCGATAGTTGCAAACCTCGTCAAGGAAGCGGGAAAGACCGGCGGTTACGCCCTCGAATGTTTCGTAGTCCCTCAAGAACACTGCCTCGGCCTTCAATGTCTTCATGAGGCTTTCCGCCTTGGGTTATCGTAAGGATTGCCGCGGCGGCTCATGACGCCAACGAGGCCATGTGTAGGGAGCCGCTTCCGGTAATCGGCCGGCGCCTATCGCGAACCGCGATCCGAGTGGTGAATACAATCTTTCGGCGGATCGCATTCGCGAATTGGCGGCTTAAGCGCGGCGATCGCGCGGCTGATCGCGTAGGCAGGTTGGCCACCGTCAGGCGGCATAGAAGCAGCTTGAATCAAGCCGTCCATGGCGGCGCGGGATCATTGCGGATTTTGATAGCGGCCGCTGGGCGCGCGTCAGGCCCGCAAAAGCTTTCTTCGCTTCAATCCGAGTCCAATGTTTCATGGGGCGCGTCATCGTGATCGTCGCGCTGCTCGCGTTGACACCTTTTGATCTCTCCGGCCGGTATCGGATAACCCATTGAAGAGCAAGCGGTTTGGGCTCGATGTCCCGCATCCTGATGAGCAGGGGCAAATGAGCGTCTCCCAGCGTGAGCAATTGGATAGCCTCGATCACCGAGATGAGTTTCGCGGCAAGGCGATTCTCGATGCCGCGATCATGGAAGCCTTTGCCTTGCTCAATGCCGGCGCGCGGCAAGAGGCGATCGCGCAAATCAAGCAATATGCGGATCTCGCCGCGCGGAGCACCGCTGGATGCTTTATCTTCGGCCTGATCTATTTCAATGCCGGCGATCTGCGCCATGCCCTCACATGGCTCGATCGCGCCCTTGCTTTGCAACCAGCCTTTCCGGAAGCGCTCTCCGCCCGCGCCATCGTTCTCCTGCGGCTCAGTCAGCCACAGGATGCGCTCAAATCGTTCCAAGCGATCCTAAAACTCCAGCCGTGCGACGCGGAGGTCTTGTTTCGCGTTGGCGCCGTCTTGCAGAGCCTCGGCCGCATGACAGATGCGCTCGCGGCTTACGAAGCGGCGTTGCAATGCAGCCCTGCTCATTGCGAGGCATTGGCGAATCGCGGCGTCTTGCTTGAACGATTCGGGCGCCTTGACGAAGCCCTCGTCAGTTTCGACGCCATCGAGACGATAAGGCCCGGCAATAGCTCGAATTTGCTCAACAAGGGCTCCGTGTTGCAAAAACTCGGACGCCACGAAGATGCGCTCGCCGCTTACGAGGAAGCCGCCCGGCGTGGTCCGCCCGATGCGGAGACGGAGTTCAATCGAGGCAATGTTTTACAAAAGCTCGGCCGTCTCGAGGAAGCGCTCGCCTCCTATGACCTGTCCTCGCGATACCGCGATGGTTACCCGCAGGCGCTCTACAACAAAGGGATAGCCTTGCAGGGGCTTGGCAGGCCAGAGGATGCGCTCGCGGCTTACGATGCCGCGCTTGTGCTCGATCCTTCCCATTACGAAGCTTCCTGCAATCGCGGCAACATCCTGCACGAGCTCGGTCGGCTCGAAGACGCGCTTGCCGCTTGGTCATATACCCTAAAAATCCGGCCCGGGTATTTGCCTGCCTTGACCAATCGCGCCAATATTTTGCTTCAATTGGGCCGCGCCGAGGAGGCAATTCTGTCCTGCAATGAGGTCGTGCGGCGCGCCCCGGAAC
>JBOHJT010000084.1:0-12159 GCA_050728715.1 Methylocella sp.
CGCGCATCAAGGGCATTTGATGCGCTTCGCTCAGGAGATCAAGGGCAAGAAGCGGCATATTCTCGCCGGTATGCAAGGGCTGTTGCTGCGCGCCATCATTCATTCCGCCGGCGTTCAGGATCGCGACGGGGGAGTCTTATTGCTGGCGACGCTGTTCGGTCGGTTTCCTTTTCGAGGAAAGCAGTTCGCCGGCAGCGCTCATCAAGGGCCGATTTTCGCCAATGCGCTCGCTAAAATCCGGCCTCGTATCGAAACCGGGATTGTCAAACGATCCGAGCAGGCGAAAGGGTTCGTGGTCTTGCCCAAGCGTTGGATCGTCGATGGTTCGACAAGCTCACCATGAGGGCACCATCGCGTGGTTGAACCGCTGCCGCAGGCTCGCCAGGGATTGGGAAAGCCTCAATCGCACCGCTCTCGCGTTCTTGAAACTCGCATCCATTCGCCTCTTGCTCGGAAGACTCTGTAATCCTTGCTAAAGTCTCGGGACAGACTCTAAAGCCCTCGTCAACACATCAAGAAGATCCCGACGGAAAGCAGTAAAGGCTTATCCCGTTATCCCAGGTTCGTCTGTATCTAGGGGGTGCTCCAGCGTCGCAGCGGAGTTTGGTCGCCGAGTCGCGCTCTGGCGGAGCCGTCCCGTCGCATTCCAATTGGTGTCTTCTTGGGCGCGGGGTGCGTTTGATCGTCGCGGTGCCCTTCCGTGGATTGGAGTGTCCGGCGATGTCGCAGAAGTAGGGCCAAGGAACGGGAGTGTTCGCCGCGATCCGCGAGCGTTGCGCGCGCGTCATGCGGGAAGGAGGGGCGATTCCCGAATCGGCGTGACCCCGGGCGCGGCATTTTCGCGCTTTTGGGAGGCCGCACGTGCCGCGCCGCCGATTGCGAATCCGCGTCCAAGACGCTCGAAAACGCCGGCGCGCCCCGTTGAGATCGTCATCGGCGGAGCGCGGACGGGGGTGGCTGTGCGCCGCAAAACAGGCCGAAATTCCACCATCAGCCGAAAGCATCCAGGTCATCCGAGATCCCGTCGCGGATCTTGGGGTTGCCTCCGCCATTGACAACGGATCTCAGTTGTCTTCAGATGTGATGAAATCGGATACCGAAAGCATCGTCTCCAGCGACAATATGTTTGAGCAGGGTAGAGGCGGTGCGTCGCTCGGGCGCTGCCTGAAGGTTCCAGTGTATGCGTCGACTGGCGGCGTTCGGAATTCTCGTGGCGATCACCGCATGGGCGGCACGGGCCGGCGAAGTCGTGCGCGTTGAAAATGCGTCGGCGCCGACGCGCTGCGCCGAGGATGACAATGTCTATATTAAGTTCGTCGGCGTCGGCATCACCGGATTGACCGTAGAGGCCACCCATCCCGCCTATCTCGCCGAGCTGCGCGACGATACGAATGCGCCCGATTTCGCCGATTGCGAGATGGGGCACGATCCCAGCTATCTCGCCGAACCTCGCGATCTCGTGCTTTATGACGGGCCGGACTATGCATTGGTCGGTCATACCTTCGCAAGTTTTTGGCGGCCGGGAGTCGTCGACTTCATGGTCGGCGGCGTCACCGCACGCGCGCTCCATGAAGTGCAGCTCTTTCGCAAGATCGCGGGGCAGCGCATCGAAATCCTCGACGTCTACCCACCGGATGGCTATTGGAAGGCGAAGCCGCTGCCGCCGCCGGGCTTTGCAGAAACCCAGTTCGGCAGCTCCTTTCTCGTCGGGCCCATCGTGGAAGATCGCCGGCCGTTCGTGGTGCTGACCGCGATCGAATTCGTGCCGTCGGAACTCGCCTTCCGCCTCGCCTTCAAAGAGGGGATGGGGGTGCTGCGGGTCGCCGAAGCGTCGCCCGAGCGCACGCGGCTTGAGGTCGCCTTGCCGCCGGCGGCGGGACCGGCACCTTTCGCGGCAATCCGCTCGATGTTCGTCACGCCCGACAAAGCGGATACGGCGCTCATGGTCCTGTCAAGGGGAAGCGATAATCCCATCATCCAGCCCGTGATGGAGTTTACATCGGGGGACGCACAGGCCGTCAGGTTCGAGAGATCCGTGCCGGCGCATCACAACACCAGCGCCCCCGATCTGAGCTTCGGCAACTTCAGCCGCTAGGCCGCGCTGTAAGAACTACACAGAATTTGGCGCAACGGGGTTGGTTGAGTTTCATCGCGCCGGACGCGCTCGCGAGGGTCGGACCCAGATCGAAAGCCTCGTCACAGGGCAGGAGCGTACGGGCGTCGACGCTCGGCCGTCCGCTCCCTTTGTGCTTCACCACCGTCCGCGAGCCCGCGCACGTCTGTGCACCAGGCGAGACATAGAGCATGATCGTTTCCTCTCTTTGTGGTCAAGGGTTATTCGCTCGGCACCAGGAAGGTCGTTGCACCGCGGTCGCCTTCGGTGATGATCCAAAGCGCGTTGTCGCCGAAGCCCTACGTACTCGACGCAGGACACTTCGCGCTTGATAGCAAAGCAGATGAGATCGCGACGCTGATACGTGAGTTCATGAAGGCGCGGAAGTAAACAGCGCCATCCGCACCTTTTGCCAATCACTGCGAGGCCGCACTGCCTCGCCCCAACGAGGAGACAACCATGAGCAGGAACATTGAAGGAAGAGTCGTCATCACGGGTGCGAGCAGCGGTCTCGGAGAGAGTATCGCCCGCCACCTTGCAAAGCTGGGCGCAACGGTCGTTCTGGGAGCGCGGCTCGCGAATATGTCCTCGCCCCCGACAATGTTATTGCTCTGGGTAATTCGGAACCTTATTCAAACCGCTCACTTCGCGAAGCCATTGGAACATAAAGGTTTGTTGATCAGGATTTTCAGGTAACGGCTTGCGCCGGCGCCAGCTTTATCGCGCACCGCGGCGCTTTCGAGCGCCGCCGTTTTGACCGGATATCAACCGGCCGTGCGCAGCACCGTTGATACCGCGCGCCTCGCGGGCGTAAGCTCTTTCCAGACTATCCTTCAAACCATCAATTAATTCCGCCGCCGAAACAAATTTGCGACGAATTCTCGACAGCCACAGCGGGCTGTTCAGGCTGTCGGGCGCATCCTCCCGAGACCAATTTCTAGAGGATCTCACTATCAGTATGTTCGGTTTTGATTTTCGACAGGGACAACCGCTTCGCGGCCGCCTCCGGCGGCGAGGTGGATTTCGTCGTCACCGGCGTCGACGGCTTCTTTGAGGCGCGCGTTACAGAGCTGCGGTGCGCCGCCCGGAGCCTCGCAATGCGAAGTAAATGATGTAGACGTAGCACAACGCGGGCAGAATGAACGCGCGGTGGATTCCGAAGCGATCGGCTAGCGCGCCCTGCAGGACGGGAATTACCGCCCCACCGACGATCGAGCATACCAGCACCCCCGATCCCTTCCCCGTCAGTGGTCCCAGCCCGTCGATCGCCAGCGTAAAGATGCTTGGGAACATGATGGAGTTGAAGAGCCCAACCAGCAGAATGCTCCACATTGCTACATGCCCCGATGTAAGCATGGAGGCGAACACCAACACTGAGGCTATGGTTGCGAAAACTCCCAGCAGCTTGCCGGTGGGTACCATACATAGCAGAGCCGAGCCGACAAAGCGGCCGACCATCGCGCCTCCCCAGTACAGCGAAACGTAGCGCGCGGCGAGCGTCTCCGCCAGATCGCCAATGTCCGGCTGATTGAGGTAATTCACCAGGAAACTGCCAATCGAGACCTCCGCACCCACGTAAGCGAAGATGGCGATTGCGCCGAGCACCAGGTGGCGTTGCTTCCAAACGGACGCTCTCGCCGCCGCATCGCGCCGCTCGACCGCAAGGGCGGGAAGATTCGACTTTGCAATCAGGACGCCGAGGATGAGGATGACGAGCGCCAGCCCGAGGTAAGGCAGTTTGACTGATGCGGCCTCCTGCAGGTGGTAGGCCTGCAAATCCGCGGGCGCGAGCCGGCGCATCTCCGCGATGGTTTTCGGGGCACCGCTCAGGATCAGCAAGCTCCCGAGGAAAGGCGCGATGGTGGTCCCGAGCGAGTTGAACGCCTGCGTCAGGGTCAGACGGCTGGACGCGCTGCGGGCCGGGCCCAGCACCGCAACGTACGGGTTCGCCGATACCTGCAGCGCCGTGATTCCAGCGGCAAGAACGATAAGGGCGGCAAGAAATAGCGGAAAAGAAGGCACGCTCGCGGCGGGAATGAACAGCAGAGCGCCCGCCCCCATCGTCAGTAACCCGACGACCATGGTGCGCTTGTAGCCGGCGCGCTCGATGAGCTTACCGGAGGGTACGCCGAACACGAAATACGCGGAGAAGAAGCTGAACTGAATCAGCATGACTTCCACATACTTCAGGTCGAAGATCGCCTTGAGATGCGGCACGAGGATGTCGTTCAAGCAGGTCAGAAAGCCCCACATGAAGAACAGCATGGTGACGATCGCCATTGCTCGCCGGCTGGCCGAGGGTTCCGGCGCATTCGCACTCACCGAGAAGGTTTCAGTCACGGTTGCCGTGGGATCGCCTGGCTCCATTGCTAACGGTCGTCGTTGAGCGCAGGAACCTCGAACCGCGCTTCCATTACTTGAGCCGAGTTAGACCCGACGGCTATGCTGTACGCGCCGGGGTTGACGGCGAAGCGCATATCGGGGCGTGCCAACTGACTGCGTTCGATCGTAAACTCCACCTTCCGGGTCTCTCCAGGCTTCAGCACCACGCGTTTGAACTGTTTCAGTTCCCTCACTGGCCGGGCGATGGGGGAGACGAGTTCGCGCACGTACAACTGGACGACCTCTTCGCCGGCTCGACTACCGGTGTTCGTCACTTCCACGGACACCTGCATCTCTCCGTGTATCCCAAGCTGCGTTTCCGTGTGAAGACTGCGGTACGCGAATTTGGCGTACGAAAGGCCGTAACCAAACGGATAGAGCGGCGAGGATGGAAGGTCGATGTAGCCGGTCTGGTACCTCGGATCCACGCCGAAAGGACGCCCGGTATTCAGGTGACTGTAGTATATGGGCACCTGGCCGACGGCGCGGGGGAAGGATACCGGCAGTCTGCCACTCGGGTTGACATCGCCAAAAACCACGTCAGCGACCGCATTGCCGCCCTCGGTGCCGGGGAACCAGGCCTCCAGGATAGCGGCGACGTGTTCCGCGGCCCACGAGATCGCCAGGGGACGGCCGCTCATCAAGACCAACACAACCGGCTTGCCGGTGGCGGCCACCGCCTCGAGCAACTTTTCCTGCTGGCCAGGCAGGTCCAGACTGGACCGCGACGCGGCTTCACCGCTCATGTCGCCACTCTCGCCGAGCACTAGCATGACGACGTCCGCCTGCCGCGCCACCTCGACCGCTGCCGCGATACCGTCGGTCGAGTCACCCGCGACGTCCACGCCCTTGCTATAGAGCGTAGCAGCGCTCACTGTTGCGCGTACCCCTCCAAGCACGGAGACGGCCTCCGAGGCAATGCCGTTGCCGGGCCAGCTGCCCAGCATGTCGGCATTGCTGTCGGCCAGAGGCCCGATGACCGCAATGGTACCGACGGATTTGGGCAGCGGCAGAAGGTTGCCCTCATTGCGCAGGAGCACGATGGACTTCTGCGCGACCGCACGCGCGGCGGCCCGGTTCTCGGCGGTCAGCAATGCGCTGTCTTCCCGCTGCTCGTCCACATAGGGATGCTCGAACAGACCAAGCCGGAACTTGACCAGCAGAACGCGGCGTACTGCATCGTCAACGACGGACATCGGAACGGCGCCGCCGCGCACTAGATCGGCAACGTGGTCGAGGTACGCACCGCTGCCCATATCCATGTCCACGCCGGCCGTCAGGGCTTCGCGCGCGGCGTCCTTTTTGTCCGCGGCGACGCCATGCGGCACCAGCTCTGCGATGGAATTCGCGTCACTCACGACGAAGCCGTGGAAGCCCCACTCTCCCTTTAGGACCTGACGCAAAGTGAAGCGGTTAGCGGTCGCCGGCACGCCATTGAGGGTGTTGAAGGAACTCATGAATGTGGCTGCGCCCGCATCGGCCGCAGCCTTGAAGGGTGGGAAGTAAACCTCGCGAAGGCGGCCCTCCGACATATCAACGCTGTTGTAATCGCGGCCACCTTCGGCGGCGCCGTAGCCGACGTAATGCTTTGCGCAAGCCGCAATGCTGGTGGGGGTAGCGAGGTCGGTTCCCTGGTAACCGCGAACGTAGGCAGCTGCCATTGCCGAACCCAGCACCGGGTCTTCGCCGGCCCCTTCAGCGATGCGTCCCCAGCGCGGGTCACGAGCGATGTCCACCATGGGAGAAAACGTCCAGCGAACGCCGGCAGCGCTGGCCTCGCGGGCTGAAATGCGGGCGATTGTTTCGACCGCGCCTAGGTCCCAGGTGCTAGCTAACCCCAATGGGATAGGGAAAATCGTCCGGTAGCCGTGAATCACGTCGTAACCGAACAACAGTGGTATGTGCAGCCGTGAACGCTCGATGGCAACCCGTTGCAGCTTGTTGGTCTGCGCCGCGCCTAAAGCATTGAGCACCGAACCGACCTTACCTGCGGCAATCGCCTGCTCCAAGTTGAGCTTGTCAACACTAAACTGGTTTAGCTGCCCTACCTTTTCCTCAAGCGTCATTTTGGCGAGCAAATCGTTGACGCGCGGATCGAGTTCCGGTTGGCATCTCGCTGGCTGCGCGTACGTGGTCCAGACAAGCGGACAAAGCGCTAATAGTATGCGCGAGCAGATTGCGCACCGCATGCGTTCTCCTTTCAAGGCATCTGTCAACTGGGTCACAATGGCGAAGAATAAGCGATTTTCAAGCCAATTTGGTTGTCACGCCAGGGAGCCCATGGGAGAACCCCTATACCGAGACGCAACGCCGTGTGGCAGCAACACAAAATACCGTCAACGTCCAGCGCCATCTCACCTCAGCAAGAACGCACCGAGCCGTCAAGGCATCGGCCCTGCGGTCTTCAATGACCGAGCTTGCCCTAGCGCCTGCGCTGCGCCGCCGATTGTCACGGTACAACGGGGCGGGTGGCCCATTATCGGAGAGGCGGCCAAGCATCCGCATGCGGGTTGCCAAGCCTAAGCATTTAGCCCAACGCCTGGACTGTTAATGTCGGCAAGTCCGCTTGGAAGAAGCGTGGTCGCGGTTTTCCGGCGCCGCTCCAAAGCAAGACGCCTCAAGCGACCTGACGACCGCGCGCCGCGAAGCGCTTCTGGCTCGAGACGAACGTGGCAGCGGAGTTTTTTATACCCCGTGACGAGAAGCTCACATCGCGATGATGAGGCCCTCATTCGCCGCAAGCTCGAGATCTTGGCGAATCGCCAAGTCCGTCTTCCGCGCATGGGTCGAAAGGACGACGCGTCCGGAAATTGGATCTTGGACGCGCACTGACTTCCGCACGTCCTCGAGGTTAAGGATGGCCACGAAGCGCTTCCCTCCGAGGCTCCGCATATAGGCGAGCACGTCGCCCTCGATCGGCACGGGCGACCAGGCCCCGCGCGAGAGCGCCGACTCGCTCCGGCGCAGCGCGAGGAGGTGGCGTGTCAAGGAGAGCATCGAACCTTTATCGCCGCGCTGCGCCTCTACCGATGAGCCGGGCCCGTTTGTCGCAATTGGAAGCCAAGGCTCGCCCGTCGTGAAACCGGCCTTGGGCGTCTCGTCCCAGGGCATCGGGCAACGCTCAGGGTCGCGCCCCTGCCGCGTTCCCGGCATCTTGAGGCCGAAAGGGTCGCGCAGCTTGTCGGGCGGGATCGCGACGTCCTGCAGGCCGAGCTCATCGCCACAATAAAGGATAGGCGTCCCGCGCAGCGTCAGAAGCAGCATCATGGCGACACGCGCCTGCGCCGGACCGATGCGTGTGGCGATCCGCGATAGGTCGTGACTCCCCAGCACCCAATCGGGCCAGGAACCCCGCGGCAGTGCGGCCTCATAAATCTCGACGGTTTCCCGGATCGCAGCCGGCCTCCAGGGTGTCCAGAGGAGATTGAAATTGGTTGGAAGCTGAAATCCGTCCAGGGCGGCGCCATAATAGGAGGCGAGCTCGTTGGCCTTGAGGTAGACCTCACCGATCAGAACACGCTCGCCTTGACGAGCGTCGACGACGCTGCGCATCCCGGCCACGATCTCCATGACCTCGGGACGGTTGGCGCTGAACACCGTGCGATTGCGCGCGAAGGGCGGGTCGCCCTCCCGATAGTCCGGATTGGGTGGGTCGTCGCGAAATAGCAGATCCTTGGCGAGGCAGCCGACGGCATCGACGCGGAAACCGTCGACACCGCGATCAAGCCAGAAGCGAAGCACGTCGTGCATGGCTTCACGCACCGCTGGGTTACGCCAGTTCAGATCGGGCTGTGCCTTGAGGAAGGAGTGGCAATAATATTGGTCTGTCGTGGAATCGAATTCCCAGGAACTACCCCCGGCGAGGCTTTGCCAATTATTGGGCGGGCCACCGCCCGGCGAGGGAGAGCGCCAGATATACCAGTCGCGCTTGGAAGTTAGAGGCGATCCCCGCGCCTCCCGGAACCAGGGGTGCTGATCGGATGTGTGGTTCGGCACGAAGTCCAGGATGATGCGGATGCCCCGCGCATGGAGTGCGCCGGCCAATTCGTCGAACTCCGCCAGGCTGCCATAGGTCGGATCGATGTCGGTGTAGTTCGAGATATCGTAGCCGAAATCGGCCATCGGGGAGGTGAAGAATGGTGAGAACCAGACGGCATCGACGCCGAGCCAGGAGAAATAATCGGCTCGCTCGATGATCCCGTGCAGATCGCCGATTCCGTCGCCATTGCCGTCCTGAAAGGAGCGTGGATAGACTTGATAGATGACGCCGTCCTGCCACCACGCTTGCGCGTCCATCCGGCATCTCCGAATCCGTCACCGCGTCCCTTGACGGCGCGTTTTAGGGAATCATGCTCAAGCCACGCCGCAAGCCCTCACGAATTTCGGCGCAGCTCACGAGGAGCTTCCACAACGGGCCGGTCCTGTATCTCTCGATCATGATGATGATGGGGCCCTGGTCGATCGCGAGATGGGTGGCCGCATACCATTTGTTAGCCGCGCGAAAAGCGTCGACGAAGCCATAGCGCCAAAGATGCTTGCTCTGATCTCAAAATTCATGCTCCCGCCATTATTGGGCGGTTCCGCGCAGTGTCACCTTGCCGTCGAGAGTGGTCACTTGGTGGCCCTTCACCTCGACCGCGGTGGTGCGCTTCGATAGTGGTGGTGTCAAGTCTCGCTCCCAACTCGAGAACATCGAGGACGCCCTGAGGCAAAAGTCTTGTCGCTCTCGGACGCTCCCGCAAATTGGTCTTGTGCGCCAAGCGTGTCCGAATGCATCGCCTCGCTGACATGAATCAAGTGAGGAGCTCGATGCGGATGCTCAAGAGCGTGTCCCTCGCAGCGCTTCGGCCGACATAGAGATCGAAGGCTCCCGGTTCCAGCCGGGGAGCGAGATCCGGTCCAACGAAGCGAAGATCCTCCGCGGCGAGGCGGAAGCGAACCGTGCCATGCTCCCCAGGAGCGAGCGCAATCTTGTGAAAGCTCTTGAGCTCGAGCAGCGGCCGGGCAACGCTGGCGACCAGATCGTGAATGAAGAGGAGGATTGTCTCCTCGCCGGCAACCACACCAGGATTGGCGACTTCCACCTCCACACGGAGCCATTCGCCCGCATGCAACTCGGATCGATTGACCCTAAGCCCGCTCAAGCCGAATTGGCTATAGGACAATCCGTGCCCGAAGCCGAAGAGCGGCTCAACCGGCACGTCGAGGTATTTGCTCGAATAGTGGATGTCGGCCGCTGCCGGCCGCCCCGTCGGACGTTGCCCGAAGAAAATGGGAATCTGTCCGACATCGACGGGCCAGGACATGCAAAGCCGCCCAGCCGGATTGAAGCGGCCGCTCAGCACGTCGCCGATAGCACGACCGGCTTCGCTGCCCAGGAACCAAAGCGCCAGAAGCGCGTCGGCCCCCTCCACCAGCCAATCCGGCAAGACGAGCGGGCGGCCCGAGAACAAGAGGGCGATCACGGGCTTTTTGAGCTCGATGACGGCGCGCGCGAGCTCGCATTGAGCCATGAGCAGGCCCGGGCGGGCGCGGCTCGCGGCCTCCCCGCTCATCGCCGGCGTCTCACCCAGGCAAAGGACCACAATGTCGCTTCGCCGCGCCAGCTCGAGCGCGCTCGCCTTGCCGCTATCCTCGATCCGGTCGATTCCACAACCGGGGGCGAAGGAGATCGCTTCTCCGGGCAGCGCGCCGCGCAGCCCATCAAGAACGGCAATCGCCTTGCCCGCCGTTCCGGCCACTGACCCTGGCTCCCGGAATTCGCCGCCGGCGTCGGCGAGCGGCCCGATGACCGAGATCGACCTGCGACCATCGCGGAGCGGCAATATGCCGCCTCTGTTCTTCAACAGCACGATCGAACGGCAAGCGGCCTCCCAGGCAAGTTTCCGGCGCTTGCTGCCGGCGTCGGGCGCGCTCGCCGTCCCGCAGCGCCTATAGGGATCCTCGAACAATCCTAGTCTCGCCTTCAACTCGAGCACGCGCCGGACGGCCGCCTCGATGGCTTCGACCGTCACCTTGCCGCGCTCCAAGGCACGCGGCAGCCCCTCGGCAAAGGCGCCGCCACCCATCATATCGATATCGACACCGGCAGCGAGCGCAAGTGCTGCAGCGTCTGCGAGATCCTCGGCAACTCCGTGTGCAACAAGTTCGGCGACCGCTCCGTAATCGCTGATCATGACCCCCGAGAAGCCCCATTTGCCACGCACGAGATCGCGCAGAATGGCCGCATTGGCCGTCATCGGCGTGCCGTCGAGATCCGTGAAGGCGGGCATGATCGCCGCGACGCCAGCCTCCACGGCCGCACGGAAGGGCGGCAGATAGACCTCGTGCAATTGCCGTTGGGAGATGTCGACCGAAGCGTATTCCCGGCCCGCGGTCACTGCTCCGTAGGCGGCAAGATGCTTGGCGGTCGCGGCGATGGCACTTGCGTCGCCGAGATGCGACGACTGGAAGCCGCGCACCTTCGCTTCCGCGAAACGTGACGCGAGAAAGGTGTCCTCGCCCGGGCCCTCGGCGGTCCGTCCCCAGCGCGGATCGCGCGCGACGTCGAGCATGGGAGCGAAAGTCAGGTCTACGCCATCGGCAGCTGCTTCCTCCGCCGCTGCCCGAGCCGTTCGCTCCCACAGTTGAGGATCGAAGGCACAGGTTTCGCCAAGCGGAATCGGAAAGATGGTCTTGTGCCCATGCACCACATCCAAGCCGAAGAAGAGTGGGATCTTGAGACGAGATTTCTCGACGGCGAGCCGCTGCACCTCACGCACCCGCTCGGCACCCCAGAGATTGAGGACGCTCCCGATTCGTCCCTCTCTGATAGATTTGGGAGTAATGGGCGCGGAGGTTGGGCCCGTTTGGATAAGCTCGGCACTGACCATGGTCAGCTGACCGAGCTTCTCTTCGAGCGTCATCTCCGCGACGAGACGCTCGATGAGGGCGAGTTCGCCGGCTCGTAGCATACCGTGTCCTTCGTCGTTGCGACTGTGCCTCGTTCGCCAAGAAGCTCAAGCCCAAATTCGTTCTGTCGTTGCGGCTTTCGCCCTGAGAGTCCGTTCCGAGACTTTAGCAAGGATTACAGAGCTTTCGCGGCATGAGGCGAATGGATGCGAGTTTCAAGAACGCGAGAGCGGTGCGATTGAGGCTTTCCCAATCCCTGGCTTGTCTGCGGCAGTGGTTCAACCACGCGATAGTGCCCTCATGGTGAGCTTGTCGAACCATCGACGATCCAACGCTTGGGCAATTGCACGAACCCTTTCGCCTGCTCGGATCGTTTGACAATCCCGGTTTCGATACGAGGCAGGATTTTAGCGAGCGCATTGGCGAAAATCGGCCCTTGATACGCGCCGCCGGCGAACAGCTTGCCTCGAAAAGGAAACCGACCGAACAGCGTCGCCAGCAATAAGATTCCCTTGTCGCGATCCTGAACGCCGGCGGAATGAATGATGGCGCGCAGCAACAGCCCTTGCATACCGGCGAGAATATGCCGCTTCTTGCCCTTGATCTCCTGAGCGAAGCGCATCAAATGCCCTTGATGCGCGAAGAGCCGCCGAAGGGTTGCCCGCGTCGAACCCATGCCGGTCGATGCACGCCCCCCTCCTGAGCGAAGCGCATCAAATGCCCTTGATACGCGGAGAGTTGCCGAAGGGTTCAGCGCTCTTCACGCCCTCATC
>JBOHJT010000085.1:0-12154 GCA_050728715.1 Methylocella sp.
GCATGATACTTGGCCAAACGAATCGGCGCGGACCACATTGAAGTTCAGCGGATCTCAATCGAAGGTTCTAGGCCACCATGACAAAAACTGTCCGGGTTTACGAGGTTGGCGGGCCCGAGGTGATGCGGATCGAAGACATCGACGTGCCGCCGCCATCGCGCGGAGAGGTGCTTGTCCGCCACCATGCGATCGGCGTCAATTTCATCGACATTTATTTTCGCGGCGGGGCTTATCCCGTGCCGTCGCTTCCCTTCACGCCCGGCAGCGAGGGCGCGGGCGAAATCATCGGCCTTGGCGCGGGCATGAAAAATTTCAAGCTTGGCGACAGGGTCGCCTATGCCGCGAACCTGGGCGCCTATGCCGGGGAGCGGCTGATCGAGGCGGACCGTCTCGTCAAGCTGCCGAAGAGCATTTCCTTTGAGACGGCCGCGGCGATGATGCTGAAGGGCCTCACCGCTCAATATTTGCTGCGCCGGACATTCCGGGTGAAGGCGGGCAATACGATCCTCGTTCACGCGGCGGCGGGCGGGGTCGGACTCATTCTCTGCCAATGGGCGAAGGCGCTCGGCGCGACCGTGATCGGGACGGTGGGCTCGCCCGAAAAAGCCAAGCTCGCCAAGAAGGCCGGAGCCAAGCACACGATCCTCTACCGCGAAGAAGACTTCGCCGCGTGCGTAAAAGAGATCACCAAGGGAAAACTCTGCGATGTGGTCTATGACGGCGTGGGCCAAGCAACCTTCCCGGCCTCGCTCGATTGCCTGAGGCCGCTTGGAATGTTCGTGAGCTTCGGCTCCGCTTCGGGATCCATCGAAGCGTTCAATCTCGGGCTTCTTTCGGCGAAGGGTTCGCTCTATGCCACCCGCCCCGCGCTCTTCACCTATACGGCGAAACGCGAGGATCTCGAAAAAATGGCGCGCGACCTTTTTCGAGTGGTGGCCAACGGCACGGTAAAGATTCCGCTCCATCGTACCCTGCCGTTCGACAGCGTGATCGACGTACATCGCGCGCTGGAAAACCGAGAGACGACGGGCGCGACCGTGCTCATCCCGTAAGTGCCAGGATAGCTTCAGCCAAATTAATGTTATACAAGTCGTATCCATAAGCTCATCAGTGAACTTTAAAAGCAAGCCCTTGAAGGGATTTTGACTGCTGATTGGTTCGTCCGAGGACACGCACTATTTAGAATTATACACGTATAGGAATAATATAAAAGGGAGGAAAAGATGACCACAAATCAGGATACGAGTTCCAGAGGTATAATTATTCTTATTGCGTGTTGTGGCGTCTTATCGTCCTTAGGTGTCTTATATGCCATAAATTTATTCTTTCAACGGTCACAGGGCGACCCGTTTTTTGCTAGTGAAGAGTATCTGGTTTTCAAAGAAAGTATCACGGTAAAAAATATCCGCCGGGACATTGCCGAAGAGTTCGTACGTGCTGTGGTAAACTGTATTTCTCCGCCAATAGTGCCTGGTCAAAATTTAACGGAGCAGCAAGTAAACGAACGCGTCATGACAGCCCTGGAAAACTATGCTGTGACAAACAAAAACACGAAAAATCAGAAATGTAAGAATAAAAACCCGCATTGGACATTCGAGTTGCCATGCAAGCTGACAATTAATAGGTCGCCTTTCAAGCTCAGAGCGGAAGTGAAATTAGGTGATATTAATATATGTAAAACTACCATAGTGATAAGTATTCGTTCTTCCACTGGTAGTTGTACGGCATCTACTAATTTCCAAGCGTGCCTAGTAAGATCTGTTCTGGCGAATGACGATGTAAGGAAAGACATCGAAAAACCTGTCGAAATTCGGGCTATTGATTCGAAATAGCGATCTGTTGCCAGCTTCGATAATGGAACACACCAATTATGGAATGGCGGGACGAGGGTCTCATCATCGGCACCAGAAAACATGGCGAGACCAGCGTCATCGTCGAGGCGATGACGCGCGCGCATGGCCGCCATTTCGGGCTTGTCAGGGGCGGCCGCTCCAAGCGCATGCAGCCGTTGCTGCAACCCGGCAATCACGCCGAATTCGTGTGGCGGGCGCGGCTCGACGAGCATCTCGGCACATTTTCAGTCGAGCCCGTGCAGTTGCGGACGGCGCGATTGATGGCGAGCGCGGAAGCGCTGCACGCGGTTTGCCATGTCGCCGCCCTGCTGCGCCTTGGCCCCGAGCGCGATCCGCATCCGGCGCTTTATGAGACGGCGATGCGGATCGTCGGCGGTATCGACAGGCCAGAGATATTGGCCCCGCTTATTGTGCGCTTCGAGGCCAAGATTCTTGCCCAAATGGGGTTCGGCCTCGATCTCGGGATATGCGCCGCGACGGGCGCCACCAACGATCTCGTATACGTGTCGCCCAAGTCCGGACGTGCCGTATCGCAGGCGGCGGGCGAGCCTTACAAAGCACGGCTTCTGCCATTGCCGGCTTTTCTGCGGGGCGAAATCGGGGCGCCGCCGCCCGCCGACATAAGGGATGGTTTCCGACTGACCGGCTTTTTTTTGCTGCGCGATCTCTTCGGCCCGCGCGGTCAAACCCTGCCGGCGGCGCGCGGCGCCTATCTCGCCGAACTGGCCAAGCGCTTCGGCTCGGCCGCGCGAACTTCTCAAACTACTTGATCTTGGTTTCCTTGAACTCGACGTGCTTGCGGACGACCGGATCGTATTTCTTGAACGCCAGCTTTTCTGTCTTGGTGCGGGCGTTTTTCTTGGTCACATAGAAATAGCCCGTGTCCGCAGTGGACAAAAGCTTGATCTTGATCATTGCGGCCTTTGCCATTCTATCGTTCCTTTATGCGGCGCGAGGCGCGCGGTCCAAACCCGGACGGGATGAGCAAGCCGCGACCATACGGATCGCGCCCCGCTTGTCAATAAATGGACGCTGGCTTCCTGCGAAATCGTCAATCGAATCCATGCTTGTAAAGCGCCGCCGGGCCAAAAAGCTCTCGCCTTGCCACCCGCGGGATGCGATTGAAGTAAGTGAGAACTCTTAGGAGCGAGGCGATGACCGGGTTCCAGGACGTTACGGGAACAGCGTTTATCGTGGCGGAATACCGCGCTCACGAAAACGCCGAAGCCTATCCGTTATACGTTGATCGAATTGTTCCGCTGTTTCTCGATGAGAGGACGAGACAGGCGGCGGACGGTATTTCGGCGGGCTTTCCGGCGGTCGAAAAGATGGTCAGGATCAGAACCCGCTACTTTGACGACAGGCTGGACGACCAGCTAAGCCTCGGCTGCCGGCAGGTCGTCATCCTCGGCGCGGGGCTCGACACTCGGGCCGTGCGAAAGCAATCGCCCGGGGTCGCTTATTTCGAAATTGACGATTTGAACACGCTCGGTTTCAAGAAGGCTCGACTAGCGGAAAGCGGGATTAATACCAAAATTACATTTATCCCCGGCGATTATGTCGCCGATGACTTTCTTCGGCTGCTTGAGGCAAATGGTTTCAGATTTGAACTGCCGGCCTATTTCATTTGGGAAGGCAACACAATGTATTTAACCAGGGAGTCGGTCCGCAAGGTTTTGGCAGACATCAGAAAATGCGTAGGCCAGTTTAACATATCCTTCGATTATACGGCCGAGGAGGTGATCGCACACGCGACCGGCGATCAAGGGACTTCGTACTTCGTCGAGCGCTTCGCGGCGATGGGTGCGCCGTGGCGTTTTGGCGTCAACGATTTAGAAGCTCTCGCGGAAGAAGCTGCCATGACTGTCGTGGACAACGTGAGAACCGCCGAGCTGCACCGGACCTATTGGCCGAACCAGCCCTTGGATGCAATCATCTATGATTATTACTCCTTATGCACGCTGCGACCGGAGGGCTGAGCAATTACCGCTCGGGAAGAGCCGGGCGCGGAAAAGCTGCATGCCCGGCTCCGCGAGGGCGAAGCCGGATGACCCGGCTACTTGACCAGCAGCGGCAAGTTCACTACCGCCGGGAAAACTGTTAGAGTTAGGTTGCCCGAGTGCGGGCGGCCCGGACCCAATCCTCGCATGGCCGCGCCGCGTTGCCGGGCCGCTGGGCTTGAATAAGCTTCACGATTCCCGCGGAGCTTTTTCTAGAGTTTTCGCCACATGGCGAGAAAGAAGGACACAAGATGGCGCGTAGCAAGATCGCATTGATCGGAGCCGGTCAGATCGGCGGAACCCTGGCTCACCTGGCGGCTCTCAAGGAGCTTGGCGACATCGTGCTCTTCGACATCGCGGAAGGGACGCCGCAGGGCAAGGCCCTCGATCTTGCCGAGTCCGGTCCGGTCAACGGCTTCAATGCGGCCTTCGAAGGGGCCAATAGCTACGAAGCAATTGCCGGCGCCGGCGTCGTCGTCGTGACGGCCGGCGTGCCGCGCAAGCCCGGAATGAGCCGCGACGATCTGCTCGGGATCAACCTCAAGGTCATGGAAGCGGTCAGCGCCGGCATCAAGCAATATGCGGCGGACGCGTTCGTCATATGCATCACCAATCCGCTCGACGCAATGGTTTGGGCCTTGCAGAAAGCCTCGAATCTCCCGGCGAACAAGGTCGTCGGCATGGCGGGCGTTCTAGATTCGGCAAGATTCCGCTATTTTCTCTCCGTGGAATTGAACGTCTCGGTCGAGGACATCACAGCCTTCGTCCTCGGCGGTCATGGCGACGACATGGTGCCTTCCCTGCGCTATTCTACGGTCGCGGGAATTCCTCTGCCGGATTTGGTCAAGATGGGCTGGACAACGCAAGCAAGACTCGACGCGATCATTGCCCGGACCCGCAAGGGCGGCGCCGAGATTCTTGATCTTTTGAAGACGGGCTCGGCGTTTTATGCGCCGGCAGCCGCGGCGATCGCGATGGCCGACTCCTATCTTAAGGACAAGCGCCGGGTGTTTCCCTGCGCGGCGAAGCTCAATGGGGAATATGGCGTCAAGGATCTCTATGTGGGCGTACCATTAGTGATCGGCGCCAATGGCGTCGAGAAAATTGTCGAGGTTGCGCTCGACCCATCCGAAAGGCAGATGTTTGATAAATCTGTCGGGTCGGTGCGGGACTTGGTCGAGGCGTGCAAGACGATCAACCCTGCCCTCGCAAACTGAATATTCATGGGCGCCAGGGTTAACCCGCCTCTGCTCAAGAACCTGGCTTGGAACATCAATAATGAAGCTGCCAGACCGGTTTTTCGCAACTTTGATAGGCCGTTCGGATGAGCTTTTACGAAACGTTCGCTTCGGCGCGGCGATGGCCGTAACCGCAGCGCTTGCCGGGTGCGCCAGTTTCTCATCTGACGGCGGCATGAGCATCGCTGGCGGCGTTGCCGCCCGAGAACTTAAGAAGGATACCGTCGCAATCCGCACGCCGGAAGATGCGACGTCTGCACATGACCGAGTCGAACATCTGCTCAAATGGCCCTTGACCGCTGACGCCGCCGTGCAGATCGCGCTCCTCAATAACCGCGGCCTCCAGGCGGCTTACAATGAACTGGGCATTGCCGAGGCGGCGATGGTGCAAGCAAGCCTTCCGCCGAACCCGAGCTTTTCTTTTTCACGAATCTCGGGCCCGCTGGAATACGACATCGAGGCAGCAATTGCCGCCGATATCCTTGCGCTTGCAACTTTGCCAGCCCGATCGGAAATCGCCGCTGATCGATTCCATGAGGCGCAACTTAGGGCGGCCGAGGAGACATTGCGCGTGGCGGCCGAAACACGCCGGAACTACTATAGGGCCATCGCCGCGCAAGAGCTGACCGGCTTTCTGATGCAAGACAATGCCGCAGCTGAGGCAGCGGCAAAAGTAGCCGGCCAGCTCGGCGAGACCGGCGCGATGAACAAGCTCGACCAGGCTCGCGATCAAGTTTTCTACGCAGAAGTGACCGCCCAGCTTGCGGCCGCACGCCAGCAGGCAGCTTCGGAACGCGAGCAGCTGATCCGGTCGCTGGGTCTTTGGGGGAGCGATCTCAGATTTAAGCTTCCGAACACCTTGCCAGCACTGCCGCAACACCTGCCGACCATGACAACCGTGGAGCAGGACGCCATCAGCCGCCGCGTCGATTTGCAGATTGCCCGCATCGAACTCGAAGCGCTCGCAAAGTCGTATAGGCTCACGAACGCCACTCGATTTGTCAATCTTTTCCAACTGTCTGGCCTCTACAAAGATGAAAAGGAAAGCGCCCCTGGTGAGAAAGTTGATTTTAAGGATTTCGGACCCGGGGCCACCGTGGAAATCCCGATCTTCGATCTCGGCGAAGTCCGCGTGCGCCAAGCCGAGCAAACCTATATGCAGGCCTTGAACCGTTTGGCTGAAAAGGCCGTTAACGCACGCTCGGAAGCGCGCGACGCGTACCGCACCTATCGCTCGACCTATGACATCGCAAGCCATTACCAGCGGAAAATTTTGCCGCTTCGCAAGATCATCTCCGACGAAACCCTCCTGCGCTACAACGGCATGCTCATTGATGTCTTCACGCTGCTTACCGCAGCCCGGCAGCGCATCCTGTCAACAGCTGCGGCCATCGAAGCCAAGCGGGATTTTTGGATCGCCAAGACCGGCCTTCAGGTTGCGATCACCGGGGGAAGCGGGGTGCGCCCGATGAACGAAAAGTCCAAAGCCGGGGCCATCGCCGATGCTAGTGTTGACGGCCAAATGACAAACAAGAACGGAGACCGGCCATGATGTCTCGAAGAGGTTTTCTAGGAACGGCGGCGGGGTTCGCAAGCGTGAGCGCGGTGAGTGGCCGGGTTCAGGCGGCGAGCATTCCCGAGGCGCCGTCCACGACCACCACGGCCATGCAGCCGCCGTTGGTCCCTTCGAGTGGCCCCGATTATCAGCCGGTCGTGACGCTGAACGGCTGGACCTTGCCGTGGCGGATGAATGGCGGCTGGAAGGAATTTCATCTGGTCGCCGAACCGGTCGTGCGTGAGTTCGCGCCCGGCATGAAAGTGAATCTTTGGGGTTACAACGGCCAGGCGCCAGGCCCGACCATCGAGGCGGTCGAAGGAGACAAGGTCCGCATCTACGTCACCAACAAGCTGCCGGAGCACACCACGATCCATTGGCATGGAATGTTGCTGCCAAACGGCATGGACGGCTTCGGTGGCGTCACGCAGCCGCACATCCCGGCGGGCAAGACTTTCGTCTATGAGTTCGAGCTCAAGGAAAGCGGCAGCTTCATGTACCACCCGCACTCCGACGAGATGGTGCAGATGGCGATGGGCCTGATGGGAATGTTCGTCGTGCACCCCAGGGACTCGAAGCTCTACCGGGTCGATCGCGATTTCATCTTCATCATGAACGCCTATGACATAGATCCGGGAACCTATCTGCCCAAGGTCTCGGAGATGACGAATTTCAACATGTGGACATGGAACAGCCGGGTTTTTCCCGGCATCGATCCGCTGCCGGTGCGGCTCGGCGACCGCGTGCGCGTGCGCATGGGCAATTTGAGCATGACCAGTCATCCGATCCATCTGCATGGTCACCACTTCTCGGTCACCTGCACCGATGGCGGCTGGGTGCCGGAATCCGCGCGCTGGCCAGAGTCCACGATCAATGTTCCGGTCGGCGCGATCCGCGCATTCGAGGTCATCGCCGACAATCCCGGTGATTGGCCGTTCCATTGCCACAAGTCGCACCACGCTATGAATGCGATGGGCCATGATGTGAGAAATTTCATCGGCGCCGCGCAGAAGCGCGATCTTGTCAGCGCCGTCCGCAAGCTGGCGCCAGGGTATAGGCCGATGGGCTCGTCCGGCATGGCCGGCATGGGTGAGATGGGAATGCCGGCGCCCGCCAACACCCTGCCGATGATGACCGGTTCCGGCCAGTTTGGCCCGATCGAGATGGGCGGCATGTTTACCGTCTTCAAGACCCGCGAAGGTCTCGCCGCGAATGATTACAAGGACCCCGGCCCGTATAATAACCCGGAAGGCACTGTCGCCTACGAAGTCGGCGCGCCTCAGAGCGAGGCACCACGGCAAAATATTCAGAAGGAGACGAATAAACCAACCGAGATGAAGGGAATGAAAGGGATGAAGGGAATGAAAGGAATGTAGACAATGACATTTAGGCCAGATCGATACGAATGGAGTTAGCGCGACAATCGAAGGAGTCGAGAGATGAAGAATTGGCGTCAAACCGGGATCACACTCGTTAGTACGGTACTTCTCTCCGTATCCGCTTGGGCTGGCGCGGGTCCAGCCGGCCACAGCCACGATAGGACCTTTTCGGCAGGTGAGCCGGGTGACCCGAAAAAACCGGCCAGGACCGTTCAAATTACCATGGGCGAAGCCGCCGGCAAGATGATGTTCATGCCGAACAAGATTGAGGTCAAGAAGGGCAAGCAAATCAAGTTCATGCTTCGCAACAACGGAGAACTCGACCACGAATTCGTGCTTGCGACCACTGCGGAGAATTTAGAGCACGCGGAAATGATGAAAAAGAACCCCGAAATGCGACACGTCGATCAAAACGCGAGGCGTGTCGCGCCGAAGAAAATGGACGAATTCGTCTGGAGGTTCTCCAAAGTCGGCGTGTTCGAATTCGCATGTCTGATCCCGGGTCATCGCGATGCCGGAATGTTCGGCGTAGTGGACGTGAAGTAACCGGATACTCCTGGAAAAAAGACCGTAAATGAATATCCACGAGTACCAGGCCAAAGCCGTCCTCAAGGAATTCGGCGTCCCGGTGCCGCGCGGGATCCCGGTGCTGCGCGCCGCCGACGCGGTGGCGGCGGCAAAAGAATTGGGCGGGCCGGTTTGGGTCGTAAAATCCCAAATCCACGCCGGCGGGCGGGGCAAAGGCAATTTCAAGGAAAAGGAGGCCGCAGGCAAAGGGGGGGTCAGAATCGCCAAATCGGTGGCCGAGGTAGAGACCTTTGTCCGCGAAATGCTTGGCCGGACCCTCGTGACGGCACAGACCGGCCCCTCCGGCAAGCAAGTCAACCGGATGTATCTCGAGGAAGGCGCCAATATCGTCAAGGAGTTCTATCTTTCCCTCCTTGTCGATCGATCCGTGAGCCGTGTCGCTTTCGTCGTTTCGACCGAAGGCGGCATGGACATCGAGGAAGTGGCGCATCATATGCCGGACAGGATCGCCAGTTTCACGGTCGATCCGGCGACCGGGATCATGCCGCACCACGGCCGGATGGTCGCCAACGCCCTCCGACTTTCCGGCGGCCTCGCCAACCAGGCGGAAAAACTGACCTCGCAGCTCTATGGGGCCTTCGCCGCCAAGGATATGGCGATGCTTGAAATCAATCCGCTGATCGTCTCGGCCGAAGGGCAGCTCAAATGCCTTGACGCCAAAATGTCGTTCGATGGAAACGCGCTTTACCGGCATCCCGAGATCGCCGCCTTGCGCGACGAAACCGAGGAGAACGCCAAGGAAATCGAGGCGTCGAAACATGACTTAAATTACATTGCGCTGTCCGGCACTATCGGCTGCATGGTGAATGGCGCCGGTCTTGCCATGGCGACGATGGACATTATCAAGCTTTATGGCGCGGAGCCCGCGAATTTCCTCGATGTCGGAGGCGGAGCCACCAAGGAAAAGGTGGCGGAAGCGTTCAAGATCATCACCGCCGACACCCAAGTCAAAGGCATTCTGGTGAATATTTTCGGCGGCATCATGAAATGCGATGTGATCGCCGCGGGCGTCATCGCGGCGGTGAAGGAAACGGGCCTCGATGTGCCTCTTGTCGTGCGGCTCGAAGGCACGAATGTCGAGCTCGGCAAGAAAATCATCGCGCACTCCGGCCTCTACGTCATCCCAGCGGACGACCTCGACGACGCCGCCCAGAAAATCGTCGCGGCGGCCGGAAAGGACTGAGGCAATGCCGATCCTCGTCAGCAAGGATACGAAGGTCATTTGCCAGGGCTTTACGGGCAAGAATGGCACCTTCCATTCCGAACAGGCGATCGCCTATGGCACCACGATGGTCGGCGGCGTCTCGCCCGGCAAGGGCGGCGCGACCCATCTTGGCTTGCCGGTGTACGATACGGTCGCCGAAGCGCGCGCGGCGAGTGGCGCCGAGGCAAGCGTCATCTACGTTCCGCCGCCCGGCGCGGCGGACGCGATCTGCGAGGCGATCGACGCGGAAATACCGCTGATCGTCTGCATCACCGAGGGCATTCCCGTCGCGGACATGATCAAGGTCAAACGTGCCCTGTGTGGCTCGAAATCGCGGCTGATCGGGCCGAATTGCCCCGGCGTGATGACTGCCGGAGAATGCAAGATCGGCATCATGCCGGGCAATATCTTCACGCCCGGCTCGGTCGGAATTGTCTCGCGCTCGGGAACCTTGACTTACGAGGCCGTGTATCAAACAACGCGGGAAGGGCTCGGCCAGACGACCGCGGTCGGTATCGGCGGCGATCCGGTCAGGGGCGCCGACTTCATCGAGGTCTTGGAATTGTTCCTGGCCGATGACGCCACCAAATCCATCGTCATGATCGGCGAGATCGGCGGCTCGTCCGAGGAAGATGCCGCGCAATTCATCGCCGGCGAGACGAAGCGTGGCCGCAAAAAACCGGTCATCGGATTTATCGCGGGCCGCACAGCGCCGCCCGGCCGGCGCATGGGTCACGCGGGCGCGATCATCGCCGGCGGCAAGGGGGGCGCCGACGCCAAAATCGCCGCGATGGAAGCAGCCGGCATTCACGTGTCGCCGTCGCCCGCAAGGCTCGGCAAGACCCTTGCCGGCGTGCTGCGCGGATGAGTCAGTTCTTGAGAAAAGCGAGGCGCGCCCGCATGTCATGGACGAAGGTGCGGACAACCAGATCGACAGGACCAGGCTTAAGTTTTTGGCGGAAACGAATGCAACGCAGCCGCCCGGCAAATGGCAGCGACGAGCTTGGTTTTGCAGGCGGGCATATTGCCGCCCTCCCAACAATGCGAACTTGGATGAAATTCAACTGAAATGCGGGTTTGAATGAATCGGCGGTTGGGCTTAAAAAAACCTGGGCTTGATCACTTGGGCTTAGGGATTGCGGCCCAAAGGAGATGACGATGGCGCGCCAGGATACGAATGGAAATGCAAATGGTTCGGGGGGCGGGCCAGGCAGCCGCTCGGCTTCCAATTCCGCATTCGCGCGGAATTCGTTTCTTGATGGCGGCAACGCCGCTTATGTCGAACAACTCCAGGATAGCTTTCTGCGCGATCCCGCCTCTCTCGACCCCTCGTGGCGCGAATTCTTCACGCAGATGAACGACGACAGCGCCACGATCGCGAAGACCGCGCAAGGGCCCCGCTGGAAGCGGCCCGGCCGGCCCGCCGCCGCAGCGGACGAACTCGTTTCGGCGCTCGACGGCAATTGGCCGGAAGCCGGGACGCGGATCGGCGCCAAGCTCGATTCGAAAGCCGGCGTGCGCGTTCTGCATTCCCTTGTCGATCCATTACGCACGACCCGCGATTCGGTGCGGGCGTTGATGATGATCCGTGCCTATCGTATGCGCGGCCATCTCCATGCCAATCTCGATCCGCTTGGCATCGAGCCCCCCAAAGATCACGAAGAGCTGCATCCGTCCGCCTATGGGTTCACGGAGGCCGACTACAACCGGACAATTTTCATTGATGGAGTGCTTGGGCTCCAATTCGCGACCGTTCCCGAAATGCTGAAGATCCTGCGCCGCACCTATTGCGGCACCATCGGGTTCGAATTCATGCATATTTCAGATCCCGCCGAAAAGGGTTGGCTGCAGCGGCGGATCGAAGGCCCCGGCAAGGAAATTGCCTTCACCAAGGAAGGAAAGCGCGCAATTCTCAACAAGCTCGTCGAGGCGGAGGGATTCGAGCAATTCCTCGGCATCAAATACACGGGCACGAAGCGCTTCGGTCTCGACGGCGGCGAAGCCATGGTGCCGGCGCTCGAGCAGATCATCAAGCGTGGCGGCGCCTTGGGGGTCCAGGACATCGTCCTCGGCATGGCGCACCGTGGCCGCCTCAATGTGCTTTCCCAGGTCATGGGGAAGCCGCACAAGGCGATTTTCAATGAATTCAAAGGCGGCTCCTTCACGCCCGATGAGGTCGCGGGGTCCGGCGACGTTAAATATCATTTGGGCGCCTCGTCCGACCGCGACTTCGACAATAATCGGGTTCACCTTTCGCTGACCGCGAACCCGTCGCATCTCGAGATCGTCGATCCCGTCGTCCTCGGCAAGGTGCGCGCCAAGCAAGATCAATTGCAC
>JBOHJT010000086.1:0-12147 GCA_050728715.1 Methylocella sp.
TCCTCGCCTGATTGTAAAAGATGCGGCCGAAATGGTCGCGATCGGGAAAGACTTCGTCCTGGCTTGGCAGATGGGCGCCGCCGCTATCGACGAGATAGATGCAAGGCAGATTGTTTTCTTGCGCGATTTCCTGCGCGCGCAGATGCTTCTTGACGGTCAGCGGATAATAGGTGCCGCCCTTGACGGTTGCGTCATTGGCGATGACAACGCATTCCTGGCCGCTTACGCGCCCGACGCCCGATATCAATCCCGCCGCCGGAACGGTTTCCCCGTAAACCTCATATGCGGCGAATTGCGAAAATTCCAAAAACGGCGTGCCAGGATCGATCAGCGCCGCGACTCTATCCCGCGGCAAAAGCTTTCCGCGCGCGATGTGCCTTTCGCGCGCCTTGGCGCCGCCGCCTTGCGCGATGCGCGCGACATTGCCGCGCAAATCCTCGACTAGAGTTTGCATCGCGGCTTTGTTCGCGGCGAAATTTTGGCTGTCCGGCGCGACAGCGGATTTGAGAACATTCATCGGCTTAGACCATGGCCGCTTCAAAGTGAATCGCTCGCGGTCTTGTCACTTCGTTTTGTCGCATCATCTTATCCAAGAAGTCTGCAGTGGGTCAGTTTGAATTTCGACTTGCCGCCGTCTTTGGGCGGAAGCTGGCGTTGCCACAACGTCCGCTCGGCGCCAATTGCGGAAATCGACTATTGGCTGCCGAGGCTGTTGTGGAAACAGATCGAGATTGGTGCGATAGTGATGGCTGTCGCCGGTTGCTTGAACAACCCAGGTCTATGCCAGACAATAGTTTCGCTATACTTAGGTTATCACTGTCTCCACGCCCTGGAGTGGAACAACGATGGCGCCGCTATCTTGACAGGTAACGGCGCGCAGTGGAGTAGCGGCAAGGGAATCATGGCCTTTGAGGGTTCGCATGCCTGACAAAGAAGCGCAGGGCATATTGCGACAAGTGTGGGACTACATTGGGCACATCCACCTCGTTTCATGAATATGGAGCGTTTTAGTAAGTGCGACAATGGCGTCCGCAACGGGCTATTGGGCCATTATCACCGAGTGGGGCTACTTGCCGATTTTCCTTGTGACCTTTGGAACGTTCGTAGCGGCGATATGGGGGATAAATGGCGTTGTTTGGTTGCGCAGGCTGCGGCGATCCAGCCAATTCATGGCATTTGGTCAGCAGGACGATCTCTACGATGAGGTGAAATGGCTATATAATGGTAAGGTCACTTTCTATCATTTCAGCGGAACGAGGGTCCCCGACATAGTTGTCATGCTGTTCAAGCATGGGTTTACGATCCATCTCTTGGTGGAGAATCTAAACACGGCGCATAATCTTGGTTGCGACTACCAACAGCAACGAATTGACAACATAATTGCACGACTCATGAACAAGTTGCGGGAGTCCGGCACACGGGGCCGAATCGAGACTTATTACTCGGAAGCGCCCCTGACACTGCGGGCGGCGCTGTTCCATGATCGGCACATTGTCCTGAGTTGGTATATATATCAAACACTCAAGACACCGACGAAGGGGTTCCCGAATGATAAGGCTGCCGTGTGGGGGCACGACGGATGGGGCCTAATCATGGATAATCCGCATCCGCAATTTAAATTTGCTCGCGAGTTCGTAGAACGCTACGAAAAGCGAATTTGCGCAACGAAGCAGTGGTCGTATCCCTAACAGCGGACAAATCAGGAAATAGAATGCGGATCGGCATCGATTTGGGCGGAACCAAGATCGAAGCGATTGCGCTTGACGACGCCGGGGCGGGTCTCCAGCGCCGACGTGTGCCAACCCCCGCTGGGAACTACACACGAATTCTTAGCACCGTCGCCGATCTCGTGGCAACGGCCGAAAAGGAATTGGGCCAACAGGGCACGGTGGGCGTCGCTGCGCCAGGCTCGATTTCGACAAGGAGCGGCCTCATCAAGAATTCGAACAGCACTGTTCTGAACGGCAAGCCACTCGATCGCGACCTCTCGAACCGGTTGGGACGGCCGATCCGTCTTGAGAATGATGCAAATTGTTTTGCCCTTTCCGAGGCGGTTGACGGTGCCGGCGCGAACGCCGAGCTAGTGTTCGGCGTCATCCTTGGCACCGGGGTCGGCGGGGGTCTGGTCATTGGGAGGAAGCCCATTGTAGGCCATAACCGCATTGCCGGTGAGTGGGGCCACAATCCGCTGCCCTGGCCTCGCGACAATGAGCGACCGGGCACCACCTGTTACTGCGGAAAACAGGGCTGCATCGAGACGTTCCTATGCGGCGCAGCTCTCTCTCGCGATTATCGCTCTCGCGCCGGCAAGGACTTGACTGCAGAGGAGATCGCGCTTGCGGCCGATAGCGGCGATGTTCCGGCCTGCGAGTGCCTCGTGCTTTATCAGGATCGGTTGGCGCGGGGCCTAGCGACCATCATCAACGTGCTCGATCCGGATGTGATCGTGCTTGGTGGCGGGCTTTCGAACATCGTACAACTCTACGCTGGGCTTCCGGCACTGGTTGGGAGTTATGCCTTTTCGGATGGTGTCGATACCGCCATCAAGCCGGCAGCGCATGGGGATTCGAGCGGCGTGCGGGGTGCCGCATGGCTTTGGCCAATCGTCTCTCGCGGCTAACACCCGAAAACTCGCACCAACTGACATCGACGCGATTTTCGCGACGTCAGTCCGCAGCAATGCCGCACACTTGGCAGGCGGCAATCCATTCTTTGCACACCGGCGTGAAGCCCGCAAAGGCCCCGGGTCTCACGGGTACGCTGCCGCTGCTCGGTCGCGCCGACGAGGAATGAGGTGGCGGTGATTGCTTTCGATTTCGTCAGCGAGCACGACCTCCGGCATGGGTCACAAGCCGAAATTCAAAAGGACCCACTCCGCAACTTTTGGGATCGCCCTAATTTCCGTCGAACAGCTCGCGCCCAATCAGCATCCGTCTTATCTCGCTCGTGCCGGCGCCGATCTCGTAGAGTTTGGCGTCGCGCAGCAGGCGGCCGGCCGGGTAATCGTTGATATAGCCGTTGCCGCCGAGAAGTTGGATCGCATCGAGCGCCGTCTTTGTCGCGCGCTCCGCCGCGAATAGCAGGGCGCCCGCCGCATCCTTGCGCGAGGTGTGGCCGTTGTCGCACGCGCGGGCCACCGCATGAACATAGGCCCGGCAGGCATTGAGCCTTGTATGCATGTCGGCGAGCTTGCCTTGGACAAGCTCGAACTCGCCGATCGCCTGGCCGAACTGTTTTCGGCTGCGGACATAGGGCAGGCAAATATCGAGACAGGCCTGCATGATGCCGAGCGGACCCGCCGCGAGCACGACGCGTTCATAGTCGAGACCTGACATCAGAACATGGACCCCCTCCCCCGCCTCGCCCAGAACGTTTTCTTCCGGCACTTCGCAATCCTCGAACACAAGCTCGGACGTTGGGGAGCCACGCATACCGAGCTTGTCCAGCTTTTGTCCCACGCGAAACCCCTTGAAGCCGCGCTCGATCAAAAAAGCCGTGATGCCATGCGCGCCGGCAGTTGGATCGGTCTTGGCATAGACGACGAGGGTCGAAGCATAGGCGCCGTTGGTGATCCACATTTTTGTGCCGTTCAAGATGTAGCGGCCTCCCTTTTTGTCCGCGCGCAGGCGCATCGAGACGACATCGGAGCCGGCATTCGCCTCCGACATGGCGAGCGCGCCGACATGCTCGCCGGACAGCAGCTTTGGCAAATAGCGGCGCTTCTGATCGCCATTGCCGTTGCGGCGGATCTGATTGACGCAAAGATTGGAATGCGCGCCGTAGGACAGACCGACGGAGGCCGAGGCCCGGCTGATCTCCTCCATGGCGATGCAATGCGCGAGATAGCCAAGGCCCGCGCCGCCATAATTTTCCTCGACCGTGATGCCGTGCAGACCGAGAGCGCCCATCACCGGCCACAGATCGATTGGAAAATTATCGGAGCGGTCGATTTCGGCCGCGCGCGGCGCGATCTTGGCGCCCGCGAAGGCGCGCACGGTATCGCGCAGCACGTCCAGCTCGGGACCGAGGCCAAAGTCGAGGCCGGGATTTTGCATGGGTGTGGTCCTGGGCCCGCCTTTGGACTAGCCGACCCGCCAATTGTCCGCAGGCTAACCCCTTAAAGCATATCCGGCGGCAAAGGTTGCCCGGAATTTGCCTTCGGGCCGCCAAATTCGCGCGCGCGGTTTGCGGCAACGCGGCCGGCCGTGCGATAACATAAAAGGTGTCGATAACGCCCACCCGAAAAGCCCCAACATGGCCATGACAACCGCCGCTCTCGACCTTTGCCGCGCGCTTGTCCGGTGCCCGTCGGTCACGCCGGAAGATGGCGGCGCTCTCGGCGTCCTCGAAGCGGCACTGAGACAGGCGGGGTTCGCGACGCAGCGGCTGACGTTTTCGGAACCCGGCACGCCGGACATCGATAATCTCTACGCCCGCCTCGGCACGGGTGAGCCCTTTCTCGTCTTCGCGGGCCATACCGATGTCGTGCACGTCGGCGATGCGACAAAGTGGCGGTTCGATCCTTTCGCGGCGCAGCTCGCGGAGGGCGCGGTTTGGGGGCGCGGCACCGCCGACATGAAGGGTGGGGTTGCCGCCTTCGCCGCCGCCGCCTGCGCCTTCGTTGCGGGCCATGGTTCAGGCAAAGGCTCGATCGGTTTTCTCATCACCGGCGACGAAGAAGGCCCAGCCATCAATGGCACCGAAAAACTGTTGCGCTGGGCTTATGAAAAGGGCGAGCGCTTCGATCATTGCATCGTCGGCGAACCAACGAGTTTTGAGGCGCTCGGCGACATGATCAAGATTGGCCGGCGCGGGTCGCTCAATGCCACGCTGATTGTCGAGGGACGCCAAGGCCATGCCGCCTATCCCGAGCGGGCGGACAATCCAATTCCAAAGCTGATCCGGCTGCTCGAAGCCTTGACCGCCGCGCCGCTTGACAAGGGCACGGCGCATTTCGAACCCTCGAATCTAGAAATCGTGTCGGTGGATGTCGGCAACCCAGCGTTCAACGTCATCCCGGCGGAAGCACGTGCGCGCGTAAATGTCCGGTTCAACGATCTTTGGGCGCCGGAGACGCTTGCGGCGGAGCTGCGGCGCAGGCTGGACTCCGTGGAAATGAAATTCACGCTTGCCTTCGAGCTTTGCAATGCGGTCGCGTTTTTGACGAAGCCAAACGCGTTTACGAAACTCGTTGCCGATGTGGTCGAAAAGAAAATGGGGCGCCGCCCGGTGCTTTCGACGTCGGGCGGGACATCCGATGCGCGGTTTATCCGCGCCTATTGCCCGGTCGTCGAATTCGGCGCCGTTGGTGCGACCTCGCATATGGTGGACGAGCATGTCGCGATTGCCGACATCGAGGCCTTGACCGAGATTTATGCGGTGATTTTGGAAGCTTATTTCGGCTGACCTCACGGCAGAATCGCAAAGGCCCGCGCGGGAAAACCGAGACCATCCTTGACCTTCGGCCAGCTCACCACAATCAAGGCGCCCTTAGCGGGCACCTTGTCGAGATTGGCCATGACCTCGATCTGATAACGGCCGCTCGTCAAGAGATAGGTTTCGGTCGCCATTTTTTCGGTCGTGTCCGCATCTAAGGATTCATGCCCGATCGCCGTGATCCCGCGCTCCTCGACCAGGAATTTGACAACCTCCAGCGACCAGCCCGGAAACGGCGTGCGCTTGAATTTTTCGGGGTCCTTCTCGAACTCCTTCGACATATCGGTTCGGAGCGCCGCGAAGGCGCCGCTCGGCACGCGGCCGTTTAGCGCCTCCCAGGCGTGGAGATCCTTCACTGAAAAAGCGTGGCTCGGGTCGGCGGCGAGATAGGGCGTAGAGTCGAAAACCACGAGCGGCAAAATCATCTCCGCGAGCGGGATTTTGTCCATCGTGATCCCGTCTTTTGCAAAATGCGCGGGCGGATCGACATGCGTGCCATATTGCCCAACCATCTCGTAATAAGTGGCGCGAAAGCCGTCCTTGTCGATCGTGTAGGGTTGGTGGGTTTTGGGGTCGATGGCGGGGCTCATCCGCGCTTGCCCGAAGCCAGACCAGACCGGCGTGTCCGGGCCAAACGCATGGGTGAGATCGACGAAGGTTTTTGACCTAATGACATGGTAGGCTTCGTCAAGCGAAGTCTGCGCCCGCGAAGGCAACATCCACAACAGCGCGGCCAGAAACACGGCGGACGAAACACAAATCTTTTTTGCCGCCGCGCTCATTCGCCGGGCGGCTTGTGAATCAAGAAAAGCGGATCGCAATAGAAATTGCCGCGTCCAAGCAAGACCGCGCGGGCGACCGGGGCGATGGCGAACGTCAGAAGGGGCGTAATCCAATGCAGCCATTGCGCGATCACGTCATATCTGAAAGTCTCTGGGCGCCGCGAGGTGGATTCGCATACTTTAGCCTAATCTACGACGGTAGTAGGAGATTGGACAACATCTTCCTCGATCGCGCTTTGCCGGAATTCGCCGCCCGCCGCGCCGAGGCACGGAAAGAGCTCGATGCGTGCCCCCGGTTGCGCAACAGGCGCCGAGCCACTAGAAGCGAGCCTTACCTCAACGGGGGTTTTGCATGCGTCCTTCCAAACGCGCGGCCGGCGAATTGCGGCCCGTTTCGCTCGAACGCAATGTCGCGCGCTATGCCGAAGGCTCTTGCCTCGTGAAATTCGGCGCCACCCATGTGCTGTGCACGGCTTCGCTCGAAGACAAGCCGCCCCCCTGGCTGCGCGGTCAGGCGCGCGGCTGGATCACGGCCGAATATGGCATGCTCCCGCGGGCAACCCACACGCGAACCCGGCGAGAGTCCAATTCCGGCAAGCAATCCGGGCGCACGCAGGAAATTCAGCGCTTGATCGGCCGCAGTCTGCGCGCCGTCACCAATCTTCAGGTTTTGGGCGAGCGCCAAATCACTCTCGACTGCGATGTGCTGCAGGCCGACGGTGGGACGCGAACCGCCGCGATCACCGGGGCCTGGGTCGCCTTGCACGATTGCCTCAAATGGATGCATGGCCGCTCGATCGTCAAGGATCATCCCTTGCGCGATCATGTCGCGGCGGTCTCCTGCGGCATTTCGAATGGCGAAGCGGTGCTTGACCTCGATTACGAAGAGGATTCAGCTGCCGAAACAGATGCGAATTTCGTCATGACCGGCGCGGGATCACTCGTCGAGGTGCAGGCTACAGCGGAAGCGGCGGTATTCTCCGATGCCCAGTTGCAAACCCTGCTGGCGCTCGCCAAAACAGGAATAGCAAAACTCGTGGAGCTGCAGAAAAGCGCGGTCGGCTGAGATGCCACGCCGGCTTAAAGGAAAGCTCGTCCTCGCGACCCATAATGCGGGAAAGCTCGCCGAGATGCGGGTGCTCCTCGCTCCTTATGGCGTGGTGGCGATCGCGGCCCCGGAATTCGGCCTGCCGGAGCCGGAAGAAACCGGCGCGGACTTTATCTCCAATGCCGTGATAAAAGCCCGCGCCGCCGCCGCTAGCGCCAAAATTCCGGCGCTCGCCGACGATTCGGGCCTGTGCGTCGCGGCGCTCGATGGCGCTCCCGGCATAAATTCCGCGCGCTGGGCGGGAACCCCCAGGGATTTCGTCACGGCCATGAGAAAAGTCGAGCAAGCCTTGCAGGCCGCGAATGCTCGCGCGCCGATAAAAGCCCATTTCGTGAGCGCCCTCGCCCTCGCTTTTCCGGACGGGGAAACACAAAGTTTTGAGGGCAAGGTTTTCGGCGAGCTCGTTTTCCCTGCGCGGGGCCATCTCGGCTTCGGCTACGATCCGATTTTTTTGCCGGACGGATTTTCGCGGACTTTTGGCGAAATGACGGGGCAAGAGAAACATGGGATTCCCGCCGATGGCTCGCCCGCCTTGTCGCATCGCGCCCGCGCCTTCCAGGCTTTTGCACGCGCCTGCCTCGCCAATCGCTAAATTGTTTTTTATACGAAAGACATGGCGGCACGTCGCCACGCACTCTTGATTTCTCGTCAGTTGTAAAATATTCTATTGCAACGCACCATGAGCTGGCGCGTGGGGCGTCGGGAAAACGCACCATGTCTGAGGTCTGGAAGACGAAATATGGCACGAGGCGGGTCCGTTTCGATCCGCCTACGCTCAAGGAAGCGATTGCCGCGGCGCAGGGGTTGACCGGCGAGCTTCATCAGCAGGCCGAAATCGCCGCCTTGCTGATGGATCTGCCGGTGGAAGAAGCGCGCGCCGAGCTGTTGAAGACGGCACCGCCCCGCAACAGCGCGCAAATCGTGACCAACGGCCGCGAAGGGACCGCAAGAACGGTGATCGTCGAACGCAAGCGTGGCCGCGTCCTGCGGCCGTGAGAGGAGCGGACCGGTCGGGATCAGCCAAGAGGCTCGGCCTTCACGCCACACGATCGTCAAGGCTGCGGAGTTCCCTTGCGCCAGGATCCGCGCGTGGAAACGGGTATCCCGATGGGCGTATGACGGCCAGTCGTTCCGGAGCGTGATTTCTCTCCCGTTTGAACGGATCGCGCGTTAACGGTCCATCTCCGCATAGGCACTGAATCCCGGCAGAAGAATGGGCTGCGCGCCGGTAATGATTCTTGGCAAGGCGACCCGAGCTAGCCTATGCACGGCGGATAACGTGGCATCTGGCGGCTGGCGCGCCGGCGGCGTAACGGCTTGCCGCGCATAGGCGAGCGCCGGTTCGGATGCCGGTTGGTCCGCTGGCTCGCCAAGCGGCTGGCCTGTCACTTGGACATCCGCTTGGACCGCGATGGCGCCGGACGTCCGCGTGAGTTCAACCGGCCGCGCCGGTGGCAGCGGTATTTCCGCCAGCAAAACTTCGGCCACCACCGGTTTCGCGGTCGGTCGCGACGAAACCGCCGCACGATCGCGCCCCGTCGCCACGCCGGCGCCAAAAACCGACAGCATTTTGTCCGTCAGGCCAGCAAAGAGAGGTTTTTCCGCGCCGGGCTGCTCGGCAAGCTGGGGCTTCCCCGCGGCGGCCGATGCGACCATGATCCTTGGCTCGTTGGTCTTGGGCTCGTCGCAATCCCTGATCCCAAGCTTGATTAACTCGCTTCCGCTCAGGACCTTGTAATTGCGCTTCAAGGTTCCGAGCCGCGCCCGCACCGCGGCCGGATAGGAATCAAGTAATTGTTGCGAGACTTTGGGGTTGGTTTGATGATTTCGGGGATCGTAGGCAAAATGAAATTTGAGTGTGCTGCCTGGACAGACGCAAACATTGGGCAGGCCGAGCGCCATGGTGCAAGCCGAGCGGCACTCGTGCAGTCTGACCTCGCGCTCCGACGCCCGGTAGATCGCGGTTTGGTTCTGGTAATCCGCGACCGGGCCCCCAACATCCTTCATGACGATGACGGGCGCCGGCATCGGCGGCGGTTCAAGATAACTCAACAGCCACCTTCGCGCATATTCGCCGGGACCCAACGCGATGCTTTCCAAGCTGTGCACTTTCCAAACTTAAGCAAACGTGGTGTACCCATTCTTAACAAATCGCGGCGAATCTACGCTTTCCGGCGTCGGTTCGAAATTCGATCACCGTAGCGCGAGGTTGCCCGCGAATGTGGCGCGACTTTGACCGCCCGGATGAATACGCGGTGAAGCAGGAAGCCGATGCTTCCGGCATCAGGATGGCGTGAGCGAAATGAAGATGCCCTTGCAAACCAACATCGCCGCCGGCCCAGGCTTCGGGGTCTATGTGCATTGGCCGTTTTGCCTCTCCAAATGCCCCTATTGCGATTTCAACAGCCATGTGCGCGCGAAGCCCATCGAGGAGGCCCGTTTTGTCGGGGCCTTTAAGGCTGAACTCGCGCACCGCGCCGCGTTGACGCAAGGCCGCACCGTAGCCTCGATCTTTTTCGGCGGCGGCACGCCGTCCTTGATGAAGCCGCAAACTACCGCCGCCATCCTCGACGCGATCGCCTTGCATTGGCCGGTCGCGCCAAATGTCGAGATTACCCTCGAAGCCAATCCGACCAGCGTCGAGGCGGAGCGGTTTCGCGGCTTCCGCTCGGCCGGCGTCAACCGTGTCTCGCTCGGGGTCCAAGCGATGAACGACGCGGATTTGAAGGCGCTCGGCCGGGGCCACACCGCCGAGGAGGCGATGCGCGCGGTGAAACTCGCGGCGTCCATCTTTGAGCGCTATTCCTTCGATCTGATCTATGCCCGGCCCGGCCAAACGGTAGCCGGTTGGCGGGAAGAACTGGAGGCAGCGATTCTCCGCGCGCGCGACCATCTTTCCCTCTATCAGCTCACGATCGAGCACGGCACGATGTTCGAGCGCTTGCGCGACGCGGGCAAGCTGGTCCTCCCCGAAAACGATTGCGCCCGCGCGTTGTGGGACGTGACGCAAGAGGTCACGTCGCGGGCCGGTCTTCCAGCTTATGAAATCTCCAATCACGCGCGGCCCGGCGCGGAGAGCCGGCACAATCTCATCTATTGGCGGTATGGCGAATATGCCGGTGTCGGCCCCGGCGCGCATGGCCGGATTTTGACCGCCGGAGGCCGCCGCGCGCAAGCGACGGAACGCCATCCCGAAATGTGGCTGACCGTCGTCGAGAGCGAAGGCCATGCCTTGGTCGAGGACGACTATCTGTCGTCGGAGGAGCAGGGCGACGAGTTTCTGCTGATGGGCTTGCGTCTTGCGGAAGGAATCGAACCGGCGGCGTTTCAAGCGATGTCCGGCCGCGGCCTCGACCCCCGCCGGGTCGCCTCGCTCATCGCCGACGGCATGGTCGAATATACGCCGCGCGGAAGAATCCGGGTCAGCGCGGAAGGCTTTCCGGTGCTCGACGCGGTAGTCGCCGATCTCGCCGCCTGAGCCGGAGCGCGCTGGCAAGCCGGCACAATGAGGACCGGGCTCTTTAGCTCCGCACCATCTTGGCCGGAAAGCCGGGATCGCGGAGGCTCGCATTTGAACACCGGCGCAGCGCGCGTGCAACGCATCCGGCGAAACATTGGATCGCCAGCGGGAGATGGGTCGAGCACGCTTCACACAAGTTCGGTGGAATATTGACGTCAGAGCGTGGAGGAAGGGCCGTTAACTTGACGGTAACGGGGTTGACATGATTATAACACTATTATCATTCTTAAATCGTCACTCATTATCGAAGGGCGTGCGAATGCAGTATTTTCTGGCAACGGCATTAATGGCGATCTGCTCTTTCGCCTGGGGCGATGCCGAAGCGGCGACGGTGACAGGAACGTTCAACGTCCAGGTCATAATCGCGGCGACCTGCGTGCTGAACAGCTCCACCAACCTAAGTTTCGGCACCCAGGGCGTGCTCGCCGCCCCTATCAATGACCAAAGCACCATCACCGTCACCTGCACCAATACGACGCCTTACAATATCGGGCTCGACAAGGGCCTGAATGGCGGCTCGGTGACGACGCGCGAGATGAAGGGCGTCGTCAGCGCGGCGCTCGTCAATTATTCCTTGTTCCGCGACGCCCCCATGACCTTGAACTGGGGGCAAACGATCGGCACGGACACAGTCGGGGCCAGCGGAACCGGCTCGGCGCAGCCTTTCACCGTTTATGGCCAGATACCGGCGCAACCAACCCCGGCGCCGGACACCTATAACGATACGATCACGGTTACAGTCACCTACTAACAGTCGCTTACTGATAGTCACTTACTGAGAGGCCTTAATGTTGCGCCACCGGAAAATAGCCCGCGCGCTCGGCGTCCTTTTGCTCCAAGGCTGGTTCGCCGCAAGCGGCACCTCGGCCGCGTCCCTGCAAGTCGCTCCCGTTCTTTTGGAGGTCGTGGCGCCCGGCGCCGCGACGACACTCACGCTGCGCAACAATGGGGCCAAGCCGATCGCGACCCAGGTCCGGGTATTCCGCTGGATTCAGGAGGCTGGGGGGGAAAGGCTGGAACCAACGGAGGATGTGGTTGCGAGCCCCCCGGCGGTCGAGCTGCAACCAGCGCAGGACTATGTCGCCCGCGTCGTTCGCGTCACGAAAAAACCGGTTGAGGGCGAGGAGGCCTACCGTCTCTTCGTCGACGAGCTGCCCGAGGCGCCACAGGGCCAGCGCACGGTCAAATTGGTGGTGCGCCACTCGATCCCGCTTTTTTTCAATGCGCCGGGCAGTTCCGCGCCCGAACCCGCATGGCGCGTGGCGCAAAACGGGCGCACCGTCTCGCTCGGCGCCGTGAAT
>JBOHJT010000087.1:0-12066 GCA_050728715.1 Methylocella sp.
GGCGCGCGCCGCCGGGACGAAGATCGGCCAGGCCATCATGCGCGGGATCCTGGGAGGTAAGCCGAAATAGGCTCGCGGTCTGCTCACAAAGCAAGCCTTTCCAGCGTTAGCGCCTGGCAGTCTCCTGGCAGGCTCGATCATCGATGGGTGTCGAACGATTCACGCTTCCGTCAATGCAAATAAAGTGGTGAACAGGCCTCATCATGTGCCGCTTATCGCGGCAGCCAGAAAACCTTCAAAACGTCGCCTGCAACTCGGCGAGAATCGCGCCGCCCATTTGGGGTGTCGAAAGAATCTTCGTCGCGCCGCCCGCGATATCGGCGGTGCGCAGCCCCTTTTCGAGCACTACCGAAATCGCCTTTTCGATTCGGCCGGCAAGCTCGCCAAGATTGAACGAGTAACGCAAGGCCATGGCGAAAGACCCAATCATGGCGATCGGATTGGCAATGCCCTTGCCCGCGATGTCGGGGGCAGAGCCATGCACCGGCTCATAAAGGGCCTTGCGGGTTTCACTTGCCGCGCTTTTTTCGCCGAGCGATGCCGACGGCAACATGCCGAGTGACCCGGTCAGCATGGCGGCAACGTCGGAAAGCATGTCGCCGAAAAGATTATCGGTGACAATGACATCGAATTGTTTTGGGCGCCGTACCAGCTGCATGCCGAGCGCGTCGGCAAGTTGGTGTTCAAGCTCGACATCCGGATATTCGCGCGCGTGCAGGCTCGTGATGACTTCGTTCCAGAGGACGCCCGACTTCATCACATTGCGTTTCTCGGAGGAGGTCACCTTGTTGCGGCGCTGTCGCGCCAGCTCGAACGCGATCCGCCCGATCCGTTCGATCTCATAGGTGTCGTAAACCTGCGTGTCGATGCCGCGCCTCTGGCCGTTGCCAAGGTCGATAATCTGTTTTGGCTCGCCAAAATAGACGCCGCCGGTCAGCTCGCGAACGATCATGAGATCCAGTCCATCGACGAGCTCGCGCTTTAGCGAGGAGGCATCGGCGAGCGCGGGATAGCAAATCGCCGGGCGCAGATTGGCGAAGAGGTTCATATCCTTGCGCAGCCGCAAAAGACCCGCCTCCGGGCGGACTTCGTAAGGGACGCCAGCCCATCTCGGCCCGCCGACCGCGGCAAGCAGCACGGCGTCCGCCGCTTGCGCGCGCGCCATGTCGGCATCACTGACCGCGGTGCCATGCGCGTCATAGGCCGCGCCCCCTACAAGCCCTTTTTCGATTTCGAAATGAACAATGTTTTCGCGCGAAAGCCAGGCCGCGATTTTCTCGACCTCGGCCATGACCTCGGGGCCGATACCGTCGCCAGGAAGGACGAAGAGATTGTGGCGAGCCATGTTCGATTGTCCCTAAATGGCGGGCGCGATAGACCACGAGCACTTCAAGTTGAAGCGGTTGCGGTCTCTGTCTCTTTGTTCGCTCTATGATCTTCTCCAAAGTGTCTGCAACTTTTTGGAATCATGCTCTAGCGGCGCCAAGAATAGCTCCCGCCGCGCGACCAAAGGCGGTTGGAACATTCAGGCGGCCGCGAGCTGGCGCAGCACGAAGGGAAGAATGCCGCCGTTGTTGAAATATTCGAGCTCGTCGAGCGTCGCGATGCGGCAAATGAGCGGCACCTTGTCCGCCCTGCCGTCGGAATATTTGATGTTCGCCTCCATCGCCTGGCGCGGCCTCAGAGTGCCGCCAAGCCCATGGATGGTCACTTCTTCGTCGCCCTTGAGCCCAAGGGTTTTCCATGTCGTGCCGGGCTCGAAGGTGAGCGGCAGGACGCCCATGCCGACGAGGTTCGAACGGTGAATGCGCTCGAAGGATTCGGCGATAACCGCGCGGACCCCTAGCAATCTTGTGCCCTTCGCCGCCCAGTCGCGCGACGAGCCATTGCCATATTCGGAGCCGGCGAAGACGACCAGCGGGACGCCTTCGGCATGATATTTCATCGCCGCGTCGAAAATCGGCATTTCCTCGCCGTCCGGCCAATGCTTGGTTAGGCCGCCCTCCGGCACGGCGCCATTGTCCTGTTGGAGGATGAAATTCTTGATCCTGATATTGGCGAAGGTGCCCCGCATCATGATTTCATGGTTGCCCCGGCGCGTGCCGTATTGATTGAAATCGGCTCTCGAAACGCGCCGCTCGATGAGATAGTTCCCGGCAGGCGAAGCCTCCTTGATCGCGCCCGCGGGCGAAATATGGTCGGTCGTGATCTTGTCGCCGAAGAGCGCCAGAATGCGCGCGTTTTCAATGTCCCGCACCGGCTCCGGCTGCATTCTTAGCGCATCGAAATAGGGCGGATTGCGCACATAGGTCGAGCCGCTATCCCACTTGTAGGTTTCCCCCGCCGGTGCCTTCACCTTGCGCCAATGCGTGTCGCCGTTGAAAACGTCGGCGTATCGCGCCTTAAACACTTTTTTGGTCACGAATTCATCGATGATCCCGTTGATTTCCTCCTGGTCCGGCCAGAGGTCCTTGAGTAAAACCGGATGGCCTCTCTTGTCGTGGCCGAGCGGCTCCGTCGCAAGGTCGCGGGTGACCGTGCCGGCGAGCGCATGGGCGACGACAAGGGGTGGCGAGGCGAGGTAACTCGCCTGCACATCGGGGTTGATGCGGCCCTCGAAATTCCGGTTGCCGGAGAGGACCGCCGCCGCGACGATACCGTTTTCGTTGATGGTTTTCGAGATTTCCGGCGCCAAGGGACCCGAATTGCCGATGCAGGTTGTGCAGCCGAAGCCGACGAGATTGAAGCCGAGCTTGTCGAGCGATTTTTGCAGCCCGGAAGCGGAAAGATATTCGGCGACCACCTGGCTTCCCGGCGCGAGCGAGGTCTTGACCCACGGCTTCACGCCAATGCCTTTGGCGACGGCGTTGCGGGCGAGCAATCCGGCGCCGATCAGGACGTTCGGGTTTGAGGTATTCGTGCAGGAGGTGATCGCCGCGATCACCACATCGCCGTGCCCGAGATCGAAATTCTTGCCCTCCACGGGATAGCGTTGTCCGGTGTCGCCAAACTTTCCATACTCGGTTTCCAGCGCGGCTTTGAAGCTCGATCCAACCGAGCCGAGCGCGACGCGCCCCTCGGGACGTTTCGGGCCGGCCATCGATGGCGCGACCGAGCCGAGATCGAGTTCCAGCGTGTCGGTGAAGACCGGATCGGGGGTGGCTTTGGTACGGAACAGTCCTTGCGTCTTTGCGTAGGCTTCGACGAGCGCAACCCGCGCGGGCGCGCGCCCCGAAGTCGCAAGATACGAAAGCGTCTCCGAATCGATCGGGAAGAAATTGCAGGTCGCGCCACATTCCGGCGCCATGTTCGCGATCGTCGCGCGATCGGCGAGCGAAAGATGAGTTAGGCCCGGGCCGTAAAATTCAACGAATTTTCCGACGACGCCTTTTTGCCGCAACATTTGCGTAACGGTCAGAACGAGATCAGTGGCCGTCACGCCTGGGCCAAGCGCGCCGGTCAGCCGGAAGCCAATCACCTCCGGCAACAGCATGGAGAGCGGTTGGCCGAGCATGCAGGCCTCCGCCTCGATGCCGCCGACGCCCCACCCCAGCACGGAGAGCCCATTCACCATGGTCGTATGGGAATCGGTGCCGACGAGCGTATCGGGGTAGGCGACCTCGACGTTCGACGGCTTGCCGCGCGGCGCCGCGTATTTTTGCTTGGCCGTCCAGACCGTCTGGGCGAGATATTCGAGATTCACTTGGTGGCAAATCCCGGTGCCCGGTGGCACGACCCGGAAATTGTCGAACGAGCCCTGCCCCCATTTCAGGAAACGATAGCGCTCGCCATTGCGGCCATATTCGAGTTCCACATTGGTCTTGAAGGCCCGGCTGTTGCCGAACGCATCCACGATGACGGAATGATCGATGACGAGATCGACCGGGACCAGAGGATTGATCTTTTGCGGATCGCCGCCAAGGCTTGTCATGGCGTCGCGCATCGCGGCCAAATCGACGGCGGCGGGGACGCCGGTGAAATCCTGCATCAGAACCCGCGCCGGACGAAACGCGATCTCGTGTTCGGTCTTGCCCTTATTGGTCAACCAGGCGGCGATGCCCTCGATGTCTTGCCTCGTGACCGAGCGGCCGTCCTCGAAGCGGAGCAGGTTCTCGAGCAAGATCTTCATCGATAACGGCAGTTCCGACACGTCCGGAAGCCCATGTTTCTCCGCCGCCCTGATCGAGAAATAATGGTAGGTCTTGCTGCCCACGTCGAGCTTCTTGCGGCATTTGAAACTGTCGAGCGAGGTCATCGGAATATTCCCAGGAAAGCTGAACTAAAAATAGGAGGACGCGCCGATTATAAATAACTTTTCCGCGGGGAGCTACACGGATGATAGATGAAAGCGTTATTCCGGCACCTTGGCCCGTCCTCGGCCCACCGATCAGGCGGCTTTCCGCCTCAAGGCTCACCGTCGAACGTGGCGGCCGGGTCGTCTTTTCAAATCTGTCGTTCGCGCTCGATGCCGGGGCGAGTCTGACCGTCACGGGACCTAACGGCGCCGGAAAATCGACTCTTTTGCGGGCTCTCGCCGGGCTTTTGCCGCTCCACGGGGGCGCGATCTCCTGCACGCCCTTATCCGGCGGGACACTCGCCGAACAGGCCCATTACGTGGGCCACGCCGATGCCCTCAAAGGCCTTCTCACCGTCGCCGAGAATTTGGAGTTCCTTGCCGCGATGCTCAACGCCGGACATGGCGGCATGCCGGTCGAAACCGCGCTCGCCGAGTTTGGCCTTTCGCATGCCGCAAATCTTCCGGTGGCCTATCTCTCGGCCGGACAGAAACGGCGCGCCGCGCTCGCCAGACTGCTGGTCGTGAAGCGTCCGGTGTGGCTTCTGGACGAACCCACGACCGCCCTCGACGCCGCCTCCCAAACGCGCATGGCAAAAATCATGGCGGCGCATTTGGCGCAAGGCGGGATGGTTGTCGCCGCCGCCCATGCCGAGCTCGGCCTCCCGGGCCAGGAACTGCGGCTTGGGGCGCTTGCATGAAAAATGGGCAGGACGCGCAGGCAAACCCCACGCTGGGATCGAGTCTTTATGCGCTGTTCGTTCGCGATATGAGGGCCGGGCGGCGGGTCGGCGGCGGCACCAGCCTCGGCGTTGTATTTTTTCTTATCCTTGTTACCTTGAGCGCGTTCGCGATCGGCCCGGATCGCGCGCTTCTCGGCAAGATTGCCCCCGCAATTCTTTGGATCTCCGGCCTGCTCGCGACCTTGCTTGGGCTCGACAGGCTGTTTCAGGCCGATCACGAGGATGGTTCGCTAGATCTCCTTTTGACCAGCGGCACGCCGCTGGAATTGATCGTTCTTGTGAAGTGTCTCGCGCATTGGATCCTGACCGGCCTGCCGCTTGCCGCCGCCGCGCCCTTTTTTGGCCTCATGCTCGACCTGCCAACGACTGAGCTTTGGAGCGTCACTCTTTCGCTTATTGCGGGCACCCCCGCTCTGACCTTGATCGGCGCGATCGGCGCGGCGTTGACGGTCAGCCTGCGGCGCGGCGGGCTTTTGTTCGCGGTGTTGATTTTGCCGCTTTGCGTGCCAGTCCTGATCTTCGGCGTCGCGGCGGCCGGAGCGGAGGCGGGTTCGATTGTCCCTTTCGCAACCCCTTTTCTGATCCTTTGCGCACTGACCCTGATCGCGATCGCCGGCGCGCCTTTCGCGGCGGCTCTTGCCTTGCGGCAGACAAGCTCGTGATCGGCGTGGCGCTTGGCGTGATGCAGGCAAATGCGGGAACCTGGCGAGACCCCCATACCATAAAAGTTGCAGATTTTTGGGATCATGCGCTAAAAGGTGTCCATGAAAAATTTGCTGTTCGCCATTTGCATGTCCGTCGCGCTGATTGCGGAGAGTGCCGCTCCATCCCCGGCGGCCGATCTGCCGCGCGCGGGAGAGTATAAGTTAAGTCAAGCCGATGCCTGCCAGACGAGCTGCAAGACCAATGCAGATACCTGTAGAGCGCAATGCGCGGATCCCGAAGAGCAGGAGCAGTGCATTGTTGCTTGCGATAAGGGAGAGTGCAGGGCGAATTGCAATAAGTTCGAAGACAATTGTAAGCGGCACTGCCCAAGTTCCAAAGGCTGACCAGGTTGCCGCTTTCGCTCACTTCTGAAACAGCGCCAGCGCTTCGGCGGCAAGCACCCCGCCTGTAATGGCGGCCGTGGCGAAGGGGGCGGCGTCCGCCACCTGCCGGCTGGTCAGCATGATCTGCCCGATTTTTGTTGAAAGCTCCTCGATCGAGGCGGCAAACACCACCCGGCCGATGCCACACCAAAGAATAGCGCTCATGCACATAGGGCAGGGTTCGCCCGAGGTGTAGAGGGTCGTGCCTTTGAGCTCTTCGGCGGACCGCACCGCGACGAAGCGGCGGATCGCCACCATTTCGCCGTGCGCCGTCGGATCGTTGGTGGTTTGGCCTAAATTGCGGCCCGTCGACAGCACATCGCCGTCGCGTACGATGACCGCGCCGAAGGGAAAGTCCGCCTTTGCTGCCTCGGCGATGGCGATCCGCATGAAATGCTCGTCAGCGGGAAGAAGCGCCATCTGGGTCGCGCCCGCCCGGGCCTGGCGCGGCGCGCCGAGGGCGGCGCCGGCGAGGCCTCCGCCCAGCAACATCGCAAGCGCCTGGCGCCGGTCGTTGCCGGGTACTTGGCTCAGACCACGGCAGCGCGCGCACACAATCCCCATCCTGTTCTACCTCACACCAGATCCTCGTCTTTGAGCGAGATGAAAATCAGCACGCCGAGCATGGTCATAAGAATGCGGAAGGCGCTTGGCACGGCATCTAAATCCCGGGCCTGCCACATGCCGAACCATTCACCGCCAATTGCCACGAAGCCGCCCTCAAAGAGCAGGAATCCGAACGTTAGCCCAGCCACCGCCATGCTCTTGGCGGCCTGGAACGGCCGCGCCTTGGCCCGAACCTGCCGGGCCATCGCTATCGCGCCGAGCGCGCAAAGCGCCGCAGTGGCGATCTCCGCGGCGATGATCAGAATATAGCCGGCATGGTGGAGGACGGGCGACGTTACCGCGCGCCAACGGATGTGCGACGCGGCCGGGGCCGCGTCCATGTCGAGCACCTGGCTGACAAAGGCGAAGTTCGTCCAATAGTCCGATATATTGCCGAAGGCGACCAGCGCGACATAGAACGCGATGGCGGCGGCGGAGAAAATTTTGGCAAGGCGAATGGCAAGCACGCAGGAGCCCTAGACGCGGTCGGAGCTGCTCGCTAGCACGATCTGGACAGGTTTGTCCTAGTTTTTCCTTCGCCCGCGGCCTACCTCGCCTGCGGCGTGCAGACGACGGCATCGTTCAAAACATAGCAAATCGACATCATCCCGGTCCGCAGATCGACCCGGAAGACGCCGCCCTCGCGCTCATGCCGGGAGGCGACGAGGGAATATTCGCTCGGCGCCTGCGGACCCGCGCCTTCGCCCGGCGGATAACAGAGCGTGACGCCGACCGAGGCTTCCTTCAAGCCATATTGGCAGGCGCCGACCTCGCCGGTCGCCCGGTCGAGGCGATAGACCCGGTTGAGATCGGTTTCCGGCGCCGCGAGAAATTCGTAATTCGCCGCCAAGGCGACCGGCGCGGCGGCAATCGCGGCCGGCCCCGCAAGGAGAAAGATCGCCGTGCGCGGCGAGAAGACACGCGAAAACCCCATGATGTCAGCTCCCAAACGCGTTCCCACGCCGATTCTGGTTCGCCCCTTTATACGCGAGAGGCGCGATTAAGCGAGAGGGGTGACCCCCCTAAAAAGCCGGTTTGGGCGACGCCGGCAACAGGCCCGCGATCTTGACCATGCTGCGCATGCATCCTAAGCCCAGCGCAATGCAGCGAGACCCGCTTCCCCCCCTGCTCGTCTTCGATCTCGACGGCACGCTCGCCGATACGGCAGGCGATCTTGTGGCGGCCTTGAACGTTATTCTGGCGCGGGAAGGCCTCTCGGGGATCGCCGTCGCTAACGCCCGCGCGATGGTCGGCGGCGGCGCCAGGGCCTTGATCCAACGTGGTCTCTCGGTCCATGGCATAAAACTGAGCGAAGCCCGCGTCGACAAGATGCTCGCCGATTTTCTGGCCTATTACGAGGTCCATCTCGCCGACGCGACGGTTTTGTTTCCAGGCGTCACGCAAGCGCTCGACCGCTTCGAATCGGCGGGGTTTGGCTTTGCCGTCTGCACCAACAAGGTCGAATATTCGTCCATTCTGCTGTTGACCGCGCTCGGCGTTGCCGGCCGTTTCCGGGCGATATGCGGGAAGGATACCTTTGCCGTCAGCAAGCCCGATGGCGAAGCATTGTTGCAGACCATCGCGCGGGCGGGCGGCGACCGGGGCCGGGCCGTGATGGTCGGCGATACCAAAATGGATATCGATGCGGCGCGCAACGCCGGCGTCCCTGTCGTGGCCGTCAATTTTGGCTATACGCAACAGCCGGTCGGCAATTTCAAGCCGGACCGGGTAATCGGCCACTTCGACGAGTTATGGGGCGCGGTCGCGGCGCTCGGCGTGGCATAGGACGAATCCGCCTTGACTTGAAACGGCTTGCTTTCATAAAGCGGTGTCGCGTGCGCCGGCACGCATGGCGGGGCGCGTAGCTCAGCGGGAGAGCACTCCCTTCACACGGGAGGGGTCACAGGTTCGATCCCTGTCGCGCCCACCACCTATTTTTGGGCCTTTGATCCAGCATCGTTTCTCGCCTTCCTACCCGCACCTCGGACGTAGGCGGGGAATAGAATGTTCTACTTTTCTCCTCTTCCAAGCTTACTCTTTGCTTCACACGCCGGTCTTTACGCCGTGGCAGGTGGGGACCATTCATTCAAGGTCTTGAAGCGCACGGGCGTCACCCAGGAAGACACCTACAAGCCAGTGCTCGACCGAATCGAAATGTGGCTACGGCAGACCTTTGCGACTTGAGATTGGAGACCAGCCGTAGGGGTCCGCGAGAAAAAAAACGACTCAAACCCCGGCGCACAAGTTGCTCAAAGAATACGCTGGGAAGCGGGACTTTGGCCGAACTCCTGAGCCGGCAGAATCGGCGCGCCGGCTGCATTACGATCCGCGGCTCGAGGTCGACGGAAAATTGAAAAGCTGGCCAGTTACCAAAGGCCCCAGCCTGATGGACGGGGAGAAGCGGCTTGCGGTCCGCGCCAAAGACCGCCCGGCCGAATACCTCGATTTCGAGGGCAATATTCCGAAAGGCGAATACGGTGCCGGCTCGATGATCGTCTGGGACCGTGGCCGATGGCAGCCGGAGGGCGATCCTCAAAAGGAGCTCGCGAAAGGGCAACTGGCGTTTACGCTCGACCGAGCCCGGCTCAAGGGGCGTTGGCAACTGGTTCGGATTCGGCCGAGATCCGGAGAGAAGACCGAGCCGCGGCTGCTCATCAAATCAGACGACGCGTTCGCCCGGGGCGCGGGCGATCGGGCTCCGCCTCGCTCGATCCGCAACGCGAGGCGGCCGAGGCCTATATCAAAAGCCAGGCGCGCGAGGGCTGGAAATTACGGCGCAAGCACCATGACGATGGCGGCTTTCCGGGCGGCTCGATGGAACGGCCCGCGCCGCAAAAGCCGCTCGCCTGATTTTCGCGCGTTACCTCGAACTCGGCGCGCGGCGCGGGAAGTATCCGCGGAAAACGAATTTCGGGCCGCGGAGACAGCGGCCGAAAGCCCTGGAAAGCACCGCCAAATCCCGGCAAAACCTCGGCCAGAGACCGGGGATAAATCACTAGTACCCTAATGCCACGGCGCTTTCATAAAGATTAACTCGTCACCAGAAGGGGCCGGGAGCGGATGGTGGAGCCAGGCGGAATCGAACCGCCGACCTCTTCAATGCCATTGAAGCGCTCTCCCAACTGAGCTATGACCCCGGCCTATCCGAAATTCAGCGCATTCCCGGAGCGTCCGCTTAGGTTGGAGTTTTACCAATCGGCGGTCCGGCGAGGAGCGGAAAACGGGGCGGCTGTATAGCCTCAACCGCCGCGCTTCACAAGCCATACATCAGTGTTCTTCTTCGTCCCCGATCTCGCCATCGATGAGATCGCCGACGTCGTCGGTATCCTCTTCCTCTTCCTCGAGGAACGTATCGTTGACGGCTTCGATCTCGGTATCGTCGTCCGCCACGGCCGCGACCTTGTTCTCCCCGGCATCGGCTTCCTCGAGCGACACCAGCACGGTTTCCGCGCCGGCCGGCATGTCCTCGTCACCGGCCACTGCCGCGTGATGGGCCACGCGCGAGAGCGGCGCGGCATGAAAAATCGTCCCGCATTTCGGGCAAGTGGCGGGCGATTTGTTCAGATCGAAGAAACGCGCGCCGCAGTTCTGGCATTGATGCTTGTTACCGAGTTCGGGTTTGGCCACGGAACCTACCTCTGGAAGGGGCGGGAGCCTGCCGGTGCCGGGGCCGCCGCCGCGAAACCTTGCGGTCCGGTTAGTGCTGCGAGGCTCGCCTGTCAAATGCAAGTTGAACCAGGGCGGCAGTTTGATGACAGGCGGCCCGCCGCTATGTTACCAGCGTTGCTAACGCGCGAGGCAACTAGAGAGGCGGACTTGTTTTTTCACGCCTATCCACCGGGGAGCCTTCGATGGAGACCCTAGCGGCTGGGCTCGCCACCCGTGCCGGGGGGCCGTTGCGGGGGCGGCTCAAGCCCCCAGGCGACAAGTCGATTTCGCACCGGGCCTTGATTCTCGGCCTCCTTTGCGTCGGCGAAACCGGAATCGTGGGTCTGCTCGAAGGCGGTGACATTTTGCGCACCGCCGCCGCCTGCGCGGCACTCGGCGCGAAAGTGGAGCGGCGCGGCGAAGGCCGCTGGAGCGTCCGGGGCTGCGGGATCGGCTCGCTCCTCGCGCCGCGCGCACCCCTCGATTTCGGCAATTCGGGGACCGGGATGCGTTTGACGATGGGCGTTGCCGGCGGCCATGCGATAATCGCCTGTTTCGACGGCGATGCCTCCTTGCGAAAACGCCCGATGCAGCGGATTCTCGATCCGCTTTGCGCGATGGGAGCCGAGGTCTTGGCGCAAACGCCGGGTGGGCGCTGCCCGATCCTGCTCAAAGGGACGAGCGAGCCCGTTCCGATCACGTTTTCTCCCCCTATTGCCTCGGCGCAGAGCAAATCGGCGGTGCTCCTTGCCGGTCTCAATTCTCCCGGCCGCACGACCGTGATCGAGGCCGAGGCCACCCGCGACCACACCGAAAAAATGCTGAAAGTTTTTGGCGCCTCCATCGTGACCGAACCTTTCGCGAAACACGGCCAAAAAATAACGCTCGAAGGCCGCCCCAACTTACGCCCGGCGCGGGTGATCGTGCCCTCCGATCCTTCCTCCGCCGCTTTTCCTCTTGTCGCCGCGACGATCGTTCCGCGCTCCGACATCGTCATCGAGGGGATGATGTTGAACCCCTTGCGCACCGGCCTTCTCGCGACCTTGCTCGAAATGGGCGCCCGTATCGACATCCTCGATCGCCGGGCCGAGGGCGGCGAGGAGGTCGCGGATTTGCGGGTGCGCGCGGCGGCGCTCAAGGGCGTCGATGTGCCCGCTGCCCGCGCGCCATCGATGATCGACGAATATCCCATTCTCGCGGTTGCCGCCGCGTATGCCTCGGGTGAAACGCGGATGCGCGGCCTCTCTGAGTTAAGGGTCAAGGAGTCCGACCGGCTCCGCGCGGTGGCCGATGGCTTGCGCCAAGCGGGAGTCGCCTGCCAAATAATCGGCGACGATCTGATCGTCGAGGGCGGTGCCGGCGACGTTCCGGGAGGCGGCATGGCGGCAACCCATCTCGACCATCGCATCGCGATGAGTTTTCTTTGTCTTGGCCTCGCCTCGCGCAGGCCGATGGCGATCGACGATTCAAGCATGATCGCGACGAGCTTTCCCGGGTTTCAGACGCTCATGGAACAGCTGGGGGCGCGGTTCCAATGATCATCGCCATCGATGGGCCGGCCGCCTCCGGCAAGGGCACGCTCGCGCGCAATCTCGCGCGGCATTTTGGCCTGCCGCATCTCGACACCGGGCTGCTTTACCGGGCGACGGCGCGGGCTCTCATCGACGAGGGCCGCGCTCTTTCCGAC
>JBOHJT010000088.1:0-12048 GCA_050728715.1 Methylocella sp.
AACCCCGGCCGAGCTCGCGTCGCTCGCCTTAACGGCGCCCATGATGGCAGGCGGCGAATATCTTGGCCCCGAAATTCTTAGCGCTCTGTGGGCAGCATTGGGTGCCGCCTTCGCGAAGGCCTATTCAGCGGCCGGGACGGAATTGCAGAGCTTCCTTGCCGGGTTCAATCCGGCCTGGACGCTTGTCGGCAGGGTTCATTTCAATCTGGCGGAAAACCGCCGTGATCCGGACTTTCCCTTCGCCTTCATGGCGACCTACACGACGGGCCTCTCGGCCGGCGCTAAGGCCCAGCATCTGCCGTTGGGCGAGGCACTGCGCCAATATGCGGGGGCGAGGAACAAAAACGAACTTTTGTCGCTGCTTCTGCCGGTCAAGCGCGCCGCGGAAACATGCGATTGGCTGAAGCGGATAGTCGACGAGGGTGGGATCTTCCACCCTTTGCGCTTCGCACCGCAGGAGGCTCTCTCGCTCATCCGCTCGGCGCCCGGTCTCGAGGACGCGGGCGTGATTTTGCGGATGCCGCCGGCGTGGCGTGGCGGGCGGCCGCCGCGCCCGAAGGCGACGGCGACGATCGGCCGCCGCGAGCCCTCCGCCCTCGGTCTCGATGGGCTGCTCGATTTCCGGGTCGAGACGACCCTCGACGGCGAACCGCTGACCGAAGCGGAAGTCCGCGCTCTGCTCGCCGGCACCGATGGACTGGCCCTCTTGCGCGGCCAATGGGTCGAGGTCGATCGCGCCAGGCTCGAACAAGCGATGGCGCGGTTCCGCGACGCGGAAACCTTGGCGGAGCGCGACGGGCTGAGTTTCGCCGCGGCGTTGCGGATGCTCGCGGGCGCGGCGGTCACCGAGGAGGTAGCGGAACAGACGAGCCCGGATTGGGCGGAAACCGCCGCCGGGCCGTGGCTCGCCGATACTCTGCGCGCCTTGCGGGCGCCGGGCGCGGCAAGCGATTCAAGCGGCGATCCCGGTCCGGCGTTGAAAGGCACGTTGCGGCCCTATCAACAAGCGGGCGCCTCTTGGTTGCGGCTCGTCTCGGAGTTAGGGCTCGGTGCCTGCCTCGCCGACGACATGGGCCTCGGCAAGACCATCCAGGTCCTCGTCCTGCTGCTCTTGACGAAGCGCGACGGTGGCGAAGTGGGTCCCCGCGCGAGCCTCCTCGTCGCGCCCGCTTCGCTGCTCGCCAATTGGGCGGCGGAGATCGAAAAATTCGCGCCAAGCCTCAGGGCCGCGATCGTTCATCCGTCGGCCATGAGACACGAGGACTTGCGGCATTTTTCGGAAGGGAGCGCGCAAAACCTCGATCTCGTCATCACGAGCTATGGATCGCTTTTGCGCATTCCATCGCTGAAGGACATCGCCTGGCGCTTCGTTGTTCTCGACGAGGCACAGGCAATCAAGAACGCCAGCGCGAAGCAGACCCGCGCGGCAAAAGCTCTGAAAGCTCATGCCAGACTAGCGCTCACCGGCACGCCGGTCGAGAATCATCTGGGCGACCTTTGGTCGATTTTCGATTTCCTCAATCCCGGCCTGCTCGGGACGCAGAAGCAATTCAAGCGCTATGCTGAGAACCTCGTAGCCCGCGAACACAATCCCTATGGTCCGCTGCGCGAGCTGGTGGCGCCCTACATCTTGCGACGGATGAAAACCGACCGGTCGATCATCGCCGATCTGCCCGAGAAAACCGAGGTAAAGGCGCATTGCCATTTGAGCCGCAAGCAGGCGGCGCTCTACGCGCGGGCCGTTGACGATCTCGGCGCCGCGCTTGAAGATGCCGATGGGATTGCCCGCAAGGGACTGGTGCTGGCCTCGTTGATGCGGCTAAAGCAAATCTGCAACCATCCCTCGCAATGGCTCGCCGATCGTGCCTGGCGGGAAGAGGACAGCGGCAAGTGGGCGCGCCTGCGCGAGATCGCCGAGGTGATCGCTTCCCGTCAGGAGAAGGTGCTGGTCTTTACCCAGTTCCGCGCGGTGATCGACCCGCTCGCGGCGTTTCTTGCGGGCCTTTTCGGCCGGCCCGGCCTGACATTGCACGGCGAGACGGTGGTGCGTAAGCGCAAGACGCTCGTCCGGGATTTCCAGGAGGACGAGCGGATCCCGTTCTTCGTTCTGTCGCTGAAGGCTGGCGGGTCTGGCCTCAACCTGACGGCGGCGGCGCATGTCGTGCATTTCGACCGCTGGTGGAACCCGGCGGTCGAGAACCAGGCGACGGATCGCGCCTTCCGCATCGGTCAGAAGCAAAACGTCCTCGTCCATAAATTCGTCTGCCGGGGCACGGTCGAGGAAAAGATCGACGCGCTGATCGAGTCGAAGCGTGGCATTTCGAGGGAATTGCTGGACGGATCCGGCGAAGTCAACCTGACGGAACTCGGGAACGACGAGATCCTGCGGCTGGTCGCCCTCGATCTCCACACGGCGATGAAGGAGTGACCTACATGAGCTTTGGCTACGGGGCATGGGCGCCCTATGTGCCGGTCGCCGAGCGCCGGCGCAAGGCCGCGCGCGAAATCGCGCGGCTGAAGAAGGCCGGTCGGCCGGTGGCCCCGGTCGTCGTCGAAGGACGCAAGATCGCGACCACGTTCTGGGGCAAGGCTTGGTGCGACAATCTCGAGGCTTACGGGGATTACGCCAATCGCCTGCCGCGCGGACAAACCTATGTCCGCAACGGCTCGGTGATCGATCTTTGGATCGGCCCGCGCGAGGTGACGGCGAAGGTCAGCGGCTCGGAGATCTATTCGGTCAGGATCACATTCGAGGCATTGCCTATCGCGGCCTGGAAATCGATTTGCGCCGATTGCGCGGGCCGCGTCGCATCCCTGGTGGAGCTCCTGCAAGGCCGCTTGTCCAAGGCGGTCATGGACCGCGTCTGCCGACAGGGCGACGGCCTGTTTCCGAAACCGGCCGGCATCAGGCTTTCCTGTAGCTGCCCCGATTCCGCCTCGCTGTGCAAACATGTGGCGGCGGCGCTTTATGGGACCGGCGCGCGGTTGGACGCCGAGCCGGAATTGCTGTTTCGCATGCGCGAGGTCGACCCCGGCGAAATCTTCGCCAATCTCGACGCGGCCTTACCCGCCGCGCGGGGAGGCGGCGCTGAAAAACGGCTCGACAGCGGCGATCTAACGGACATATTCGGCATCGAAATGGCGGCGCCCGCTTCGGCACCGCGTGGCAAAGCCTCGACATTGGCGAAGCCCTCGCCGGCGGCCAAAATTTCGCGACCGGAAACCGGCGATGCCAAGAAGACGATGCGGGCCGGACCGGCGAAGCCCGCCAGAGCGCGGCAATCGCCCGCCATTCCAAACGAGCCGGTTCAGGAGCCGGGGCGGCGGTCAGGACGCAAGCCGTCACTGCCAGCGCCATCGCCGGCGATGGCCGAGAGCGCCGCGCCGGCACGGAAAAGAAGGGTCATGCGCAAGACCATATTCAAGAAAGGCGTTCGCAAGACGCGCAAACAAGCGGCGTCCCGACGTTAAGCCGTGCGTCCTTGGCGGTCGCGCCGCTCGTTCATGAAGCGCTCGAATTCCTCGCGATCCTTGGCGTGACGGAGATTTTCCATGTAGTCCGCGAACTCGCGTTCGGCGGCGGCGAGTCGTTTGCGCTCCTCCTCGAGCCGCGCGAGCTCGGTGGCGCGCCACTCGTCGAAAGCGCGATTTCCGGTCGAGCCCGAGGCAAAGCCGGGCCAATTATCCGCCGCAAAGCCCCAGCGGCCGGAGGTCGCCCGGTTGCCCCATTTTTCTCGCCCGAAAGAAAGCATGTCGCCAGGGTACCCGGATTTCCTTTGCCAAAATTTCCAGCCGAGGACGGCGAGGCCGATCGGCCAAAACACGATAAAGCCCAAAACCATCGCGAGAATTTCCACGAGCTTCCAAGGCTCCCCCGGCGCGCATCCACGCCATTGCGCTCCGCCGGATTGGCGTGTCGAGCACGATTGATAGGACATCCCGGTGTCCGCACTCATCTCTTTTCCTAGCTCCTCTGGTCTCCTCTCGCCGCTCCGTCTCCGCCGCGCGATCGACGCAGCGGCGTTGCGTGGCGCTCCAGATATATGTTCGGATTTCCCATTGTCGACGTTTGAGAAGCGGAAATCCCCGGGCTATCCAGGAAGCAGCGTAAGGCTGACGCGGCGCTTGCCGCGCCCGTTCCGCCAGGCATGACGCCGGTTGTGGCTTCGGCTGTGTCTCCCATATAGAGATTGCGAGAAAGGTAGACGCGATGCCGCAAATCACCGTCTATACGACGGCCGCGTGCCCCTATTGCCGCCGGGCCAAGGACTTGTTGCGCAAGAAGAACCTCGCTTTCACCGAGATCGCGGTGGATGGCGACCCGCGGACCCGCGGGGACATGACGGCAAGGGCGCACGGCCGCATGAGCGTTCCGCAAATCTTTATCGACGATATTCATATCGGCGACTGCGACGGGCTGCACGAACTTGACCGCGATGGCAAGCTCGATGAGCTTCTGGCCGGCGGAGTGCGATGATCAAATTCGCATTGCTTTGCGCGCGCGGCCATGAATTCCAGAGCTGGTTCCAGAGCAGCGAGGCTTTCGAAACGCAGGTCAAGTCCGGCCTCGTCCTATGCCCGCTTTGCCAGGCGACGGAGGTGAAAAAAGCCATCATGGCGCCGGCGATCGCGAGCCGGGGCGAGGCGGAGCGCGCAAGATTTCCGGCGCAACCTCGGTCGCAAACCAAGGTCGCGCTTCTCGATCGGCACGACCTGAAATCGCGGGCAATGATCAACGCTTTTCGTAGACGCATTCTTGCCGAGGCGGACGACGTCGGCACCCGCTTCGCCGAGGAAGCACGCAAGATTCACGAAGGCCTCGTCCCGGAGCGCCCGATCCATGGCCAGGCGAGTATCGGCGACGCGCGCGCCTTGATCGAGGAGGGCGTGCCGGTTTTGCCGGTTCCGCCTTCGCCGGACGAATATAATTAGTTCGCATGCATGCAGCCGAATCGCGCGCGCCGGTGCTTCGAGTGAGGAGATATTGCATGGCAAGCGGCGGTATGGGATATTATTTAGAGTTTTTGGATGAATTTGGCGGAGAAGCCGGATGGCGGTGCGCGACGGAAGCCCTGGCATGAACGGAAAGGCAAAAGCGCACGCGTTTTCGCGCAAACCGTTCTTGCTCGGCTTAACCCTGCTTGCCGCCGTCGCCTTTTTCGATGCTAGGCCGGCCGCGGCGCAATTTGGTCTCAGTCTCGGTCCCATCGGGGGGATCTATCTCGGCGGTCACAGGCACTACCGAAGGGGCTATTATCGTCACCACTATCGCCGCTACGCCAGGCATCATCACAGGTATCATGCTTCGTACCGGTACGGACACCGGCATCACGGCCGCGGGCATATGCACCATGGACATCGCGGCGGCGGCGGAGGCGGCGCGCCCGTGCCAAGGATTTGAAGGACTATTGAATTAAAACAAAAGTTCCGTGGCACCGCTACAGTGAGACGCGTGCCTCCATTGACGGGGTCTTGTTCAACGCTTTCATTACTGAGGTTGATACCCGGCTTTCGCCGCCTCGTCCAAATATTGCTGCTCGCAGTCGCGCGTCAACCCGCCTTCTCCCCTGTGGCACATTCCGCTTAGGGCATACATGGCTTCTCCGACGCCGTTTTTCGCCGCTTTTTGATACCAAGAGCGGGCAATCCTGAAATCCTTACGGGCGCCCCCAAGGCCTCGGTGATACATCACACCGAGTTTTAACTGAGCCATGCCGAAGTCCCTGTCAGCGGCCTTATGAAAATCCTCGAACGCTTTTTGTTCGTCCACTTCAACGCCTTCGCCACGGGCATAGAGGAGGCCCAATCCATAGGATCCCGCCGGATCCCCGGCCGTGTCTAATTTCGTCGCTATGTCAAGCGCCTCTCCGTAGTTCCTTTGTATCTCGGCCGCTTCAAAATCCCGGAAACTCGGGGTCTCCGCGTCTTGCCGGGATGCCACCGTGGGCGGTTTCGAAGGAAGGTCTTTTTTGACGCAGCCCTCCGGAAAATTAATCGGGCTGCAATCTGTTGGCGGCGACACCTTGCCCGAAGGAGGGAAGACGCGCCCTTGATCAGATAGCTCTCCGGGTTGACGATTGGACATGGTCGCCGATGGATGCTCCCGCGTTGGGTCGTGCTGCTCTTCGTTCCGGCTCGTCGCGGGGTTGCGTTTCGGCGCACGCTCGTAACTTATATCGGGGGCGCTTCCGGCGGGAGACTGGATGGACGGCGATAAGCCAGCGGGACTTTCGGGCCCTTGACCGGGTTCCAGCCACAACAAAACGGTAACAATTGCCGCTACCGGCAACGCCGCCGCTGAACCAACTTGAACGGCGGGATGAAGTCCTCTGAACCGGCGCATGATCGTCGCCGCCCGGCTTCGCATCAAAGCAACCAGGACGGTGTGGAATGGCGCGCGTTTCGGCGGTTCATGCGCGACTGCCTGCCCTTGGCTGGAGAGGATATAATTGTGGATGATCCCGGTTGCTTCGCCGCGCAGAGTCGTGGCGCCGATCGCGTCGCCAAAGGCTCGCATTGAAGCGAAACGTTGTTCGGGCCGCTTGGACAACGCGGTCATAATGGCGGATTCGAGCGGCGGCTCGACGCCCGCGATACGTGGAATGAGCGGCGGCGGCGGCGTGCCAAGGTGCGCCTTGGTCAGCTCGAAATCGGTCGCCCCCTTGAACGGAGGCAAGCCGGCCAAAAGCTCGTAGAGTACGACCGCCAGCGAATAGATATCGCTGCGCTCGTCGCCCTCCAGACCGCGGCATTGTTCGGGCGACATATAGAGAGGTGTTCCAACCGCGCTGCCCGCGCGGGTCATGCGATCGCTCCCGCGCACCCGCGCGATGCCGAAATCCATTATCTTGACGCGGCCGGACTCGGTGACCATCAAATTCGATGGCTTGATGTCGCGATGGATTACGCCCTGCTCATGGGCATAGGATAATCCGTCCGCGACCTGGGCGACAATGGCGAGGCTCTCCCTTATCCAGAGCGGACAGCGCCGATACTGTATGATTTGCTCGACGGTTCGCCCGCGGACGAGCTCCATGATCATGCAAACATGGTCGTCCTCCTGGAGCAGTGCATAGAGAGTCGCGATATTGGGATGATTGAGACGCCCAAGACTCTTCGCCTCGGCGAGGAAACGATCGACGTAGCTTGGGTCGCTCGCGAGTTCGGGGCGCAAGAATTTGATCGCGACTTCGCGCCCGACTTTTGTGTCGATCCCCGCATAAACTTCGCCGGCGCCACCGGTGGCGAGCCGCTCGGCGATCTGGTATTGGCCTATCGTGCGGGGCGGGCTCATGGCGGATCCTCCGGCAATGCGATCATGCGTGTCGTGGCGGCCTCCGGCGCCTCCAAGCCGGCAATGGCGATGCGCCGCGTTGATATTTGCGTCCTTGCGGCGTTTGCGGGCGGCCGCACGGCAAATATGCCGACCGACACATTGTCGTATCCGCCGGCTTCGAGCGCGGCGTCGACGAGATTTTGACAAGCTTCCTGCGGTGCCGCTCGCGCGGCGATCTCCGCTATGGCGGCATCGTCCACCATGTTCCAGAGCCCGTCCGAGCAAAGAATGAGAATGTCGCCTTCGAGCAGGGGAACCCCGTTTTCCCAGACGGCTGGAACAACGTCCGGACTCGTGCCGAGCGCCTGCAAAATGACATTGCCGCCGCCCGTGGTTTTGGCCTCCTCTTCGGTCAACAGGCCCTCCCGGATCATTTGCGCGTGGAGCGTCTGGTCGCCGCTCAATTGGGTCAATTTGCTTTTGCGCCAGATATAGGCTCGGCTGTCGCCGATATGCGCAAGCCAGACTTGCCCATCATGAATGGCGAGCGCCGTGCATGTCGTGCCCATGCCCCGGCAGTCCGGGTTATTCTTGCCGTGTTCGAGGATGGCGCGATTGGCGGCCTCGAACGCGATCATCAGAGACTCCGGAACCGGCTCTTGAAGCGAAAAATAAACCCGCCGCACGACCTCCACCGCGAGCGCGCTCGCGACCTCTCCCGCCGCGTGCCCTCCCATTCCGTCGGCGACGAGGAGCAAACACCCCCGGCTAGCGGCGGGGTCGTTCTTGGATGGAATGACGAAGGCGACGGAATCCTCGTTCGAACTCCGGACGCGGCCAACATCCGTCAGCATCGCACCGGCGATCTCGAACCCATGCGAATTCCAGGACGCGAGCGCCATGGCTGGGCGCCTTCCTCGTTAAGGATGCTGCGACAGCAAGAGGTCCCGGCCGTATTTGATTGGGACTGCTTCGGTTGTGACCGCTCCGCCGCCCCGCTTGCCATAGGTAAAGAGGCCGATGACCTTCCCCGATTTGTTAAAGACCGGACCGCCGCTGTTGCCGCTACCGGTTGAGTTAATGCTCATTTGGATGACATCGCCTTGCTTACCACCGAAAGTGACTCCATTCTCGGTCTTGACGGCTGGGCTGATCACCGCGACGATTCCCTCGCTCACGAAGGGCTGCGGCACCTCATCTCTAATTTGCCTGTTCTGGCCATTTTCGATGGTCTCACTCTCCGCGACCGTCGGGGCGGCCACCGCGGGAAATCCGACGGCGATCACGGTTTCGCCGACGGTCACGGTGTCATCGGCGGCTATATCCAATTTCTTGAGTTGCTGTGGCGTATCGACCTTGATCAGAGCCGCATCGCTCGCGTTAGAGAAATTCACGAGGTTTGCGTTGGCGCTTCCGCGGCTGTTCGCGAAACGGACCTCGAGCACATCGTTGCGGCCGAAAAACGTGCGTTTGTCACTCTTGCTCGGGTCGGGAATGTTGCCTTCGGTTCCGATAAGTCTTGGCAAATCCTTCATGAACACGATACCGCCGGATGCCGGAACCCAGCGTCTTAGGTCGCTGAACGCGTCATCCGACAAGTCGATCAGCTGCGGCGTTCTCAACTTTCGCTTATTGGCTCGAGTGCCGCCGTCGTACAGGTACAACCAGCCGCAAGGGTGCTCCTTCTCGTAAGTGGCCGGATCCGCTTGTCCGAATGCGAGGTTCCATGCCGCCGCGATATGTTTGTTGGTCAGCATGAACCCCTGTTCGCTGACCGCGAAACCGGTGCCGAACGACCGTTCGCCAATCGGGATATTGCGGCGATTGTCGTCTTCGAGCGTGAGCCAACGAACGATGCCGTACTTTCCCAAATCCACATAGGCGGGGCATTCCATAGACTCCTTCATTTTGGGGAGCTTGACCATAATTTTCTTATGAAAGACAGGTTTGCCGGTTGTCTGGTCATAGAGACGCCATGCCGAGTAAATGTGGGCCGTCGCATTGCCGAATTGCTCGACGATCTCCTGCGGGCTCAACCCGCGCGCTTCCTGCCTCCCCCTCTCTTCCTCCTGCCGCTTCCGTTCCTCTTCCTCGATCTTCTGCTGGGCATAAGCCTTGCTTTGGTCCACCTTCGACGCGAGGATCACCTCTTGTTTGTGCATCTCCTCAATGTCATGCTTGTGTTTCCAATAGAAGAAGCCACCGCCCAAAACCCCCACTACCGCGAGACCCGCGAGCGAGGAAGTCCAGATGCGGCTTGCGGCGCGGCGCTCCTCGCCGAGCATATGGAGCAAGGTTTCCTTGCCGACGCCCACCTTCGGCGGTGGCTCGAACTTCTGAAACGCCGGCTCGGTGCCCGTATCGCTCGTCGAAACGGCGTCCCGAGCCGAGGTCCCCGCGGTCTTGATGGCGCGGGTCACGGCGGCATCACCGACGTCGATGACCCGCGTGCGCGCCACCAAATTGGCCGGCCGCGGCTGCACGTTGAAGATGAACTTTACCCCGTTCTTGCCCAGTTCGATCGTATCCTCGGGCAGGAGCTCCACCTCCTCCGTGATCCGTTCGCCATTGAGAAATGTCCCGTTGTTGCTGCCGAGATCGGCGAGACGGAACGAGATTTGCTCATCGCGAACCACGCGGATAATAGCGTGGCGGCGGCTGACGATATCGTCGCGCGACGAGTCAAAAGCGATCTTTGACTTGGGATCGCGGCCAATCATTATTTCGTTCACGCCGGCAAGCGAAATATGTTCGATCTGATTGGCCTTGGAGCCGGAAACATGACGGATGACGATTTGTTCTACACCGTTATTGCTCATAATGCTGTTCTCTCCACCCGTAGCAAAATCTTCTTGAGAATGTTCCTTCGAATATCGTTGAGCTTGACCGCGCAACACCCTTTAAGCGTATTTTTAACACCGTTTTGCCACCTTGGCCAGACCCTTGCATTGCCGAGGGCGCGCACCTCGTCCGCCGGACGGGCGCGGCCTAATCGCTTTGGGACGGCCCGTCTCGCCAACAAGATGCCGACTTCGAGGAAGCGCCCTTGCGGCGCGATTGGTGTAAATCCGGTCAAGTATTGATCACGATAATATTCATAGTATAGGATTGGATTGGATTGGACGAGTATGCATAGAAACATACGGTGGAAAGAACGGTTTTAACGGGTTTCTTAAAATACCTTTGTCCGCTTATCTTATACATCCCGTATATGAGGTTGCCGCTCTCCGGCGGAAGTGGTGAAGCGTTCGCTGGTGATCCGTGAATGACGAATGGAGAGCGGCGATGAGTGTGTTTGCAGGACTTGACGTTTTGGGCAAGCGGACGGCGATGGCGAGAAAACTCGCCGTTCTTTTGGGGCGCGTCTGGAAGGATGGCGCGCGATTCGACGCGGTTGCCGCGGCGTGAGACGAGAAGAAGCCGGGCTCTCCGCAACCCTGGCCCGCTCCGCGCCCGGCCTCGGCTCTCGCTTCCGCCTTATGCCACCAAATGTCCGATCAAATATCAACTATTACACATTGGCAGACCATGACCTTCATCGGCGCGTTGCGCCACGATCGTATCGAGGCACCCTGGGTGCTCGATGGTCCGATCGACGCCGAGGCGTTCAAGACCTATGTCAGGGCCGAACTCGTCAAGACCCTGAAACCGGACGACGTCGCCGTTCTCGACAACTCTCCGCCCGCCGGGGGCGTCCGGCGTGCTCCGCTCAACAGTCACAAGGGCAAGGCGGCGCGCGCCATGGTCAAAGCGATCGGCGCCAGGCTGTTCTTCCTGCCGTCCTCCAGTCCCGATCTCAACCCGATCGACCCTTCGGCAGCTCTCCGCGCATCAAGGGCATTTGATGCGCTTCGCTCAGGAGGCCTTCGCAAGAATCAAGCATGCGATGCGAAAGGCGATGGGCCGAAGCGTTGAAGCCGTCGAACGCGCCGTCGCCGAAACCCTCGACACCATCACACCGCGGGAATGCGCGAACTACTTGGCAAATGCCGGATATAAGTCAACTTAAATGCGACACGCTCTAGGCACGCGGATCGCCGCCATCGAGGCGCGGATCATGGCTTGGCACGGAAGCAACGCTATGAGCCAGCGTCCGGCGGCCATCCCTGGGATCGGGCCGATCATCGCCCGAATCGAGAAAAAACTTGCATTGCGGCGACTGTCGCAGAGCGAGTTCCACAGCGGCCGGGAGTTTTCCGCATGGCTCGGCCTCGTGCCGCGCCAGAACTCCGCTGGCGGAAAAACGCGCCTGGGCGGGATCGGCAAACGAGGCGGCTCTTATCTTCGGCGCCTGCTTGTTAAAGGCGCCCGCGCCGCGCTGCTGCGCTCCAAGGCCGCCAAGGCCGATCCCTGGTTGATCGCCTTGCGCGGCCGCGGACCGCGCCTGGTTGCCGCCGCAGCCTTGGCGAACAAGACGGCGCGCATCGCCTGGGCGATGCCGACCAAACAGGACTCCCGCCGATTCGCGGCGGCAACGGCATACCCCCCCCGCGCCGCGGCGCAACCGCAAGCTTGCGAGGGCAATGAAGCATGACGGCAAAGCCGGCCGGCGGATCGAGAAAAACCCGCGGTGTCTCAAGGGACTAATGATCCCGGCAAACCAACAAGGCCTCGATCCGCGCAACCGGTCAGGGCCAGCGGTCCATGTGCGACCGCATGTGCGACCGCATGTGCGACCGCATTCATGGGCCGGACGCATGACCGCAAGCAGCCAAGCCGCGCGCCAAAAATCCTGGCAAGCCGGGGGGCCATCCACACACGGGACGCTGCCG
>JBOHJT010000089.1:0-12048 GCA_050728715.1 Methylocella sp.
CATAGAACCGGCATTTGCGCTGATCGCGGCCGCGCCCATGACCACCCAAAGAAGCGGGGTCAAATCTTGGGGCTCGACACGCAAGTAAGAGATTCGATGGGCGAAATGAGTGACAAATATCCCATAATGAATCAGTCCTATTCCCCAGAGCGCATGAATGAGGATGAGTATGGCGTTTCCATGTTCGCTGATTGTTGAAGCCGCCACCGGCACGCCAAGAAGCACCAATGATTGGGCGCCTACGATAGCAAGAAGACCACCGCCACGAACAACCAGATCGGCTCCACAAGCAGCATTGCGGAATATCAGCAAGCCAGAACTGATATAAGTGAGGGCGGCGAAAGCCGCGAGCGCCGATAACCACAACAGAAAGGGGATTATCGCAAATCCGCGCAGGGCAATCTGGACGCCGAGAATGTCTGTTGCCGCAACGAACGTAAAAAACGAAAATACGAGACGCGGGTTGGCAAGGTCGCTCCATAGTCCGGCACGGACGTCGGTCATTCGTAAGATGGTGGCGAGAACAAGCCACGGATAGACAAAAAGATTCACGCGAAATAGCACGTCTGACAATCCACGCTGGCGCTCGGCAAACATGGCGTTCGACGTAATTCCCGTCGCCATCACAATGGCAAAGCAGCCTGGATCGAGGACAGAGACCTCGCGAGCGGTCCAGGCAAGGACGGCGCGCAAGAGGCTAGGATTGCGTCTTTCAGACGGACGAGAATGCACTCCGGCGCTCCTGCTGGATCCATATGCAACGCCCGTCGAGCCAGACAGTTTCGAATGAACGCTCTGGCCGCCGCCTATTCGCTGTTGCTGACATCTGACGTGACATTGTGGTCTGAGGATTTTCTTTGGGTGGAGACGGCTTGCCTCGCTCAGCCAGCGTCGCGGAAGCACTCGGCCTCTTCGAGATCGACGCTGACGAGCTGGCTCACGCCGCGTTCGGCCATGGTTACGCCAAACAGGCGGTTCATCCGCGCCATGGTGATCGGATTGTGGGTGACGGTAAGAAAGCGCGTCTCGGTCTTGCCCCGCATAGTGTCGAGAAGATCGCAGAAGCGTTCGACATTGGCATCGTCGAGCGGCGCATCCACTTCGTCGAGAACGCAAACCGGCGCCGGATTGGTAAGAAAGATCGCGAAGATCAAAGCCAGCGCGGTCAGCGCCTGTTCGCCGCCGGACAAAAGCGTCATGACCTGCGGCTTTTTCCCTGGCGGACGGGCGACGATTTCGAGCCCGGCTTCAAGCGGATCGTCGGATTCGATCAATTGAAGCTCGGCCGAGCCGCCGCCGAAGAGCGTCGTGAACAGCTCCTTGAAATGCGCATGAACGGCATCGAACGCGCCAAGGAGCCTCTCGCGGCCTTCCTTGTTCAAACTTTGAATCGCCTGGCGCAGCCGCCGGATGGCCTCGGTCAAATCGGCGTGCTCGGTGGAAAGATTGGTCTTCGAGGTTAGGATTTCGTTTAATTCTTCTTCTGCCCGCAGATTGATGCCGCCAAGCCGCTCGCGGTCGTCTTTCAAACCGTCGAGCCGCTTTTCGACTTCCTCCGCGGGTGGGAAACCGTCTCCCGGAGCGATATCGGCGAGGCCAAAAAGTTCGGCCTCCGTGCAATCAAGCTCGGCCGCAATCATATGCGCGATCTCGTCACAGCGCGCCCGCGCCGCTTCGACCCTGGCCTCGCTCCGGGCTTTTTCTTCCCGCGCCGCGCTCATCGCGGCGAGCGCGTCGCGGGCGGCGCGATCCGCCCCGGCAAGACGCGACTCGGCCGCGGCCCGATTGTCGGCCGCCTGCTTACGCGCGATCTCGGCCGCTTCGATTTGGCGCATCAGTCTTTGACGGGCGGCTAGAAACTTATCCGGCGCCTCGGCAAGCCGTCGCAGCTCTTGCTCGGCTTCCTCGCGCCGCGCTTCCAGCGCGCTGATTTGTTCGCCCGCGCGATCGCCGCGGGCATGCCAGGATTGGCGCTCTTCCTCGATGGCGCGAAAACGCTTTGCCCGCGTCTCGGCGTCGCGCAAATGGGTCTGCAATTCAGCGCTGGCTTCGGCCACCGCGGCGCGATCGTGCGCCGCCGCCGCGCGTGCCTTGTCGAGCCGCGCGGTCAGGTCCGCCGGAGTGTCCATTTGGGCGAGCGCCGCATTGGCTTGCGCGTGCTTTTCGCTGGCTTCGCCGCGCGCGGCATCGAGGCGGAGGACGGCTTCTTCGAGCGCCGAGAGCCGCGCGGCGGTCGCGGCCTTGTGCTTTTCGGCCGCGGCCTTTTCCGCGCGGGCGGCCTCCACCTTGCGCAGCGCTTCCTTGTGCGCCTGTCTTGCCGCGCTTTCCGCGTTGGCCGCGGCGGCTAGAGCCGTTTGGGCCAGCTCCGCATCGGCTTTCAAGACGCTAGTGGCGCCCCGCGCGGTTTGCGCTTGGATCGCGAGATCGCCGAGGCGATTTTTTTCGGCGAGACGCCGCGCGGCGGGCGTCGGGGCTTCGGCGGCTTGCGTGAAACCGTCCCAGCGCCACAGATCGCCTTCCTTCGAGACCAGCCTTTGGCCGGGTTTCAGCAACATCCGCAAGGCGGTTCCTTCGGCCCGCGGGACAACGCCGATCTGATTCAGCCGCCGCGCGAGAGGAGCTGGCGCCGTGACGAGCCGCGAGAGCGCTTCGACGCCAGGCGGCAAAGCGGGATCGTCCGAAGCATCGGTCTTGGCCCAATGCGCGGGCGAAGCCGGATTGGTCGAGGCATCGAGATCGTCGCCGAGCGCCGCGCCGAGCGCCGCCTCATAGCCTTTCGCGACGCTGATCTCCTCGGTGACCGAAGGCCAAAAGCCGCCCGCTCCGGCGTTCAGCAATTTGGATAATGTCGCGACTTGCGTTTCGAGAGTTTGCGCCTTGCGCTCGGCTTCGGCCATCGGGGCCCGGGCTTTTAATTCTTCGGCGCCGGCCTCGGCATGGCGGGCCTCGGCGAGGGCAAGCTCGTCCTCGCGCGCTTCGCCCGCCGCGATGGCTTCGTCGAGCGCCGCCTCCAAGAGCCCGAAATTCACGCCGTCCGGAGAACCGGAAATAAGCGCCCCGCGTTCACCCTTCACCGTTTCGGCTTCGGCTTCGAGCCGCGCCGCGCGGGCCGTTTCTTCCCGGATTTCGGCCTCAAGCGCCGCGCGCCGCGCCTCCGCCGCTGCCCTTGTGTCCTGCGTCCCGGCGAGCGTCTTTTCCGTGATCGCGAGGGCCGCTTCGGCGTTTGCTAGCTTTTCGCGCAGGGCCTCGATCCCGGCTTCGTCCACGCCGCTGCCCGCAAGCTCGGTTGCCTCCTGATCGAGCCGCGCGAGAGCGCCTGCCGCATCCTCGATCAGGGCGGTTTCGCGGGCAATGTCGCTCGCCGTTTGCGCGATTCGGTGTTCCAGTTCGGCGGCGCGGCTTTTCGCGCGCCTTTCTTCTCCATCCAGAGTCTCGTGGACAAGAACGAGCCTTTGCAATCCGGCGGCGCCCTCGGCTTCGATGCCGCGCAATCCCGGCAACTCTTCCGCGGCGATCCCTTGCCGCCGGGCCGCGTCGGCCTGGGCCCTCGTTCTTTCCGCGACGTCGCGCAGATCGGCTTCGAGCTTGGCTTCGGCCGATTGAAGCACGCTCGCCGCCTCGCCCTGGCTGATCAGGGCAAGCAGGGCCTCGTTGCGCCTGATCTCGCCCGCGAGACCACGGTAGCGCGCCGCTTGGCGCGCCTGCCGCTTGAGGCTCTCGGCCTGGGTATCGATCTGCCGCAAAATATCGTCGAGGCGAACGAGATTGTCCTCCGCCGCCTTGAGACGCAGCTCGGCCTCGTGGCGGCGGGAATGGAGTCCCGCGATGCCCGCGGCTTCCTCGATGATCCGGCGGCGCTCCTGCGGCTTGGCGGCAATGATCTCGCCGATCTGCCCCTGCCGCACCATCGACGGCGAGCGCGCGCCGGTCGACGCGTCGGCGAACAGCAATTGAACATCGCGGGCGCGCACCTCGCGTCCGTTGACCCGGTAGGTGGAGCCAGATTCGCGCTCGATGCGGCGGGAAACCTCGATAATCTCGCCATCGTTGAAGCTTGCTGGCGCCGCGCGATCGCTATTGTCGAGGAAGAGGACGACCTCCGCCATGTTGCGCGCGGGCCGGTCGCCGCCGCCGGAAAAAATCACGTCGTCCATGCCCGACGCGCGCATGCTTTTCGACGAACTCTCGCCCATGACCCAGCGCAGCGCCTCGACGAGATTGGACTTGCCGCATCCGTTCGGCCCGACAATGCCGGTGAGCCCCGGCTCGATCAAGAACTCGGCCGGCTCGACAAAGGTCTTGAAGCCCGCAATGCGGAGTTTTGTCAGTTTCATGGCCCGGCCCTTGCGCCGCGAAAAAGCCTTTGGATAATTGCCTATTATGCGACAAAGCTTCCTAGCTTTTGGTTAACCAATCGCAATCGGGCGGTCCCGGCGGACCGAATGCCGCATGATTCGCGGATGCCGACGGTATCTTGAACGGCGGCGGAGTTCCGCGTATGTTGCCCGCATGCGGATCTTGGTCCTCCGAAAATTGCTCATTTTTCTGACCGGCCTTGCCTTCCTCGTTGGGGCCGCGGCTCAGATGCCGCCTGCGGCGTCAGCTTGCAAGGATGCCGCGCAAACCGCGATCGACGACTGCTGCGTGAGGATGGCGATAAAAGACCATGCCACGCCAGCGCCCATGAAACAGATGCCGTGCAAGGGCATTTCGCTCGATTGCGCCAACCAGGTGGGTTGTATTTCTTCGCCCGCCCTTCCGGCTCTGTCAACCGCGCTAGGAACCCCAACCGCTTATGCGCGCGTGACGCATTGGCCGCCTGCCACTTGGCGAGCCGGGCTGTCGATCAAACCCGACCTCTTCCCCCCTATAGCGAACCGCATAGCCGCTTAATCGGAAGCACCGCGCATGCGTACGCCTTTGGATCGTGTTCCGGCGCATCCAGCGCGGTCGTAAACACGCGTTTTCCTCGGCTAAAGCCCGTCCCGGGTTGGAGGTCAAATCCATGCCATCTCGCTTTTTCGCGGGCGCCGCCGCGCTCGCCATTACTCTCGGCGCGGGCCATGCTTGGGCGGAGGCCCAACACGAGCACTTCAAGGCAGCGGCCGAGCCGCAGAAGGCCGGCACCGATAAATCCGTCGCGCCATCACGGCTCGCGCCCTTGGGCGCGACGGTGGAAAGTGTGCTCGCGGTCGGCCGGCGGCTCAACCCCGCCCTCCGCGCGGCGGCGCTCGATACGTCGGCCGCCGCGGCCAAGGCGGCCGGCGCCGACGCGCTCGATGATCCAACGATTTCGGACAGCTATACGTATTACCGCGACCCGAATGTCTTCAGCGGGCATGCGATCATGATGACGCAAGCCTTCCCGCTCTGGGGAAAACTCGATCTGCGGCGCGAGGCGGCGCTGGCCGATTTGGATGCCGCGCGGGGGCGCGAACAGACCGCGCGCGATGCCCTCGACGAACGCATCAAGGTCGCCTTCGCCCAATATTTTGTGGCGAGCCGTGCCCTTGCCGTGAACCAAGAAGTGATAGCAGAGGCGCGCGGCCTGCGTGCCGCCGCCGAGGAGCGTTATGCGGCTGGGCAAGGCGATCAAGCGGCGGTCATCAAGGCCCTCGGCGAGGAGACTTCGGCGGAGATCGAAGCGACGAGCCTCAATGGCAATCGGGCGGCCGCAAGGGAAATGCTCAACGCGCTCATCGCGCGTCCGGCCGGCGCCCTGTTAGCCGAACCCTTGCGGCTCCGGCCCTTGCCCGTCCGGGATCTCGCCATTGCTTCCCTGGTGGAACGTGCCCGCGGCGGCAGCCCGGCGCTTGCCGCGAGCGGCGCGGAGGTGGACGCGGCGCGAACGCGCACCGCCCTGGCCGAGAAAGCCTGGTATCCCGACCTGACGGTCGGGGCCGGACCATTGATCCAGACCAACAACCGTCCGCCGGGGGCAGCGGCCACGGTCGGCCTCAACATCCCGGTGCCTTGGGGCAAGGAGGCCTCGGAACAGCAAGCCGCTACGGCAAAGTTGGGCGCGGCCCAGCAGCGCTACGAGGCCGCTCTGCTCGATATTCAGAGTGCGCTCGGCGAAGCGCTCGCGCGGCTCAAATCCGCGCGGCAAGCCGATGCCTTGGTGGCCCGCAAAGCCCTCCCCGAAGCGCGGGCGGCGCTCAAGTCGATCATCGCGGACAATTCCCAAGGGCGCGGCGATCTCGGCGCTGCGCTGGAAGCGCTGCACCGGGTCCATGATCTCGAACTCAAGCGGCTCCAGCTTGAGTCGGACGAGCAGACGGCGCTTGCCGCGATCGAACGGTTGATCGGGGGTGAGCTGTGAGCTGCTGGCGCGCACGCGTGGCCGCCATTCTCGCCGCAGCGGCGTCCGTTTGCCTCCGTTCCGCCCTTTGGGTTCCGGAAGCGGTGGCGCAGACCCCACCAGCTTCGGAACCAACCTTGGCGCCGGTCACGCTTACTCCGCAACGGAGGCAAAGCATCGGGGTAAAGACCGGCGTCGTGGAGTTTCGGCTGGTGTCCGGCGATATCCGGACCGTCGGAAACGTCGAGGCGGACGAAACGCGGCTTTCCGACATAGAAGTTCGCTTCGCGGGCTGGATTCAGAAGGTGTACGCCGATGCAACCTACAAAGTGGTGCGGCGGGGCCAGCCGCTTCTGACCATCTACAGCCCGGAGCTGGTGACGGCCGAGCAGGACTATTTGGTGGCCAAGCAGCTCCTGGCGCAAAGCACCGGTCCGGGGAAACCTGCCGGATGGCAGTCGCTGCTGAATGGGGCAACCGAGCGGCTGAAGCAATGGCAGGTCCCGGACCGGGAGATCGCCGCACTACAGAAGCGCGGCAAGGTCAGGCGCGAGCTGGAGATCGATTCGCCGGTGTCCGGTTTCATTGTCGATAGGAAGGCCTTTCCGAACATGTACGTGCAACCGGGCACGAAGCTGTACTCGGTGGCGGACTTGTCGACCGTCTGGGTCTACGCTCAGGTTTTTCAGAACGATATCGGCCGGGTGAAGGTGGGGGATCCGGCATCAATCACCGTCGACTCCTATCCCGGACAGACGTTCCCGGCCCGCGTGAGTTTCATTTGGCCGGAAGTGGATCAGGCAACGCGCACGGCCAAAGTGCGCTTGGAAATTCCCAATCCGGAATTGAAGCTTTCGCTCGGGATGTTCGTTAATGTCCGGCTCGGCTTGCCCCTGGGACGCCAGCTGGTGATTCCGGCTTCGGGTGTGTTTCAGTCCGGCACGCGTCAGATCGCATTCGTGGACCATGGCGGCGGCTACTTCGAGCCCCGGGATATTGAGACCGGCGCCAGGGCCGGTGATGATTTCATCGTGTTGAAGGGGCTCAAAGCCGGCGAGCGCATCGCCACCTCGGCCAATTTTCTGATCGATTCCGAGAGCCAGCTCCAGGCAGCGCTTGGGTCGTTTACGCCTCCGCCTCCCGGCGCGGGCGCGGCGGCAGCCATGAATGCCCCGCAGGAGCAAGTAACACTCGAATTCTCCTCAAATCCGTCGCCTCCGCGCAAGGGAAGCAACAATTTCCGCGTCAAGCTCACTGGCGCCGGCGGGGCGGCGATCTCCGGCGCTCAGGTCACCGTAACGTTCTTCATGCCTGCCATGCCCGCGATGGGCATGGCCGCGATGCGGAACGTGGTGACGCTCAGCGACAAGGGCGGCGGCGTCTACGAGGGCGCGGGCGAGGTGCAGACGGGCGGGACCTGGCAAGTCACCGTCCTGGCAACCAAGGCTGGCCGGACCATCGCCCAGAAACAATTCTCCGTGACCGCGGAAGGAGGCATGTAAATGATTGCGCGCTGGATCGATTTGTGCGCTCGCAACCGCTTCCTCGTCTTTACCGGAACGCTTCTCCTGGTGCTGGCTGGCATTTGGTCGCTGCGGCGGATTCCGCTCGATGCCCTGCCCGACATCTCCGACGTGCAGGTGATCATTCATACGGCGTGGAACGAACCGCCGAATATCATCGAGGATCAGGTTACCTACCCGATCGTAACCGCCCTGCTTGCCGCGCCACGCGTGAAGGCCGTGCGCGCCCAGTCCATGTTCGGCGATTCCTACGTGTTCGTTGTGTTCGAGGACGGCACGGATCTCTACTGGGCGCGCTCGCGAGTGCTGGAATATCTCCAGCAGATTGGGGGACGCCTTCCCGCCGGGCTCCACCCGGCGATCGGTCCCGACGCGACCGGCGCAGGCTGGGTGTATGAATACGCGGTTGTGGATCACAACCAGCGCTACAGCCTGGCCGATTTGCGCAGCCTCCAGGATTGGTTTCTCCGCTATCAGATCGAGACGGTTCCGGGGGTAGCGGAAGTCGCGACCATCGGCGGCTTTGTCAAGCAGTACCAGGTCCGGTTGGATCCCGACAAACTCCGCGCCTATAACATTCCGCTCTCGACGGTGATCGAAAAGGTCCGCGACAGCACAAACGAGGTGGGCGGGAGATTGCTTGAGTTCCAAGGCGCCGAATACATGGTTCGGGGCTTGGGCTATCTGCGGTCGCTCTCGGATCTGGAAACGGTTCCCGTCGCCAGCAAGAACGGGACGCCAGTCCTGGTCCGAGACCTCGGAACGGTGTCGTTCGGACCGGATATCCGCCGCGGCGTCGCCGAATGGAACGGCGAGGGCGAAACCGTCGGCGGCATCGTCGTCATGCGCTACGGCTTGAACGCGCTGAACGTGATCTCCGGCGTCAAGAAAAAGCTCGCTGAAATCTCCGGATCGCTACCGCCGGGAGTGGAGATCGTCTCCGGTTACGATCGATCCGGGCTGATCGGCGCCTCGATCGGCACACTCGAGCACGTCCTGCTTGAGGAAGCGATCATTGTCAGCCTGGTGATCATCGTCTTCCTCTTTCACTTCCGCTCGGCCCTCATTCCGATCCTGGTCCTGCCGATCGCCGTGGTCGCATCGTTCATTCCGATGTACTACCTGCAGGTCAGCTCGAACATTATATCCCTCGGCGGATTGGCGCTGGCCATCGGAGTTTTGGTGGACGCGGCGATCGTGATGGTCGAAAATGGCTACCGGCACCTGTCCGAGGCGCAGCACCCGAACAGAGGCGATAACTCCGATCCACACGGCATTTCGTTTGGCGAGAGACAGCGAATCCTTCTGGACGCGGCAAAGCAGGTCGGACCGGCGCTCTTCTTCTCGCTCTTGATTATCATTGTCTCGTTCCTGCCGGTCTTCTTGCTCGAAGCGCAGGAAGGACGGATGTTTCGGCCCCTGGCCTGGACCAAAACTCTGGCTGTCGGCTTTTCGTCACTCCTTGCCATCACGCTGGTGCCGCCGCTGATGCTTCTGTTCATCCGCGGCCGGCTGCGGCCGGAATCGAGCAATCCGGTCGCGCGGGTTACGCAGGCGGTCTATCTGCCCATTTTGAGAGTCTGCCTTCGATTTCCAAAGACCACCGTGCTGTTGAACCTCATTTTCCTTGCCATGACGTTTCCTCTTGCGTTCAAGCTGGGCAGCCAGTTCATGCCGCCGCTTTTTGAAGGTGCTGCCCTCTACATGCCGACCGCGCTCCCCGGAATCGCGATCGGCCAGGCGACGCAGCTGCTGCAGGAGCAGGACCGGGTCCTTCGCTCCTTCCCCGAGGTGGCGAGCGTGTTCGGCACCATCGGCCGGTCCGACAGCGCGACCGACAATGCTCCCCTCGACATGTACGACACCACGGTGATGTTCAAACCGCGCGGCCAGTGGCGCCCGGGGATGACTTACGACAAGCTGGTCTCGGAAATGGATGCCAAACTCCAGTTCCCCGGGTTGACCAACACATGGACCATGCCGGTTGAGAACCGTCTCGACATGGAACTTACCGGAATCAAGACCCCGGTGGGCATCAAGATTCAAGGCCCGAGCCTGGACGGCATCGAGGCGCTGGGCGCGAGGCTTCAACAGATTCTCGGTGCGATGCCGGAGATGAGGTCAATGTTTGCCGAGCGCGTCGCGCAGGGGTTCTACGTCAACGTGGAAGTAAACCGGGCGGAAGCGGCGCGTTATGGACTGACCGTGGGCGATGTGCAGCGCGCGATCACCTCGGGAATCGGCGGAGAGAACATCGCCGAGAACATCGAGGGCCGCGAACGCTATCCCATCTCCATCCGCTATGCGGCCGATTTCCGGGACGACATTCAAAAGCTCGCACGGGTGGTGATTGCAACGCCTTCGAACGCACAGGTGCCGCTTGGCGAGCTCGCTAAGATTTCGTTTGCGAAAGGACCCGCGATGATCCGGGACGAGGATGCGGCGCTCACCGGATACGTCTACCTGGATCTGAACACGCGGGACTACGGCGGTTTTGTCTCCCGGGCCGACAAGCTCCTCCATGAGAAGCTCCAACTGCCGGCCGGCTACAGCCTAAAGTGGTCCGGGGAATACGAATTCGAACTGCGGGCCGAGGAGCGGCTGAAAATCATTCTGCCGATCGTCTTTTTTATGATCTTTCTGCTGCTGTACATGGTGTTCCATTCCGTGACCGAAGCACTGATTCTGATCTTTCCGACGCTCTACGCGGCGACGGGAGGCCTTCTTCTCCAGTGGTACCTTGGCTATAACTTCAGCGTGGCGGTCTGGGTTGGCTACATCGCGTTATTCGGAATCGCGGTCGAGACCGGAGTCGTGATGGTCGTCTATCTGCACGAGGCGCTCGACCGTAAGCTTGCCGCCGGGTCTGCCCTGCGGCGCGCCGATATCGAGGAGGCCGCCATCGAAGGCGCCGTCCATCGCTTGCGTCCCAAACTGATGACCGTGGCGGCTGTTCTGGCGAGCCTTGTGCCGATCCTGTGGGAGACTGGTGTGGGCTCGGACGTGATGAAACCCATCGCCGCGCCGATTGTCGGCGGCATGATCACCTCGACGATTAACGTGCTGATTTTGGTCCCCGTCTTCTTCGTGATGATGAAGGCCCGCGCACTGCGGCGGGGGAACCTCCCGAGTCCAGAAGAAACGGGTGCTTGAGAGCGGCGCAATTGAAAGGAGGCCGGGGCCGTCGCGCAGGGCCGCACCATCCAACCGCCTAACGTACCAATTTTTTCCGCGCGATCCCACTTGTCGCAAGGCCGCGAGTTGTATGAGGCATTGTAAGGTTTTCGGCCCCGATCGTACCAAAATGTTTCGCGTGAAACATTTTGGTACGATCGGCGGAAAAAAAGACCCTGGCCAGGGCTTCCCAGCCAAGGTCCTGTATCGGCGTTGGGGCATTGGGGGACATTGAAGACGCCCGAGACTGCCCCGAGAAGACGCCGATATTGCTCGGATTAGACAGGGTCGCGCGCGGGGTCCGGGCAAATTGTCCCTGGGGCAGAGCGTTTAAAACAGTTGCGGGCGTCGTGCCGCCGCCGGATGCGACGATTCGCGGGGTATTTCGCGGGGTACCTTGGGGCGTCGCCACCTGTCGGTGATGACGAATGAAAGACAGCCGGCCGCGTAGCCGATTTGCAGGCACGCCGCAATCACGGCGAATTCGAGAAGCGCGCTCAGCAGACCATTTTCGTAATAGGCGGAGCTGGCAAAAATGATTGCGAAGGTCAACGCGCCGGCTGGAACAAGGACCCACACCTTGAAAAACCGTCCGAAGACTGTCCCAAGCACCACACTCCCGATAGCAAGGATGGTCACGCGACGTCGCCCCGATGCCATTATTGACTCGGCCGCACCAATTGGAATTGGTTGCCTGATATCAACAGCTCTTTCTTGGCCGCTAGGCTGAAATAGCAAACTGCAGAATGTCGTTCTGTTCAAAATTGCTCACTTGCCGCGAGAAATTATGTGGTGTATGACACAAAGCACGGTTCGCTCGTCAAGGGCTCGCGGTGTGGAAGGCTGTGCCATGGCGATTAAACGTCAACCGTCGTTCGACCCGAAATCTTTTCTCGCCAAGGTTGGCGAGGGCCGCAGCATTGGGGCGTACCGCACGGACGAGATCGTCTTTGCGCAGGGAGACCCCGCGGATGCGGTCTTCTACATCGAGAAAGGCAAGGTGAAGGTCACCGTCGTTTCGGAGCAAGGCAAGGAAGCAGTCGTCGCGAT
>JBOHJT010000090.1:0-11991 GCA_050728715.1 Methylocella sp.
GAAAGTTGATTATGCATTACAAAGTTTTCTGAGCATGAGCCGGATTGAGGCGAGACGCAGGAATGCCAGGGCATTGCCGGTGAGATTTTCAAAATCCTTGGCCAATCGCCGGAATCGATTGAGCGAAGTGAGCCTGAGGCTCCATCAACCTGAGAATGACGCGCCGACGAAACAACCGACATGCACCGCGACGGGCCTAGCCTGCGCAATGACGGTGCCGACGTTGCTTCTCATCTGAGAGATATGGCATTTGACGCAACGTATGTTAAAGGAGAATATAGCATAAGTTAACCGTTTCTCCATCGAGAAGGACTCGCCAAAATGTTTCTGGACATTGAAAAGGTCATGGCGCGCATTAAGAAAAGTGACAAGGTCATGGATTTGGGTGGATGTCATAAAGTGTTCCCCCGAGCGAACGTTGTCGTGGATCTCCAACCATACGAGGCTAGAAATATTGTGTACCCTAACATACCAGAGTGTTTTGGTAAAAAGGATTGGCTTTTGGCAGATTTTTGTAGCCACAGTTTCTGGGAAAAGGACTAAACTGGCGTGAAAGGAGACGCGCAACTCGCAACTCATGTTTACTTGCCATAATATCCGATTGGACGACGGCACTCTTACAAAACCGGATATGCAAGTCGAAATGTCCGCCAATGGCGAAGTCAAAGCGGCGCGACGAATACTCGCTCTTGCCTTTCCGGACTTCAAGGCAAGCGCATCGTTGATTTGGGGTGCCTCGAAGGCGGCCATACCACTGAATTCGCGCGCCTCGGGATGCGCGCGCTCGGCGTCGAAGCCCGAAAATCGAATTTCGCGAACTGCATGACCGTAAAGGCAGCCGTTGATCTTCCGGGCCTATCCTTCGTTCTCGATACCGTTTGGAACGCCGCTAAATATGGGCCATTCGATGCCGTATGGTGCTGCGGAATACTTTACCACCTAGACCGCCCGCGCGAATTCATGAGGATGATGTCGGCCTCTTGCAGAAAAATCATGATGCTGGTTACCGAGTTTGCCGCAACTCAGGACGGCGGGCGTTGGAATCTTTCCGCGATGGCGGAAAACGAGGCACTCGCAGGCCGCTGGTATCACGAGCACGACGGTCTGCCCGAGCACGTTGAAAATGCCAAATGGGCTGCGTGGGAGAATCAACGCTCATTCTGGCCCACACGCCCATGTCTTGTGCAGACGTTGCACGAGAAGGGCTTCGATTGCGTTCTCGAACAATATGATTGGCTCGGTCCTCCGCTCTTGCCTGCGATCAGTGAATTTGTGTCTGGCGCCGCATATGATCGCGGCGTTTTTATTGGAGTGCGCGCCGGAGTATAAAATGATGTCGTAATAAAAAAGCCGCCCATTGAAAACGCTGACATCATTTGCAAACGCCGTTGTTTTGCATGTTTGGAGGAATAGCGGTAACTTGCCTTACGTTCGATAAGTCCGGTTTTCCGCCCTTAGCCTGAAATGCCCGCGAACTGGAAAACGAGCAGTAAGCCGATTGGCCGTTTGAAGAATAAGAAGAATAAATAGTTCTGTCCCCGGTTACCATAAAAAACCCTGAAGGGAAGCCACATACGCCGTTGTTCACCATGACTGGCGTGACGCTTGATACGTCAATGACGTTCGACAGATCACTGCTTCCTCCCGCCCAAAGATACGATTGCCGGTCTGCCGTCTGGCAATAGGCGCCTTGCCCGTTGGAATAATAGATAGGCGCCCCGTCAGTCACTCGGTAAAATCCGGCCGGAATTGAAGATGACGGACTCAATAGGTTTAACGACCCTTCAATACGATATAAACTCCACGTGCTTCCCCGGTTGATGTGATCTTCGGCCTGATTGTAGCAGCCGAGCTTAGGGCCGTTATCTGCCGTTCCCAAAAATCCTTCGCCGGAGATAATATTGATGGAGTCGAGCGACGAAAGATTACCACCCTGGTCAGCGACGATCCCCGGAGTTCCCGGCGAGGCACAGTGCGATGAGACAGCCACGCCGAGATCAAGCCCTCCGAGATTAATGCCCTTGACATTCAACGGACTGAAGTGCAGCCCATCAATGGAGTAAAAAAGATAGTTGTCCTTGCCGGCTATAGCCGCGATATATGCGCCAGGCGCATCGTTGAAAGCGCCATTATAGTACTTTACAGTCGCAGAATTCGGAAGGTTCGTTTTTCGAGGCGAATCAAAGTGAATACCATCCGAACTTGTCGCCACGTATACTCCATGATATTTCCAGTCGCTTGAGGAATCATAGTAATAGAGCTGGACCTGGCTTGATGAACCGACGGGCACCGTTATGGCTGAGGGGTGGCCCGCTCCGTAAACGTTCGCATCGCCGCCGGCACAGGTGAGGGAGGTCTTCCCGGTCGTAGCATCTTTTCTCGTTGCCGTTGTATCGAAAGTATGCTTGCCATTTTGGAACTGATGGGCGCAGTTCTTCAGAACTTGCAGGTTCACGGACAGCACCGGCGTCGCCGGTCCTCCGAAAGTGTGTGACGCGCTCCAATTATTTGCGTTATATCTTTCCCAGTTTACACCGTCCGGACTTACGGCGAGACACGTTTGCGTGAATCCGTCGGTTGGCCACATGTTGTTCCCGCGATCATAGAATCGGCGGGCGCATTCGTAATAGAGCAAATATAGGTCGGCTCCATCTTGAATGGACGGATCAGAATGTCTGATCACGCTCGGGGTACAAGCCGCGCGTCCATCTTCATCCACATCATTGTTTGTGTGCCGCAGCACTGCTTCTGGAGGCTGATAATACCCGCCTACTGAGTTGTTGATAACGGCATAGTAAATAGAGTCTCCATAATTGCGTGCGTATGCCGTCGGATCATCTCCAAAATCGGCGCCTCCACAAAACCACACTTTCCAGCCGGGGCTGGTGTCCTGCATGGCGCTAGGCTCATTACTATAAGTTGGTGTCCCACTCTTTGGGGCTCCCCTAGGAATATGCAAACTAACGAGGGGGAAAGGTGATTTATAAGTCGGATTCCACGCCACACTTGAGACCGATTGCGCATGCACGGCGGTACCGGCTAAAAGTGAAAGACTGATGATAAATTGCACTAAAAAGTCATTCGGATGTATTCTCATGGATGCACACTCCTTTCCTTTTAAATGAAAAAATTCCTTTTAAATGAAAAAATGCGTCGGGTCCGCCAGGTTCAAAACTTGTCACAATTTTCTGAAGATCGCAATGTCCTGATACGCAACAAGAGTTGCATTAACCTGACCCCAAGATTCAAGTATGGGACCGTGAGAAACGCCGGGATACATCTGGATCATCTGAAAGCCGACAAACAAACGTCTCAAAAAATCAGGCGAAACGTAAGCTGCGTAATTATTGAAGCCCTCCCAGGTGTTGTTCGCGGTGCCGAACAGGTGAACGTAGTAGCCTCGTTCGGCAAGAAGGGCAGAGCCCTCCTTGGAGACCTGGGCGAGCGATGACACATAGTAGCTGCCGTGGGTCGTAATTAACGCGATCCCTTCAGGCCGAAGTATTCGCAAAATCTCACCCGTCCACTGCAGCATGGCAGATAATTTAAGATGTGTGTACATCGAGACGGCGTAAATGAAATCGAATTGACTATCTTCGTATGGTAGCGGAGGGTGATATAAATTCCGTACCACTTCCGCCTTGCTAATTTTCTCTTGGCAGAATTCAACCAACATTGGATTGACGTCGCAGCCGAAGAGGCGCGTCTCGGGCGACAAACGCCCTCCCAACCCGCCAGGATACGGCCGCAGCCGCAGCCCAAATCGAGAATGGATCGGAAATTCGCATAGTCGATCCCCGCGTCGCCAAGACGAGCGATGATCGTCTCAACCGCATTTCGACGAGAAATGTCAAAGGCGTGGAAGTCACGGTGTCCGCCCACTAAGTGAATCAAATCCAAACTTGGCAGAGGTGTCGAAAGCCCTACTTCGGAAACGTATTCGTTGTAGTGAATTCGAAGCAGTCGCCCCTCGGCCTGACCATGTTGCCGGAAATGGGCGCGACCGCTTGTGAACTTGCCACGAGCGACGGCCGCCGCAACATCCGGATTCTGGAGCAGGTATTGCTGCTCGTCGAAATTCTCTTCGGTTGCAAGCACGGGACACTCTAGCAAGCACGGTTTGGGAGTATTCACAGGTTGCCTCCACTTTCCTGCTGTCGCGTGCGGGTGATCTTCGATGCCCGCGGGAAAATTTTAGTGGCAGGAGAGGAGGGACTCGAACCCCCAACCCCCGGTTTTGGAGACCGGTGCTCTAACCAATTGAGCTACACTCCTACGCGGGAATTCTTAGCGTGACTGGACAGTCCGGCGCAAGGGCGGATCTCTCCGCCTCGCCGGCCCCGAGGGGCGTTCAGTCGTAGCGCAAAGTTTGAAACATGCCGGCATGCTGATGATACAAAAGGTGGCAATGAAAAGCCCACCACCCCGGATTGCCGGCGTCGAAAGCAACCGTCACGGTCGTTTTCGGAGGCACCAGGACCGTGTCGCGCAAGGCGCCGGCGAAGCGATTGCCGTCAATTGCAACGACCTGGAATGTGTGGCCATGCAGATGCATGGGATGCGGCATCATCGTTTGATTGGCGATCACAAGCTCCACCCGTTCGCCCTCGGCGACCATCAGGGGCGGGACATTCTTGTTCCAAACCACATTATTGATGGACCATATGTAGCCTTGCATCGATCCGGTCAAATTCACAATGTGAGTCCGGTCCGCCTTGCGGTCAGCCAAAGGCTCGGCGGCTCTCAGCGAACGCTCAAGGCCGAGAGTGAGCGGCGGCGATGCTGCGCGAGCCATGCCGGAAATGCGTCTGACATGCCCCTTCCCGGCAAGGAGCACGATACCGGTCTGCCTGCACTCGCCTTCCAGCACGGCAAGGACCGGGTGGGTGGCTGCGGCTTTGGGAATGGTGACCTCGATGTCCAGCCGCTGCGAGTCGGCGACCGGGAAGTTGCGGCCTTGAACCGGTTGGATAGGGTTTCCATCGACGGCGATGAGCTCGCCCTTCAGGCGGCCGAGATCGATGTGGAAATTGCTCATCGAAGATCCGTTAATGATCCGCAACCGCACGCGGCCGCCAGGCTCGACCTTTACCACTTCAGGATCGGCGAGGGTGCGGCTATTGGCGAGAAAAGCATCGTACCGAACGTCATTCAAATCCGGCTCGCCTTTTATTGCCGGCGTCCCGGCGCCGCGCATCTTCATGCCAGGCATCTTCATGCCGGGCATGGCACCAGTCTCGCGCGCCTGGAGTTGCGCAAAAATCCGATCCGGCGGGGTGAAGCTGAAATCGGCGAGCAGGACGACGATTTCCTGCTGGCCAGGTTTCTCGCTGGCATCCTTGATGATCAACGGCGCCGACAGCAGAAGCTGCTCTTGAAATCCGTAATGCGAATGCATCCAATAAGTGCCGCCATGGCGCAGGGGGAAATCATAATCGGCGCTGCCTCCCGGCGGAATCGCTGGCCCGGAAATGTCCGGGACGCCGTCTTGCCGCCAGGGCGGCGTCAGGCCATGCCAGTGGATGAGGCTCGGCTCGCCAATATGGTTCTCGACCCGGACGCGAAACGGCTTGGAGACATCGGTGGTGATCCCAAAAGTTCCGTCCGGCTGGCGGATGCAAAACACGGAAGCGGGCTTGCGGTTGACTTCAATGTCGCGGCGCTCGAGCCGCAGCACCGTTGGGGCGGCGTCACCACTCTGCGCACGCACCCGCGATACCGCGCCAGCCGCAAGTGTTCCAGCAAGAAAGTCACGGCGCGACAGCATGAAAATCTCCGATGTAGGCTTATTGCGGGTTCTCCAGGCTAAACGTTTCCGACGTCTCGTCATAAGCAAAAAGTTCGCCGTAGCGGCCCCAGTTCACCACGCTCTTCAAGGTCCGGTCGGCATAGTCTTCAGACATGTAATCCTCGAGTTCCTCCAAAAAGCGGACCGCGCGGGCAGTGTGGCTCGGCCGCTCGTCGAGGACCAGTTTTATCCGCGCGGCAAGCGGCAAGTAAGTTAGAAGATGATCGCCAAAGAGCTTTTTGCGCACATCGACATCCGCCTCGGCGAAGCGTTGTCCGGCGGCGGTGAGTTTGATGTCGCCCTCCTCGATCTCGGCAAAGCGCAGCAGTTGCAGGGTTTCGGCCACCGGGAAAAGTTCGTTGACTTCCATTTGCAGGCTGTCGGCGAGCGCCGGAAGATCGGCGCGGCCCAAATAGGGTTCGGCGGCGATTTCCTCGATCATCCCGGCGATTGTATTGGTCGAAACGCGCGGCAGAGCCATGCCAAAACCAAGACCTGGGAATGCGCCCTCGCGGCCCGGCGCGACCGGTTCCGGCCGCTTGGTCATGAGCGCGTAAATCTTGTCGACCAATTGGCGGAATTCGGGGTCGAGCCGGTCGCGCGGATGCCGCAGCCTGACTTGAATTTCGGCGGCGATCCGGCCGGGGTTGCTCGACAGCACGATGATGCGATCGCACATCAGCACCGCTTCCTCGATATTGTGGGTGACCATGAGGATGCTCTTGATCGGCATGCGCCCCTCGACCCAGAGGTCGAGAAGATCGGTGCGCAGGGTTTCCGCGGTAAGCACGTCGAGCGCCGAAAAAGGCTCGTCCATCAAGAGAATATTGGGGTGGACGACGAGCGCCCTCGCAAAGCCGACCCGCTGGCGCATACCGCCGGAAAGCTCTTTCGGAAACGCAGACTCGAAACCGTCGAGCCCGATGAGGTCGATCGCTTTCAACGCCCGCCGGCGTGCTTCGTCCTTGGCGATCTGTTTTGCCCTGAGGCCGAGCTCGACATTGGCAAGGACGGTCAGCCAAGGAAACAGCGCAAAACTCTGAAACACCATGGCGACGCCTTCGACCGGACCTTCTACCTTCTGGCCAAGATAGCTCACCTCGCCGCCGGAGGGGAAAATGAGCCCCGAGACGATGCGCAGGAGCGAGGATTTGCCGCAGCCGGAGCGTCCAAGCAAGCCGACGATCTCGTCTTCTTTCAGATCGAGCGAAATATCGTCGAGGACCGCCGGGCCTGGCTCGCCCGCTCCGGTCTGATAGCGCTGTGAGATGTTTCTAACTTCAAGCAAGGATTTCTTGCTTGCCAATGAAGTCCGGGCAAAGTTGTCTTGCATGAAATCACCTCAATCGAGCCGCAAGCGCCTTTCGGCGAGGCCGTAAAGCGGGCGCCAAAGAAGGCGGTTGAACATAATGACGAAGACCGACATGACCGCGACGCCGAGCACGATTTTGGGATAATCGCCATCCGCGGTCGCCTTGGCGATGTAGGCGCCGATCCCATGCGCTGCCACTGTCTCGCCGCCCCATTTCACATATTCGGCGACGATCGCCGCGTTCCAGGATCCGCCCGAGGCGGTCAGCGCCCCAGTCACGTAATACGGGAAAATAGCGGGGATGATGACGCTCTTCCACCAATCCCAGCCGCGAATCCGAAAATTCGCCACCGCTTCCTTGAGATCGTTCGGAAACGCCGAGGCGCCGGCGATGACGTTGAAAAGAATGTACCATTGCGTGCCGAAGATAATCAGAAAGCTAAGCCAAATGTCGGGATTTAGGGAAAACTTCAGAATGAGAACGACCGCGGCGGGGAAAATGACATTCGCCGGAAATGCCGCCAGGAATTGCGCCAGGGGTTGCACTTTACCGGCAATCGCCGGCCGTAGTCCGATCCAAATTCCGGCCGGCACCCAGACCAAGGTGGCCAGCGCCATGAGCAAGACCACCCGCGTCATGGTGAATAGGGTATAGAGCACGCTCTGCCAAAAATCGCTCCAGCTGAGTTCCTGGCGCACGTAATCGACGACGAGCCACCCGGCCCAAACCGTGCCGAGACCGACGCAGGCCACCCACAAGATGTCGATCAAGCGGTTTAGCACGGGGCTTTGTCGCATCGCGGCGGAAGAGCGAACTGGAAGTTCCATACGCATGAGCGCTATCGCATGCAACATTTGGGCTGGAGCGCGCATCGATGTGCGGATCCAGTGTGTCCTAGCGAAGACATTCGCCACGAATGACTTTTCCTGGATCTGACCGGCCGAAAGTTCGACTCGAAATCGGGCCGCGAAGGCGACCAGCGGCCGGAACAGCAATTGATCATAGGCAAGGATCACGCCCAACATGGCGACGACGGCCGCGAACACCGCATCGATGCGCTTTTCCTCTATGGCGAGGGCGAGATAGGAGCCAATGCCGGGCAGTTTGATGGTCGTGTTGCCAACCGAAATCGCTTCGGAAGCGACGACGAAAAACCAGCCTCCCGACATCGACATCATCATATTCCAGATGAGCCCGGGCATCGCGAAGGGCGTATCGAGTTGCCAAAACCGCTGCCACCCCGAAAGCCGGAAACCACGGGCAACCTCGATCAGGTCGCGGGGGACGCCGCGAAGCGACTGGTAAAAGGAAAAGGCCATGTTCCAGGCCTGCGACGTGAAAATCGCGAAGACCGCCGCGCATTCGGCGCCCAGGATCGAGCCGGGAAAAAACCCGAGAAAAAAAGTCACCGTGAACGACAGAAAGCCGAGGATCGGCACCGATTGCAGGACGTCGAGCAATGGAATGAGGACGAGCGCGGCGCGCCGGCTTTTGGCGGCAAGCGTCGCGTAGATGAAAGTGAAAACGAGCGAGGCGGCGATGGCGGCGAACATGCGCAAGGTCGTGCGCAAGGCATAATAGGGCAAGAGCGTGTAGTCGAGCGAAACGGCCGTCGATTCGGGCGCCGTCAGCGGCAGGGTCAACCCCTGCGAAATATGGGTGATCGCAATGAAGACGGCCAGGATAAGGGCAAACGCAAAAAGATCGTATTGGTTGGGAAGCGCCTTGCGGCCGAGCGAGGTGAAGGCGACAAATCGGGAGAGCATGGCGGGCTTTCACGAGAGTCTTGCGCGGCAATGTGGCGGCGACGAACATGCGGAAGGGCGGACCCCGTGCCGGGGCAGGGCGGAAGCCGCGGAGGCCCTTCTACGCTCGTCGCGATACATGAAAAATAGATAACAGCAAGAACGGCGAACGGCGTTCCGCAGCGCGGGTTCGAAAAAATCTTCGCGGACTCGCCTGGAAATTCCGGGATTGCGTCAACTCAGCCAAAACGAACGTATGATTGCGGGACGGCCGTTTTTTCGACTTTTTAACGACATATTACGGATTAAGGAATAAATTGACGGTTTCCCGGTCTGGCTCTGATGTCGATGCGGTATTTTCCTCGTTGCTTTATCCCGGCCGGCTCATTTTTTGGGCTCTGCCTTGCGCTGCTCGCCAGCGGCTGCGCGGGCGGCATCACCGGCGATGATCTCTTCCCGACTCCGGCGGATTACGCGGTTGGCGGCATCGACGTCTCCAAATATCAGGGCGATATCGACTGGAATAGCGTGCGCACCGCCGGGGTTCGCTTCGCCTGGATCAAGGCGACCGAGGGCGGCGACCGCGCGGACGAGAAATTCGCCCAAAATTGGGCTGCCGCAAAAGCCGCGGGCGTACCGCGTGGCGCCTATCATTTCGCCTATTGGTGCAGACCGATGGAAGAACAAGCGGCCTGGTTTACGGCGCATGTCCCCAACGATCCGGACGCCTTGCCGCCGGTGCTCGATGTCGAATGGAACGGGCACTCGAAGACTTGCGCAAAACGCGTGCCGCGCAATGTCGCCATTGCGCAGATGAAAATCATGCTTGCCGCGATGGAACGCGCCTACGGGAAAAAGCCGGTGATCTACACCTCGATCGATTTCCATCGCGACGTGATGCAAGGGGAATTTTCCGATTACCCAATCTGGGTCCGCAGCGTGAAATACTATCCGGCGGTCAAATATGGCGCTCGCCGCTGGCATTTCTGGCAGCATACCGCCGAGGGCCATGTCGCCGGGATTCGCGGCTATGTCGATCGCAATGCATTCAACGGTTCGATCAAGGATTGGCAGGCTTGGCTCGCCGACAACAAGGCGGCGGGCTCGCGCGGCGCTTGAGCTCGGTGAGAGGTGGGCGCACGCTGGACGGACGCCTCAAGCGCTGGCGGTGGGCAGCTTTTTCTTGCGGCTAACGTCCCAGAAGCAATATCCGGCCGCGGCCGCTACTATAACGCCGGAAAGGATGAAAACGAAGATCCATTGGCGCGACGTCTGCCCGACGGTCATGCCGAGCCGGCCGGACATCGCCATGTCCTTGGCGTCCCTTACCGTCACGAGGACCGCGTATTTGCCCGGCTCATCGAAGTTTGCTGTGAGGGTGATGACCCCTGTCGGATAGTTTTTCGGCGGCAGATAGGCCAGCGTGACCGGGTCGAGATTTCCGCTCGCCGCCGTTCCGGCCCCAGTGACTCTCACGATGCGAACCTCCGCCGTCATATCCTTAAGTTCTTTCGAAGCCGAGCTAAGCGTTATCATGGCAGGCCCAGGAGACGGGATGTCCTGGCATGAATCGTCCAATGCGCCGGATTGATAGATGGAAACTTGCATCTCGTGCATGCCGGCCATCAGCATGCAGCCCATGTTCATGTTCATATCCATGAGGCTGGTGTCCTGGGCCTCCGCCTGCGCTCCCGGCAGCACAATTCCAAACGTCAAGGCTGTTGCCAACCGGCCGATCCCGGTCATAGATCTATTTCCTCCTCAGCCATCCGTCCGCCGCATGGAGCCGCATAGTTATGGACGAATTACGAAAGGCCAGGTGCTCGCCATTGCTCCTTATGCCGCCTACAGCGCGTCTCGATCAAATGGAATCATTTGATCGATGAGGACTCGCTCAAAATCAAAGAGTTGGAGCATGTCAGAATCGAAAAAGTCGAGCAACTTTTTCGGGACATGCTTGTCTTATGACGTTTTCGCCCGTTTCAGCCAAGGTGGGCTGCCGCCCGCGAGCCGCGAGCTCGCTGGCGGCAGGAGGGGATGGGTCGTGGACATGCTGGCCGTTGTGGGCCGCGTTAGAGTTTGACCACCCCTCTCTTTTCCTTGCGGCCTGAACGGATACCCGGGCGTCATGGCCCGAATGACAAGCAGAGGACAAGGACAAAGATGCGTCATTCTACAACACAAAATTCGACAGCACAAAACGCCGGCGTCGACATTTCCAAGGACACGCTCGACGTTTGTCTTCATCCAAGCGGCGCGGCAAAGCGCTTCACCAATGACGGCAAGGGACACCGAGCCCTCATCGCGTGGCTCGCGCCAAGCGAGATCGTGCGGATCGTGTTCGAGGCCACCGGCGCCTATCATTGCGCTTTTGAGCGGACGTTCGCCATGGCTGGCCTGCCGATGGCGAAAATCAATCCGCGCCACGCCCGCCGTTTCGCGGAAGCGACCGGCAAACTCGTCAAGACCGATCGCTGTGACGCAGCCATGCTGGCCCGCTTCGGCGCGCTTCTCGAACCGGCCGCCCGGCCGGTCAGCAGCCAGACCCTCGACGAAATGAAAGAATTACACGTCGCCCGGCGCGCCCTCGTGAAAGACCGCACCGCGGCGTTCAATCGGGAAAAACTCTTGCGCTCCGGTTTGCTCAAGCGCCAGGTCGCCCAACGGCTTAGGCAGATCGATCATCAAATCGCGGCGATCGACGCGGCCCTTGCGGCTTTGCGCGACGCCGATCCCGGACTCAAGCTCCGCTTCGACATCCTCGCCAGCATCCCCGGCATCGGTGCGACAACCGCCTTCGCGATGCTTATCGAGATGCCCGAGCTCGGCACAATCGAGAATAAATGCGCGGCAAGTCTCGCCGGCCTTGCCCCGGTCGCGCGTCAGTCCGGACGCTGGACCGGCCGCGCTTTCATCCGCGGCGGACGAGCCGGCGTAGGGCCAAGCCCTCTACATGCCAGCCCTCGTCGCCACCCGCTTCAATCCAGACCTCAAGGCCAAATACGCAGAGCTTGTCAAAGCCGGAAAGCCCGCAAAAATCGCCCTTACCGCTATCATGCGCAAGCTCTTGCTCCTCGCCAACGCCCTTCTCAGAGATCGCCGTCCTTGGAGTCCAAAACTCGCTTGACCAAAACGGATACTCTAA
>JBOHJT010000091.1:0-11928 GCA_050728715.1 Methylocella sp.
AAACTTCTCCATGGACGGTCTCCCTCTTTGTGGCGCTCCGGCGACCACGTCTTGGCACTCTGATGCCGTAAGGCGAGGCCGTCCACACCATCAAAAATGTTTCACGTGAAACATTTTGGTACGATTGATGTAGCGTTGCGCCCGTGCAGTTGCAGTTGCACGCCCGCGGCCGCGCTCAGGCATTACCGGCATCCGAGGAGAGCTGCCCAAGGTCGATGCCCGCCTTGCGGAACGCTCGCTCATACTTCGAATCCAACGCGGAATCGAAGATCAGAGCGGGATCGGCCGGGCAATTGAGCCAGCCATTATGCTGCATCTCGGCCTCGAGCTGACCCGCCGCCCAACCGGCATAACCCAAGGCAAGCAGCGCCTGACCCGGCCCCGAGCCGCGCGCGATCGCCCGCAGAATATCGATTGTTGCGGTCAGGGACACGCCTCCCCCGATGGGCAAGGTGGAATTTTCGACGGAAAAATCGTTGGAATGTAGCACGAAACCGCGGCTGGTGTCGACGGGGCCCCCGTTTAGCACCAGCACGGAACTCGCCTCCGCGGGCAAACGAATCGCCTCATCCGGGCCGATCACTTTAAGTTGCACCAGAAGCTGAGGAAAATCGACCCTTTCCAGCGGGCGGTTGACGATGATCCCCATCGCGCCCTCCTCGGAATGGGCGCAAACGTAAATGACCGAGCGGGCAAAGCGATCATCGAGCATCCCCGGCATCGCAATCAGCAACTGCCCATCGAAAAAGCCGCTTTGGCTTTGCCGCGAGGCCGATGGCGAAATCTTCGATCCCATGTCACACGCCTCAGAGGGGTCAAACGAAATTGAGACAATCGCGGTTGCGGCTTTCACGCCTGCGAAATAAATTGACGGACCCATCGGCCAATGACCGGCATATCCCCATGCACATTTTCTTCCAGCCTTCAAACCTTGCTTGGAGAGCGGGTGTCCTCCTTGCCTGCGCGATCCTTTCGCCGCTTCTGTTTCCCGCCAGCTTACACTGCGATCCTTACGCGAGCACATGGGCGTCTGGACAGAAATCGTCGTTGCGGCTGATTGCCGCTGGGGGCGGCCCGCCGCGAAGCGCCTATCGCGCCGGAATCGAAATCCGCCTCGATCCCAGCGCTCTCACCTATTGGCGCATGCCGGGCGGCGCGGGCGTCCCGCCGGTATTTTCTTTCGACGGCTCCGCGAATGCTTCTAACATTGAGGTTTCGTATCCGGCACCGACGCGAATCGACGAGGACGGAACCGAGGCTTTCGGCTATCGCGGCCGGGTGATTTTTCCCGTTCGCGTCACCCCCAAGGATGCCACCCGCCCAGTCATTTTGGTCTTGAACGTGTCCTATGCTGTTTGCAGCCGGATCTGCCTTCCGGCCAAAGCCAAGGCTATGCTTACCTTGCTCCCCGTCCCGCAGGCCGGGAACGAAACCTTGGACCCGCACGCGCCAGCCATCGCCGCGGCGGAAGCTGCGGTGCCTCTCCATCTAACGCCGGAACAGCGCGACGCCAAAGTAGCGATCACGCGCGACGAAACGGCGCCTACGCCCACCTGGCGGCTGTCGCCGCGCGGCGGCGGTGCGCGGGATCTGTTCGCGGAGGCCCCCCCAGGCTGTTATTTCGAGACACGAAGATCCAGCCGTCCCGACGAATTCCTGATCGTCGAAGTCGAAAAGCCGCGAACTGGCGGCCGCGAACCCATCCCGGTGATCCTGACGTTGACGAATGAACAGCAAAGTTACGAGTTCGCGGTTGACCTCGATGCCGCCTCCGCCCCATGAAGCATGTTCAAGCCGCCACCTGGATCCGCTCGCGATCGAACCAGCGCCAGGAATAAGAAGAAAACCGCCTTTGCGATTCGTCGATCGAGGCGGCGTTTTCGTGTACCATGAGGCCTTGACCGCATGATAATTCCCGCTGTAAGCAGCAATCCGGCACCCGTGGTACAAGGAGCAACGATGGCAATCCAGAGCGGCGATCCAATTCCCAACGCAACATTCACGGTCATGACGCCGGATGGCCCTCAACTGCGGACCACAGATCAGATTTTCAGTGGCCATAAAGTGGTCCTATTCGGCGTAGCCGGGGCTTTTACGCCGGTGTGCGACAAAAACCATTTGCCAGGTTTTCTCGACAACCTCGATCAATTCAAGGCGCAGGGAGTGGACGAGATCGCGGTGACCGGCGTCAACGACGTTTTCGTCATGGACGCATGGGCGAAAAGCGCGGGTGCCAATGGCAAGATCACCTTTCTCGCCGACGGCAACGGCGATTTCGCGCGCGCGCTCGGGCTTTCGCTCGATCTTACCGCGCGCGGGCTCGGCATCCGCTCGCAGCGCTATGCGATGATTGTCGACAATGGCGTGGTGCGAAAGCTCAACGTCGAAGCCGTGCCAGGCAAGGTCGAAACGTCAAGCGCGGAAGCCCTGCTGACGCAACTCTAGGTCCTCTCGCGCTCACGGAGGGTTATGGCGCCCCGCCGCCTCTCCGGCGCGTCCGCGCCTCAGCCATGTGACCGAGGCGAATGCGCCAAGCCACGAACCCGTTGCCGCGAATAGCACGTAGATGGCGTTTTCCGTATAGCTGATGACCGCGAAAGCGGACAGCAGATACCAGATGGCGCTCCAGTTCGCGGCCCAAACTCGACGTCTGCCGGTCACGGCGGCGGTGAAGAACACGTAGGCTGCATCCGTCGCAGCGGTGGAGGCGACCACGCCCATCGCGATGAGCGGGTTGATTGGGAGGATCATGGGGGGCTTCCTTGGGGCTGCTTCAAGTGCCGATTTACGCCGCAGCGCCGTTAATGGTTTCGGGTCGTGTCTCAGTTTGAATTTCTGCTAATGACCCAAAGCGGTCCTCACCGCCGTTCCGGCGGTATGTACAAATATCAAGAATTCCGCACGCGCGTTTTGGGGCCGAAGGCCGATAGGTTTTGAGAGACGACGTGCCCCCTTTGGGGTCAGGCTCTTAGAGGAGGACTCAGGCATTCGCGATACTATCCAGCCATCCATCAGACCCGTTGAAAAAATTGGCGACGCCGCTCGTCACATCCTTTAGTTTATCGATGTCGACATTCGAGTGCTGGAACTTGGCAACCGCGCCACCCTTGGCCATGGCATATCGAAATGTCATTCCGCCCTTGTCCCAGTCATGGAACTGCTTGATGACCTGTCCAACGGCCATCAGTGCCTCATCGTCAATGGCAATGCGCAGGTCTTCTTCTCGAACGTCCTCAATGGCACGGTCGAGCGTTTCGACGTGCCGTCTTAGTGGTTCTCGTCATCCGAGCCATATGATTAAAGCGCCCGGACGGCCTACACAGGGGGCGCTATTGCTTCACCCGCGCCTCGGGGTGTCAGAGGCATAACCAAGGAGAAGGAAAACACGCATGGCTAACTTCAAAACAATTTCGGTAATCGCACTTGCGGCGGCCTTAGCAGCGGCGTCGCCCGCCTATGCTCAACACCGGGGTGGCGGGCACAGAGGCGGAGGGTATGGGCATGGCGGAGGCCATTGGCGTGGCCACGCCGGTGGCTATGGCAGGTACCACCGTGGGGGCGGTTACGGTGGATATGGCGGATATCGCCGTGGTGGCTGGGGCGGCGGCGCCGTCATCGGCGGACTGGCTGCCGGTGCGGTTTTAGGTGGGGCACTTGCCGCGCCATATTACTACAACGGCGGCGGCTACGGGCGCTCTCGTTGCCCCTATGGCTACTACCTTGCTAGCGACTACGTCTGTTACCCGCAATAATTGTGGTATAATAAGCGAGGCCATCGAGTGTTGAAGCACTCGACGGCCTCTAACCATCACAAGTTGCGATATCCAAGCGATCTGACTGACGGCGAATGCGAGCTGATTGAACCGCTCATTCCGCCGGGCAAGCGCGGCGGTGGCAAGCGGACCTTGGTGATGCGTGAGGTGGTGAACGGCCTCATGTACATCCTGTCGACCGGCTGTGAGTGGCGGGCGATCCCGAAGGACCTGCCGCCGAAGAGCACGATCTACGACTATTTCGACCTGTGGACCTACGACGGCACATTTGGAGGATATCCACCACGCCCTTTATGTGAAGTGTCGCGAGCAGGCCCAAAGAGAGGCCAGCCACACCGCCGCCATCATCGATAGTCAAAGCGTCAAGAGCGCCGAAAAAGGGGGGCCTCGATCGATCCGCCCGGCGGAGCCTGTCCTTGGGCCGGTCGAAGACCGGACCCGAGGGATGCGGGCAAAAAAATCAAGGGTAGGAAGCGGCACACTCTCGTAGATACGCTGGGCTTGCTGCTTCATGCCATCGTCCATCTGGCCGATATTCAAGATCGTGATGGCGGCATTCTCGTCATGTCGACCCTGTTTGGGATGTTTCCTTTCTTGAAAAACTCTTCGCCGATTCGATTGCCATTGGTTACTTGGGCGGCGAAGAGGAAAGCCAACTGCTCTCGCTCAATTGGGTGTTTCAGCAGGCAGGGCTTAAATTGGCTGCATAGCTACCAGACGATCTCCAATGCTTGGGTGGTACTGTCGCCACTTCGGCATCAGAAGTTCCATATTTGACCTTATGTGGACAACAACAACACGACCGCACGCGCTTTCTCGATCTCCTTCGAGCGCAAGCCCTCTGGAGCAGTGACAGACCTAAAGCTGTCATCATCTAGGGCAAGCTACCGCGGCCGGAATGTCCGGACTTGGCGCAAAGCATAAATTCAAACCGAGACACTACCAGGTTTCGGCCTTATTTGAACCCTGCCATGCCTTCGCGTGCGAGCGCGTCGGCACGCGCGTTCATGACGTCCCCTGCGTGACTCTTCACCCAGCGCCAATCGATGACGTGATGCGCGGCGGCCGCATCGAGCCTTTGCCATAACTCGGCATTCTTGACAGGTTTTTTATCGGCGGTTCGCCAGCCATTGCGTTTCCAGGCAGCGATCCACGTGGTCATGCCGCCCTTGAGATAATTCGAATCCGTATGGAGATGGACCGTGCATGGCCGCTTCAGCGTCTCCAGGGCCGAGACCGCGGCGGTCAATTCCATGCGATTGTTGGTGGTCGAGGCTTCGCCGCCAAAAAGCTCCTTTTCATGCGCGCCGAAGCACAGGATAGCACCCCAGCCCCCCGGACCTGGATTGCCGGAACAGGCGCCGTCGGTCCATATCGAAACCTCGCCGTTCATCGCAGCAAACCGAGTTCGCGGGCATTGCCGGTTTGTTGATGAAAGCGCAATTTGCCGACATATTCGAGCGGGTCCTTGGGATGCACCAAGGCATCCGCCGGGACATTCAACCAATCGACGAGGCGTGTCAGGGCGAAACGCAGGGCCGCGCCTCGCGCCAGCACCGCGAACGCCCCGGCTTCCGCGGCGGTTAATTTGCGGACGCCCTCGTAAGCGTTGAAAAATGCCAATCCCTTTGTGATATTGAATGAACCGTCTCGTTCGAAACACCAGGCGTTGAGCGAGATCGCGACATCGTAAGCGAGTTCATCCGTGCAGGCGAAGTAGAAATCGATAAGCCCGGATAATTCATCGCCAACGAACAAGACATTGTCGGGAAAAAGATCGGCATGGATGACGCCTTTCGGCAAATCGCGCGGCCAGCTTCCGGCGAGATAGGCCAATTCCTTCGCTATTTCCGCGGCGAGGCCCGGCCGCACCTCATCGGCGCGCGCTCGCGCCTCATCGAATAGGGCCGGCCAGGCTTCGAGGCCCAAGGCATTGGGGCGATATCCGGCGAAGCCGGCGCCGGCCCGATGCAGTTTGCCAAGCGCCTCGCCGACGGCCGCGCAGCAGCGGACACTTGGGCTTCCGCGCCACATGCCTTCGAGAAAAGTCACGATTGCCGCCGGCCGGCCCGCGAGCCTGCCGAGCGCGCCGCCATGCCTGTTCCTTACCGGTTGCGGGCAATTTAGCCCGTGACCGGAGAGATGTTCCATGAGGCCAAGGAAAAACGGCAGGTCTCTTTCGTCGACCCGCTTTTCATAGAGCGTGAGGATGTAATAGCCAGCATCGGCGTGCAAAAAATAATTGGAATTCTCAACCCCTTCGGCAATTCCTTTCAGGGCCAGCACGTGGCCAAGATCATAGTCGCCAAGAAAGCTGGCAAGATCCGCCTCGGTGACCTCGGTATAAACAGCCATGGCGCATCCGCGCGGTTAAACGCGCGCGCGGCGGCCCCGCGGCGCGCTTTGGTGTTAGCCACCCCAATGCAGGAGTCAAACGCTAGCTGTGAGCTTTCGGTAGGTTGGCCACCCGGTCCGGATCGTGGAGACTGGAGTTGCAAAGCTTCAGTGTTCCAGAGGAGAACCGGATGAACATTCACAAGAATGCCCGATTGACGCCGGCCGGTTGAGAGCGAATTGTCATCCAAGTCGAGAGCGGGCGGACGCCGCGGGCCACCGGACCCGGGACAAAGGGAGTCATCGTCTTCGATACCGCCGCCAGCAAGCAGGCCGTCGCCGTCGAGCGGATCACCGTGGAGGATACGCCGCGTCGCGGTGACGATGACGAGCCTCGCGCCGGGGGCAAGGCGAAGAAGTTGAAGGCGCCGCGCCGCGCGGGTGGCCGCGGATGACGCGGGGCGGCGCCCGGCCCAGCGCGTGTGCGGTTCCGCGAGCCGCGGGTAGGAAATTTTCAGTTCAGGCGCGCCACCTTGATTTTGTAGGCGCCGTTACGCGCGCGCACGAACATCTCGTCGACGTGGGGATGACGAATAGGATCTCCCGATGGATCGGCCATGAGGTTTTGCTCCGAGACATAGGCGACATACGCGGCTTCCGCGTTTTCGGCGAAGAGGTGATAGAAAGGCTGATCCTTGCGCGGCCTAACCTCTTCGGGGATCGCCTGCCACCATGCCTCGGTATTCGCGAAGACCGGGTCCACGTCGTAGATGATTCCCCGGAAGGGAAATTTGCGGTGCTTGACCACCTGACCTATGGCGAACTTCGCGGTACTGGGTTTCATGACATGGAAGCCGCCGCAAAAGACCGCCACAACCAGCGGCGGCAGGCCCGCCCGGCTAGCGAGAAGGGAAACCTCGATTGCGGTGGTTAACCGCCACCTGTTTCGATGTCAAATTGATGGAGGCGTCCAATCACAAAATCGCACCGGCGCCAACCGCAAGCGCAACGGCGCTACTCGCAGAGCCCCCCAAGCCCTATGGCGGCTTGGCCTTAGTGCCCTGAATGAAATCAAGCATCGCGGCATTCATCGAAGGCCAGCGCTTGTGTGGCAGAGATGTTTCGCAATAAGTGACGCGCCGTTCTCCGGCACAGCCCGAGAAGTCGCGGCAGCCATCGGCAAGAGCGTTAAGTTCCGCCGGCGCGCAGGCCGCGCACCGCCCCCAATAGGCCGCGGCGCCGCGCCCGAAGCCGGGGAAGCGCTCATCGGCGCGGCTGTGGACGATCAAAACAGCCGGGATTGACGGACACGCCATCGTCGCAAGGTCTTCGCTGGTGATGCCCGCGGCGCTCGCGACGATGCTGTGTGGCGCGGCGCTGGCTCTACCGGCGTAAGCGGGGATACCCTCGGCCATTGAGCCGCCATCGGAGTGACCGAGATAAGCGATCGACGCTTCATCGACACAGAAAAAGCTAGCGACGGTCGCAGCCACCTTCGCCTGCCGCAAGACCGCCGTAGGCGACAAACTTATGTGATCGCTATACGCTACGATGAAACCACGCCGCGTCGCCTCGGTCGTTAAGTCGTAGAAAGTCTCGGACTGGCGCCGGTTGTATCCCGCCGGCGGATAGACGACGAGCAGCGGATAGGCCCGTGTCGGATCATAATCGCTCGGCGTGCGAACGGCAATCGTAAGCCTGTCGGAGGTTTGCAAATTGTCGTCGAGATCCGCGTGACCAGTCCGGCTGCCGGGACTGCAAGCTCCAGCAATTCCGGATTCCGGCCCGGCCGCGGCAACTTTGGGCCGCGCCGGGCGCAAAAATACCAGAGCACCGGCCGCCACGATCAAAGCCATTGCGATCAACCCGGCTTTTTGACGCGAAACGCTCATTCCCATAGTGCCACCTCCGCGCGAGCACGACGACTCCCCAAAACCAGTAGTTCGCGGCTTCGCCAAGGGCGCTGCCCCCTCGCCGGTAAAATCCGCGACATCACCGTGTTGCGCGGGATTTGCATCGAGTCAAACCTCCCTTGGATGTGTTGAGCACGTCTTCGCAATCTATTCGCCGTCTCCGTCTTGTTGATATTTACCAGATGACATGCAGTCCCCAAGTCACTTCACGGCCAGCACCGGACACAGGGCAAGTTGCGCGGCTCCCGTCCAAGCGCTCGTACGGGATCATCGGCGCAGTTTGGCTTCACGCTGCGCGAGTTGTTGGCCACATCGGCGGTGACCACAAGGCCCGCCACGGTATTGCTAGCGCGCGCCTTGCAGCAGGATAGACGCGATAGCAAGCGCCGGCATGGATCAGTCGTAGAGCACGCCCAGCAAAGTGCTCCCAGAGAACCAAGCGGCGCCGTTCACACGACCACGCGCGCCTACGCGCTCGTGTGACTGCTGCTTTGGCCTCCAGATCGAGTTAACTCTTGCCGTCTGCATCGGCGCAATAGTGCCTCATGGTGAAGGACACGGTCCAGGCCAGGAGGCCCGCCTCAAAGCGCCGTGCGCGCCTGAATTTCTCATGGCCGAGCCGGAACTAAAGATGACCCATGCAGATTGTCTCCCATGCAGATTGTCTGCGAATAGATAAGCCACTCAGGAGTATGCAATGAAAGCACTTTGGTTACCGCTTGGTGCCGCTGTCATGTTCGCTCAGCCAGCAGCAGCAGCACATGCAATGAAACAGACCAAGCCCAATCAGCCAGCTCAGCAAAACAGCATCGATCAGAGCCCCGCGGAGCAGATGCGTAATGGTCTGCAGCAGTCCGGTTTTAGCCAGGTCCAGGTCATGCCGGAATCGTTTCTAATCCGTGCAAAGGATCCCCGAGGCAATCCCGTTGAGATGATCGTAAGGCCGGACTCGTTTGCTGCGGTTGACGTTAGGCGCGAGAACGGCAACTTGACAACAGGGCGATCTGTCGGCGCGGCTCCTTCAGCCAAGTTCGCACAAGGGCCCGTCCAGGACGCGATGAGCTCGAACCTGGCGGGCACGCCGGTTCGGAGCAGCGATGCTCAAAATGTGGGCAACATCAAGGGCATCGCCATCGGCAATGACGGTTCGCTCTCTTATTTGCTGACACTTAAGGGCGGCGGTGATGTCGCTGTTGAGCCAACTGCAATGTCGATCAGCTTCAACGAGGCCAGTGACAAGTGGAACGCCACCGTGGATGCCACCGAAAAACAGGTCACCTCGACTCCTCAGGTTCAGTATACGCATAAGTGATCGGAAAGATTTCAACGCAATCAAAGCCAGCAAGTTACGGCGGCAGCGCCTTGGCCTACGCCGCCGTCGCTAATGCGGGATTTGGCGAGTTCATGCCGGACACCGCGACAGTTTTGCCTCGCGCGCAAAAAGTCCGGCGCGAGATGTGCCGTGCTAGATTGGCGTCGTTGTTCGCATCGCGCAGCCGCGCCGCGTGAGTGCCAAGTTTTCGGCATCAAGATCTCCGCAAAATCATTGCTAAACCGCGGAGAATCAGCCAGCCCTCGGTTCCAAAATGAGTTGACCTTTGGCTCAGCTGGCCGCCGCGTCTCCCATCGCTCCTTAGCCATGGTTTTTGCCCATGCCAGACTCCCCTTCGCCGGCGTTGCTGACCAACGCCGAAATGGCCGAAGCCGACCGGCTGACCATCGCTGCGGGCACGCCCGGTTCCGTGCTGATGGAACAGGCCGGGGCGGCGGTGGCAAGGGAGGTCACACGGCTTGTCCCTCGCCATGGCCACGTCGCGGTTTTTTGCGGGCCCGGCAATAATGGCGGCGATGGCTTTGTCGCCGCGCGCTTGCTCGCGCGCCAAGAATTTACCGTCGAGCTCGGACTGTTTGGCGCGCGCGACCGGCTACGGGGCGACGCCGCGCTTGCCGCCAAGAGTTGGACCGGCAAAATCCTCGCCGGCAGTGAACTGGATCTCGATTCTGCCGAACTCGTGATCGACGCGCTCTTCGGCGCGGGCCTCGCTCGCGATCTCAATGGGCCGGCCAAGGCTTTGGTCCTGGGTCTCGATGAATGGACGAAGAGGACGAAAAAGCCGATTCTTTCCGTGGATATTCCCTCCGGCATCGATGGCTCCAGTGGGCAAGTTCGTGGCGCCGCGATAAACGCCGCACGCACCGTCACATTTTTTCGCCGCAAGCCGGGGCACTTGCTGCTGCCGGGCCGCATCCATTGCGGCGGCACCGTCGTCGCGGATATCGGAATTGCAGATCATGTCCTGGCGGCGATCTCGCCCAAAACCTTCGCCAACGGTCCGGCCTTCTGGCGGAAGGCATTCCCAGTCCCCCGCGTAGATGGCCATAAATATTCGCGCGGTCATGCCGTGGTCCTCTCCGGCGGGCTCGCGCACACGGGTGCCGCGCGTCTTGCCGCGCGCGGCGCGCTTCGCGCAGGCGCGGGCCTGGTGACGGTCGCAACTCCGGGCGCGGCGCTTTGCGTCCATGCCGCGGCGCTCACCGCGATCATGACCCGCGTGTGCGACAATGCGGACGACCTCACGAGCCTCCTCGCCGATCGCCGGAAGAACACGCTCGTCATGGGACCAGGGCTGGGCGTGGGAGAAAAAACCCGGGCCCTGGTGCGGGCCGCGCTCAGACCAGTTGGAAAATCCGGCGCACCATCCCTCGCGGTCGTCCTCGACGCCGACGCGCTCACGAGTTTCGAGGAGGACGCGTGCGGGCTCGCGCGAGTGATCCGGCAGTCGGGCAAGGACGTGGTGCTCACGCCGCACGATGGCGAATTCGCTCGCCTCTTCGGCCATGCCGGCCAAAATGACGAAAGCCAATGGCTTGGTCTCGATATATTGGAACAAATCTTGCTGTCGCAATTCGACAGCCTGCATTCCGAGTCAAAACTCGACCGCGCGCGCGCCGCGGCGGCGTTGAGCGGCGCTGTGGTGGTTTTGAAAGGCCCCGATACGGTGGTCGCGGATCCGGAGGGCTTGGCGACAATAGCCGAGGATTTGCCGCCATGGCTCGCCACGGCGGGGTCGGGAGACGTACTGGCTGGGATCGCGGGCGGACTTCTTGCCCAATCCATGCCGCCCTTCGAGGCCGCCTCCGCCGCCGTTTGGCTGCATGGGGCCGCCGCCCGGCATTTTGGGCCGGGCCTTATCGCCGAGGACATTCCCGAAAATCTGCCGCCGGTTTTGCAAGCACTTTGCACTGGTGGATTTTTGCCGGGCGATGGCGGCTGAGCGCGACTGGCTTCTTGATCCCGGCGACATTTTAGCTTCCATCGCCTTCATCCGGAGGCCAGCTAAAATGTTGCGGTGATTGTTTTTCGCGAGCCATGCGGCGCAACTAAAACAGGCGAGCGTGGCCGGCATGACCTAGCGGAAGGACTTGCGATCTGACACTTTGGGCCAAATGAACCACGCCGGGGAAGTTGCGGCGAGCTTATCGTAACGCGTGGCGGCACGGCGAGCGTTTGGGCACTTCTGTCAATGGGCTTAATCTGCGGGGCGAAGTTGCCTCAGCGGCGATTCAGGCGGCTACCGCGCCGGCCAGGGCGCTGGAGCGGCGGCGCAGGCGCACTTTCAGGCCCAGGGGCGACATCGTAAATGCGAAGTGTTCCCGGACGGCTTCCGCGTCGCCCACTCGTTCGACGTTGAAATTCTTGTAGAGCATCGAGAGCAACAGCTTCATCTCGAGCAGGGCGAGAACGCGGCCGGGACAAACGCGGGGACCCGAGCCAAACGGAATTTGCGCCGATACGTCGTGCGGCCCGGCGGTTTCGCCGAGCCAGCGCCGGGGCCGGAAGGCATGGGGCTCGACGAAGTGATCAGGATCGCACGCCGCCGGACGCGTGAGCACAGCCACGCGAGTTC
>JBOHJT010000092.1:0-11830 GCA_050728715.1 Methylocella sp.
ATCGGCCTGCCGACGCGGACGGCCGGGCCGGCCCGCGCCGTTCCGGGGGTCGAGCGCATCGATGCCGCCGCCGATCGGGGTTGCTTCAAGATCGCGGACATCGAAGCTTGCGAGAGGGCGGGTCTCACGCCCCATGTCCGCAAGCCTCAGCGCGGATCGGCGGTGCGCAAGGGTTTCTTCGCCAAGGACGAGTTCCGCCACGTTCCGGCCGTGGATGTCTTCGTCTGTCCGGCCGGAGACCCCCTGGCGCCGCGCAACCAAGGCAAGCCGCGGGATTTGAAGAAGATCGATGACAGCAATCCGGCGGCGTGCTCCGTCTGTCCTCTCCGGCTGCGGCGCACCACCAGCCATCGCCGGGTCTCGCGTCTGGCGAACGAGGCGGTGCTGGACCGGATGGCCGCCCGCCCAAAGGCGAAGCCGGACATTCTCGCGCGGCGCCGTGAAACCGTCGAGCACCGCTTCGGCACGATCAAGCAATGGATGAACCAGGGCGCCTTTCCGATGAAGGGTCTCGACCATGTCCGGGCTGAGTTCAGCCTCACGGCACTCGTCTACGATCTCCGGCGGGCCCTCGACATCCTTGGCGCCGACGCCATGATGGCGGCCGTTCGAGCATGAAACGAAGGGAATACGAGGTGCACTCCCGGCCGCAATGACCTGTGTGGACGCCCATGGGGTCACGCCAAGCGATTATCTCGACCAGAACGCGCAAAATGCGCCACGCCGCGTATCACGATCGTTCTTGCGCGCCGGCGAATTGCTTTCACACGGTCTGGTTGATTTATGCGCGGGAGTGTCGGCCAGCAAGCCACGCCTGCCACATGCGCGGGACTACAAGCCAATAGCTTTGGCGGTAGTGTCCAAATTTGTTGAACTGTAGCGTGATTGGCCCTGGCGCGCGAAGCTCGGTCACCATAGACAATCACCGGGCAAAAAAAGCGCCCGCCGGGGAGGATCGGCGGGCGCTTCCGGCGCGTAAGCTTGCCGGAGCCCGGCCGGCGCAATTGAATAGTGAGCATTCACAACTGATCGTGAGACGTACATCGCTTTAAACTGTTATCAAGATTGAATTTATGCATCGCCCCTGTGTCAAAATGCACTCACATCAAATTAGGACACTACCGCTTTGACGGAGAAAGGTACGTAGGGAGCAATCAAAAAATGGACCAATAGCCGGAATGGGTCATGCACACCGCCAAGCAGTTGGTTATTTTGCGAAACGGCGCTCATGCGCGCACGTAATCCCGCTATGTCTGACGAATTCTCCTCGCAACAATTCCTTGGAACCGTCGGTGAGGACCCGTGAAACTTTACTGGTGGCCGGAAGCAAATAATTTATCCAAAGTTTTGAGGGACATAGAGGCGATTACGTCTTTTGAGACGCGATGGGCCTCTGTGGTTTCGGCGTCCAGGCAGGATATCGATTATGCCGGCACCATAAGGCTGGATCGCTTTGCAGATCGCGTTTTTGGACCAGCGATCAGAGACCGGACATTGAACGTTCCGTGCGTACGGTTGGCCGTTTTGAGCACATCGACGTCCGGTCATCTCTTGGCGGGGATACGGGTCGCCGGCCTCGCCCGCGGTCTTTGGATCGAGACCTATGAGCCGGCCTATGGCCAAATCTGGCAAGAGATCAATGATAAAACATCCGGATTGCACCGGTTCGATCCAAATGTCGTGCTCTTCGCGCATGATGCCGGCAGCCTGTTTGGCGGGCAGGGAGACAATCTGCTTGACGCCTCGGATGCCGTCGTTGACGCGCGACTGGATCAGCTGCGTACCCTTTGGCGCCACGCCAAATCTGAATGGGAGGCGGCGGTCCTCCAACAAATTCCACTCAATACGATGCTCCGCCTCATGGGCGAGAACGAACATCGTTTGCCGGGCTCGCCCACTGAGCAACTGAACCGCTTCACGGCGAAGTTGCGCGGGGCCTCTGTGGAGGATGGTGTCGATCTAATCGATCTTGATCATTGGGTCGGCCGCTACGGTTTGGCGGCGTGGCATGATCAAGCGCTATGGCATCGCGCCAAGCAGGAAATTGGCCCCGCGGCAACTCCGGTCTATGGGGACCTCGTTGCCCGCGTCATTGCGGCCCGCTACGGGCGCTCCGCTAAATGCCTGGTCCTTGACCTCGACAACACGCTTTGGGGCGGGGTCGTTGGTGATGACGGCCTCGCCGGAATTGTCTTGGGACAGGGCTCGGCGACGGGCGAGGCATTCCTCGCGTTCCAAAGCTACGTCAAGCAATTGTCTCGAAGGGGCATTATCCTAGCGGTCTGCTCCAAAAATGATGAAGCCATTGCCAGGTCAGCATTTGAAAAACATCCCGAGATGATTCTTCGATCCTCTGATATTGCTTGTTTCGTCGCCAATTGGACCGACAAAGCAAGCAATCTGAGGTACATCGCGAAGGAATTGAACATCGGCATCGACGCGCTGGTGTTCGCCGATGACAGTCCATTCGAACGCAATTTGGTAAGGACCGAATTGGCGGCGGTGTTGGTCCCGGAACTCGGTGATGATCCGACATTCTACCCGTCGATCATTGCCGATTCCGGCCTATTCGAGGGGGTCGCCGTTACTTCTGACGATGTCGCCAGGTCGGCGCAATATCAGGAAAATAATCAGCGACAGGCATTGCTCGATGCCTCCACCGACCTCGACGGCTATCTCAAGGCCCTCGAGATGACGCTCAAATTTGGCCCCTTCGACGATATGGGGCTACAGCGGATCGTCCAACTGATCAATAAAACGAACCAATTCAATCTGACGACCCGCCGGTATACTGAGGCGGAGGTCCGCTCGATCATGAGCGACCCTGACTCTGTAACTCTTCAGCTGCGTTTAACCGATAAATTTGGGGATAATGGCATCATCGCCGTGTTGATCCTACGGCCCAACGAGACGGCAGCGGCCCTCAAGGTCGAGACCTGGCTCATGAGCTGCCGCGTTCTTGGCCGGCAAGTTGAACAGGCAGCTATGAATCTAATCGCGGATGTTGCCAAAGCCAGGGGCTACCGAAGCCTGATCGGTGAATATCGGCCAACCGAACGAAATGAGATTGTGCGAGAGCATTACTCGAAGCTGGGTTTCTCAGTCCTTTCGGACGAGGGCAGCCTTACGACTTTGCAGCTGCGTTTGGAAGGCTTCGTGCCATACCAGACACATATGGAAATTGGAAGGTTACCATGAGCAAGGATGAAATCCTCGAGAAACTTACCTCTGTTTTTCGTGACATTTTCGAGGATGACGCGATCGTTCTTGAACGGGGAATGACTGCGGACGATGTCAAGGAATGGGATTCCGCCAACCACATAAATCTCGTCGTCGCCGCTGAGATGCGTTTTAGGATGAAAATTTCCACTGCCGAAGTGGATGCTTTGAAGAACGTCGGTGATTTCGTCGATCTCATCGAGCGCAAAACATCACAATGAACAGCGATGGAGCAACGGCGCCCGTCCGGAGAAATCCGGCAATCAAGTTTGCGGCAATCTCGCTGGTTACGGCGATCGTGCTTTTCGCGCTGCCATGGCCGTCGATATCGCTCGCGCGGCATGTAATTGGGGTTGTTCGTTCGCCGGCAGATGTCGCGCTTGTGGGCGCCTCGACTATTGATCATGTGTCAGATTGCGACCAGGACCGCCGGAATTTAGCGGTGATGCTCGGCGACACGGCTGGCCGCAATGTCCTCGACCTCTCGGACGGTGGCCAGCCTCTTTGGCGCTCGATCAATCTTGCCGCGTTGGCTGGCCGCTACGGCCACGCAAAGGACGTCGTTCTCCCGATCGAGTTTGAGGGATTGGATGTCCCTTCCGTCCCGCCATATCGCGAGCTATTGCTCTACAAATTGTTCAATGTTGGCTTTAGCGTCTTCCGTTCTGAGTCTGTGGAATCATTTTGGACGGGGATTTCCGGACAGCCGCAGATGCACGACCGAGGGTTTACCTTCGAGGGCGTCACCTATCCGGATTATCGCGGGATATCCGCGAAGTGGTTTGCACGGGAAATGCGGGCGTGGGTCTGCCCTGAGCAGACCACCGTCGATCCGGCGTTTGTGCGCGCCTATTATTGGTGGCTCTACATCGCACAGCAGACCAATTTCCATTTGCTCGACATGGTTGGCGAACTGAGCGCCTACCTGGTTTCTCATCAGCGGCAATTGCATGTCGTCATCTTGCCGACGAATTTTGAACTGATCGGGCAGCTGGATGCTTCTTGGGTGGCAGCTCTGCGTAGCCGGCAAGATGCCATCGCGCAAAGACTCCGTGACCAGAATGTCGACGTTCTGAATCTATCTGAATCTCTGGATTCCGATGACTTCAGCACGCGTTGGTGCGCTTGCACGCATTTCACTGAAACTGGCCGGAAGAAGGTCGTTGCGGCGATTTCTGAAATGCTGGTTCGGTCGCAGAGAATTGCCGCGAGACGATAATGGTTTTCAGCTCTTATCTCTTCATTTTCGCATTTTTGCCGATCGCACTCGTGGGATTCATGTTGATCGCCCGGCTCGGACCAACGCACGCCAAGGTATGGCTCTGCATCGCTTCGGTCGTATTTTATGGTTCTTGGTTCCCTGGCTGGATACCTGTATTGGTGATTTCCGTTCTGTTCAATTATGCCATTGGGCAGGGCATTCGCACGTCTTCGAGCGAGCCGCGGGCTAAGGCCCTCCTCCTATTTGGAGTTGCAGCCAACCTGCTAGCGCTCTTTTATTTCAAGTATCTCGTAGTCGTGCTCGGTTCGATCGGCATTTCAGTCAACCCAATCGCATTGCCGCTTGGGATATCGTTTTTCACCTTCACCCAAATCGCCTTCCTGGTCGACGTCAGCCAGGGTTTTGCGCTCGAATATCGATTTGTCAATTACGTTTTGTTCGTGACGTTCTTCCCGCATCTCATCGCGGGTCCGATCGTACACCACAAAGAACTCATGCCTCAATTTGAGGAGAAGCGAAACTACAGGTTCCAGCCAAGTGAATTTGCGATCGGGCTAGTCATTTTTATAATCGGCTTGGCCAAGAAGACGCTCATCGCCGACAATTTGAGCGTCATTTCGTTCGAGACGCTAAACCGTCTGCATATTGACATGCTTGGAGCGTGGCTTGGGGCGCTGACCTATTCCATGCAACTTTACTTTGATTTCTCTGGTTATTCCGACATGGCGATTGGCCTTGCGAGGATGTTCGGCATCAAATTCCCGCTCAATTTCAATTCGCCTTACAAGGCGACTAGTATCATAGATTTCTGGCAGCGCTGGCATATGACGCTCACGCGATTCCTGACGGCTTATATCTACAATCCGGTTGCACTTACGATCGCGCGTAGGCGCGCGGTGGTAGGCAAGTCGAATTCAAGCAAGGCTTCGAAGACGCTGCGAGAGTTTCCTGAATTGATCGCGTTGCCTACGTTCGTCACCATGGTGCTGGCAGGCATCTGGCATGGGGCCGGCTTGCAATTCGTGATCTTCGGCGCTCTACACGGGATCTACATCACCGTGAACCATGCATGGCGGAAATTTGGTCCGAAGGCAAAGAGCGCGACACCTACGAGGTCGATCGCTCTTTTGTATGGGGTCTTGGTGTATCTCTGTGTCCTTATTGCGGAGATCTTTTTCCGGGCGGATTCAGCATCGAGCGCCGTGAAATTGCTGGCTCAAATGGGCGGAGTTGACGGCCTCACTTTGCCGAACAGGGTCGTGGAGGTGCTCCACCTTAAGGATTGGATGGCAGCGCACGGCGTCGCAATTGTGCGTCAGCCCTATGCGAAGGGCTACTTGGCCTTGTTTGGGGCAATGTTCATCGCGTGGTTTGCTCCGAATACGCAAGAAATCATGCTGGCTCATGAACCGGCCTTGAAGGTAGGCAACCCGGCCCGGCCGCTTCTTTTTGGTATCAGGTTTAACGTCGGCTGGGCAGTGGCCTGCGGTTTGCTGTTATTCTTCGCGATCTTCGACATTCGCGACGAGCAGCCGTTCATTTATTTTCAGTTCTAGAGCATTTTCACGTCTGGTGGAATCGCACCGGAATTCCAGGAAGGTTTGATTTGCGACTCGCTTTCCTTGTTGATTCGGCAGGGGATTGCGCGGAGTGGAGCTTACTCTCAGGACCTGCGGGAGCAGGTCATGGCGGCGGTTGAGTCGGGAACCGGCGCCTATGCTGCGGCATCCGTCTTTAAGGTTAGCGTGTCTCACTACCTTGTTCATGATATATATACTAACATTATCTCCTGCTCCCTTATTTTGCGCGATGGACGCGCCCGCCACCCTCGCATAAAAGCACTGGCGGCGACATGGCCGTGGCGGCGCGCCTCGACCGGCGTGCCGCTATTCCGGGGCCTTGGATGTTCAGAAAAATCCTCATCGCGAACCGTGGCGAGATCGCCTGCCGGGTGATTGCGTCGGCGCGGCGAATGGGAATTGCGACAGTCGCCGTCTATTCCGATGCCGACAAGGATGCGCCGCATGTGGATATGGCGGACGAGGCCGTGCGGATTGGTCCGCCGCCCGCGGCTGAGAGCTATCTCGTGATCGAAAACATTGTCGCGGCCTGCACGGCGACAAGCGCGGAGGCGGTGCATCCGGGCTACGGTTTTTTGTCGGAGGAGGCGTCGTTCGCGCGCGCATTGGACGCAAACAACATCGCCTTCATCGGCCCGAACCCGCAGGCCATCGAGGCGATGGGCGACAAAATCGAATCGAAGAAACTCGCTCAATCGGCAGGTGTCGCGACCGTGCCGGGGTTCCCCGGCGTCATCGACGACACAACGCAGGCTGCGAAGATCGCCGATGCCATCGGCTACCCGGTGATGATCAAGGCCTCGGCCGGCGGCGGCGGTAGGGGAATGCGGATCGTCTCCGCGCGCAAGGAGATCGCGGAAAATTTTGTCCGCGCGCGGTCGGAAGCGAAATCCGCTTTTGGCAAAGGCCGAGTCTTCATCGAAAAATTTATTCCCGATCCGCGCCACATCGAAGTTCAAATACTGGGCGACAAGCACGGAAACGTCATCCATCTTGGCGAACGCGAATGTTCCATTCAACGCCGCCATCAAAAAGTAATCGAGGAAGCTCCCTCTCCCTTCATCGACGCGGAAACGCGCCGCAAGATCGGCGAATGGGCGATCGCACTGGCAAAGGCGGTCAACTATGATTCGGCCGGCACGGTCGAATTCATAGTTGGCGAAGACAAAAATTTCTATTTCCTCGAAATGAACACACGGTTGCAGGTCGAGCATCCGGTGAGCGAACTTGTCACCGGCATCGACCTCGTCGAACAGATGATCCGGTCGGCCTCCGGCGAGAAATTGCCGGTCGGTCAGGCCACCGTGCATCTGCAAGGCTGCGCGATCGAAAGCCGGGTCCTTGCCGAAGACCCGGCGCGAAATTTTTTGCCCTCGACCGGGCGGCTCAAGACCTACCGGCCACCGGAGCCCGGCGAACGCAACGGTGTGACGCTGCGCATCGACTCAGGCGTCCGCGAAGGCAGCGAAATCTCCATCCATTACGATTCGCTGATCGCGAAAATCGTAACCCATGCGGCGGATCGAACGGCAGCCATGACAGCGCAGACGCAAGCGCTCGATTCGTTTGTAATCGAAGGTGTCGCCAATAATATTGCATTTCTCGGCGCCGTGATGGCGCATAAGCGCTTGCGGGCGGGCGAACTCTCGACCGGCTTCATCGCCCAGGAGTACCCGCGTGGTTTTACTCCGCTTGCGCCGGAGGGAGAGCGCGCGCACCTGTTCGCGAGCGTCGCGGCGGCCGCCGATCATGTGATGAATGAACACAAGCGCGCGATTTCGGGCCAGGCGCGCCCAGTCCACTTTACGCGCGAGCGTTCGGTCATGCTCGGCAAAATTCGGCATGACGTGACCCTCGATGATAGGAACGATGACCTGCTTGTGCGATTTGAGAAGGCTGGGCACACGCATATCTGCAGTTGTGATTGGGTCCCAGGTCAGGCAGTTTGGAACGGCATGATCGACGGCGAAAGAGTCGCGGTTCAACTGCGCCCCATTCTAAATGGCTATACTTTGACGCACGCTGGCTTTGTGGCCGAGGCGCGGGTCTACACGCGGCGCGAGGCGGAGTTTGCCGCGCTGATGCTGGAAAAAAAAGCATCCGGCGGCTCGAAATTGCTGCAATGTCCAATGCCCGCGCTCGTCAAATCGATCGAGGTGGCAGCCGGGCAGACGGTGAAATCGGGCGAACCCCTTTGCATCATCGAGGCCATGAAAATGGAAACCGTTTTGCGCGCCGAACACGATGTGACCGTGGCCAAAATACACGTAAAGGCAGGCGACTCCATCGCGGTCGATGCCGTCATCATGGCGTTTGCGTGAGGGTGGCTTCAAGTTCGCGAACGTTGGCCGAAGGCTCCCCAAGACCTTCGGAGCGAACAACGTCTGCGTGGCCGGGACGCCCCGGAGATGCGCCCGGCGTTCCTGCCGCCGATTTTATGCGGCAGGAAGTGCCGGTCGCACCCCATGATCCCCGAGGATCAAGCATCAGTGCTTGGTTGGGCTGTTGATGGCGATCCGTTTTGCTTTCGTCTGCGCTCGCTCGGTTTTCGGCAAAACGATCTTGAGAATGCCGTTCTTGAACGAGGCCTCGATCTTGTTTTCATCAATGTCCATGCCGACCGGAATTTGCCGTTCGAAGCGGCCGTAGAAACGTTCACTGAACTGGCGCTCCTTATCCTCCGTCTCGGATTTCATTTCGCCGCGAAGGATCAAATTGCCGTCGTTCAAGACAAGCTCGACGTCTTTGTCCTCCATGCCGGGGATTTCCGCGGAGACCGTAATTTGTTTTTCGGTTTCGGCGACTTCAAGCTTCGGCCAGGCGGGGTTGACGAAATCCGTCCGGCGCCCGGCAAGCGAAGTAGAGGCGAAGCCGCGAAAGGCTTCTTCCAGAAGGCGGTTCATTTCACGGTGCAATGTGAGAAACGGGCTCGATCTTTCGTCGCGGAAAAACTCAGGGACGAGATCCTGGCCCCGGGTCCAAGGAATGAGATCACGCATGTTCATGGCCTATTCTCCGAAGATTTGAGTGGACGCACTGTGCGCGAAACCCTGCCGCGGTCCGCGTTTCCGGCCAAGATTGCCGCGGGCTATGGGCCATATGACATTGTCCGGCTGGAAGCGTGGAGTGGCCGCGCCGCTAGCTCCGCACTCCTCCAGACCACGGCGCCGGTACTCGCGGTTGCGATCGTGGTTGCCACGTGCGGGCTTGAGCTGGACCTTTTCAGGCGCTCACGACGTGCGGAGTGCCCCGACAAGCCAGCGACAAAGATCTGGGGCGCGGCTTTTGCCAGTCAAGGGCCTTTGCATCCAGCCCATGGCGCGATTCGTCGTATCCGCCGCGCGGAAGGCTGCGATCCGGTTTCGTTTAAACCCGATCGCGTTTTTTTTGTTTTTGCCAAGTCATGGCGGCGGAACTGAATTCCTTTTATAATTTACCCCGACTCTTTGAAGGGCTGGGAGAAAACTCTTGCGTTTTCCGGTGGGCGGATTCTGTTGCGCGCGTGATTCAGTTTGCCAAGGTGCGCTGGCAGCGTTACGCACGCCTCGCGGCGGGAAACCTCCGCCGGACCTGCTCCGCGCGTTCCGGCACGACCCGAACCCGCATATGAACGGTGCCGTCCGCCGCCGTGCTTTTCCGCATGACTTCGGTATTCTCGTGCAGCCAATGAAGCCCCGCGCCATTGGCCGCATCGAGCGCGATGTCAAAGACAATCCGGCCGCTTGCGAGCCGCGTTTCAATCGCGGCGCGAAGGTCTTCGAGGCCCTGCCCCGTCAATGCCGAAACGAAAACCGGCTTGCCGTGCGAAAACCACGCCGCGCCGCGCTGCGCGGCAAGGGCGGCTTCCCCCACCAGATCGCATTTGTTCCAAACCTCCATGAGGCGGTGATCATTGGCGGGATCGATCCCGAGACCGGCGAGGATGGCTTCGACGTCGGCGTGCTGCGCTTCGGCGTCCTCATGCGCGATATCGCGAACATGCAAAATGGCGTCCGCTTCAAGGACTTCCTCAAGTGTCGCCCGGAAGGCCTCGATAAGCATGGTCGGCAAGTCAGAAATAAAGCCGACGGTATCGGAGAGAATGATTTGACCGCCATGCGGCAGCGCGACGCCGCGCAAGGTGGGATCGAGTGTCGCGAATAGCATGTCTTCGGCGGCGACCGCCGCCTCCGTCAGCCTATTGAATAGGCTGGATTTTCCAGCATTCGTATAGCCGACGAGCGCGACAATCGGATAAGGCACGGCGCGGCGGCTTTGCCGATGCAGGCCGCGCGTCCGCTTGACGCCTTCGAGGTCGCGTTCGATGCGGGTCATCCGCTCCGCGATGAGGCGCCGGTCGGCCTCGATCTGGGTTTCGCCGGGACCGCCGAGGAAGCCAAAACCGCCGCGCTGACGTTCTAGATGGGTCCAGGATCGAACCAGCCGCGATTTTTGATAGGCGAGATGGGCGAGCTCGACCTGCAGCGCGCCCTCATGTGTTCGTGCCCGGCGGCCAAAGATTTCGAGGATCAGTCCGGTGCGATCGATGACCTTGGCCGCAAGCGCATTTTCGAGATTGCGCTGCTGCACCGGCGACAAGGCGCAATCCATGACCACGAGATCGATCGCTTCCGTGCTTACCAGGGCCGCAAGCTCGGCGGCTTTGCCTTTGCCGAGGTAACTCGCAGGCCGTATTTGCGAAAGCGGAGCGATTTGCCCCGAGACAATTTCAACGCCGATCGTCTGGGCAAGCCCCAGCGCTTCGGAAAGACGCGCCTCGTGCGAGCGCCCGCGCGCCGTTTTGGCGGACGTCACCAGCTCGGCCTTGCGGCGCGCGCCGGCGTCGAGATAAGGACCGACCACCAGAGCCCGGGGACGCGCCTCGATAGCTTGTCCGGCGCCGCCTTTGATTTCCGGGCCGGCTTTCAGCGCCGATTTTGTACCATTCGCAAGGACGCCGATGCCCAACTCCCCATGCCTAGATCAAAATGCCCGCCGCAGTGGCGTTGGCGCGCTGCCCCGATCGGATTTCCGGGATGCTCTAACAAATCAAGCGCTCAATAAACGGCTTCACGCTTCGCGAAATTATCCTATGGCCCAGCGTGTCCGGCCTCGTCGCCGGGCTCGAACATCTGAATCGGCTGGCCAGGCATGATCGTCGATATGGCATGCTTATAAACGAGCTGGGAATGCCCGTCGCGGCGCAGCAATACGCAGAAATTGTCGAACCAGGTGACGACACCTTGCAGTTTGACGCCGTTGACCAGGAAGATCGTGAGAGGAACCTTGTTCTTACGTACAAAATTGAGAAAAGTATCCTGGAGATTTTGTGGCCGCTCCGCTCCCATGTCCCGGTATCCTATTTTGTCCTTGGCGCCGTGGCCGGCACATATTGCTCATTAAAAACCACCGGTGCCATTTGACTAGCGTTTGCCCCATGGACCGCTTACGCGATCTCTTTGAACGCCTTCAATATGAAGCCGCGGGAATGCCATACGACACCATATCTTGGCGGTTTGGAAACAAGCTCGCTATAAACACCGTCTCCCCTGAGAACGACTATTAGACTAAGAATGACGCTTAGCAACACGCGATCCGGCCAATCCCGGCCCCCGATCATATTAGACCAATAGGTGGCGCCGCAACCCCTACTTTGATCATTGTCATCAGGATTAAATGTTGACCGATAGAGCCCCCCTCCCGAAGGTTGATCATAGACTTACTGATCGCGCGGCCGTGTCATGAAAAATCGCGCGCAATTTCGACGCGAGCGGTCCGGGAATTCCTGTGCCGATCTCGCGCCCGTCGATGCGCACGACCGGCATAATGG
>JBOHJT010000093.1:0-11820 GCA_050728715.1 Methylocella sp.
CTGCTTCTTCCAAGCGTAAATCTGGTTCGGGTGGACCTCGTGGCGTTGCCCAAGGTCCGCAACCGTCGCCTGCTCCCGCAACGCCTCGAGGGCAATCCTCGCCCTTCATGGTGAGCTTGCCGAACCACAGCGCCGCCTCGATGCTCCGTCTCGTTCCCTTGGTCATCTTCCGCTCCGGTTGCCATGACGGAACGGCTTCCCTTCCAATTAATCAACTGGTCCCAAGAACCGGGTCCACTTCATTGCCTAATGTTCTTGCTGCGAGCGGTAAGGAAAAATGGGCTATATATTTTCTATGGCAGCGAAACTAGCCGGTGACCCGATCCTTCAACGCTTTCGCGCCGCCGTCACCGAAATTTACGGCGACCGCGTGGCGCGAGTGGTGCTGTTTGGCTCGCGCGCGCGCGGTGACGCGCGGCCGGATTCCGATTACGATGTGGCGGTGTTTCTGCGCGATATGGCTGACCGTTTTGCGGAGATGAACCGGCTCGCTGACGTCGCCACCGATATTCTTTACAGCGAAGGCGAGTTCATTCACGTGATGCCCTATCGGGCAGATGCCTACAACGAACGTACGCCGCTGATGCACGAAATCCGTGCCGACGGCATTGACCTATGAAGCCACAGACCGGCGCCTTTCTCGACAAGTCGCGGGAGCTTCTCGATCGGGCCGAAACGATGCTTGGTGCCGGATTGAATGCCGATGCCGGACGCACCGCGTACCTAGCCGGCCTGCACGCGGCACAAGCGTTGATCTTCGAGTGCACCGGCAAGGCGATCAGACGGCATTCGGGCGTGCAGAGGGAGTTTGCGCGGCTGGTGAAGGACGATCCACGCTTTGATATGGAGTTGCGGGCGTTCCTTCCCCGCGCCTACAACTTCAAAGCCATCGCCGACTATGAAACCGGCCCCGGCTCGCAAGTGTCTGGCGAAAGCGCGCGAGATGCGGTTCAAACTGCCCGCCGGTTTTTGGAGTGTGCGGCTGGCCTTATTTCCGCGAATGGCCGCAAGGGATGAAGTTACGAGCGGTGCTTGGCGCGCGTCGTCTGCGATTATATCGCCGGGATGACCGACCGTTATGCCGCCGACGAGCATCGCAGGCTTTTTGACGAAACCCCGGAATTGCATTAGCGCGGCGGGCGAAGCTCATGACCCAATTCGGCCATTGCCCGCGCCGACCTGAACGTCGCAGAATGACCTGTTGCCGCCGTTCAGTTGCGCGATCTCGATCGTCCGAATTGGGTGGGAATCGGACGTTCGGAGCCATGCGAGTTTCTCCTGGCCTTATTGATGCACAACAGAGGCATGATTTATGGCAGCGCGACAGAGTCGGTTGCCAAAGCCTTCCAAAAGGCATGTGCTGCGTCCTGCAGACTCCTCTTCGTGAGTTCCGATGAGTCCAAGCTCCTCGCAACATCGCGAACGAGATCCTGAAAATCGGATTGATTGAGACTATGCTGCAGGATGTCGCGGATGGTCTCGCATCCGTGTGCTCCCCCGCACCGCCTGACATTGAAGGCACCCTCTTGTGCTTCGTCAACAAGATCGTCGATGTTCGCTATGTCTCCGTCGCTCCGTTTGAGGATTTCCTCCTGTATCCGCTGCGTGAACCCGGATATTCTTCCATATACCTCAACGGCCTCATCGCCTGAAAAGGTCGAAGCGAGACGAGCCAATGTGCCAACTCCCGAGGGTCCACCGGCTGTGCCAAGACGCTGCTGGAGTTCATCCGGTAACGAGAGGAGCTGAATGTATTTCCTGATGGTTGAGACGGACCAAGCGGATTCTTTAGCGACCCGCTCATAGGACTTATGGTGATCGTACAGTGCTTTCAGAGCGCGCGCCTTGTCGAGAGGATGCATGTCGGCGCGGTGGACGTTCTCCACGAGCGAGAGAGTTACAGCATCCGCGTCGCCCAGATCGTCCCGGACTAGGCAGGGAACCGGGTCAAGACCGACCTTCCGGCACGCGAGAAGCCGACGCTGACCCACGAGGACCTCATATCGCCCATCAGCGGTGGGGCGCACGATAGGAGGCGAGAGCAGGCCCTGCTGTCGAATACTTGAGGCAAGTTCGTCGATGCCGGAGTCCTCTTGCCCGGCTTGCAAATCTCTCCTGGCGTTGAGTTCTGAGACGAAGAGCTTATCCAGCGCAATGTCAACCTGTTGCATTGTGATCTCCAAGGATTTCAGCTGGACCCCGATCTAGCAGGTCGGCCGAACTAAGTTTGCGCGTTTGAATGGCGCTTGTAAAATGACGCCCCCGATGCCAACACTCGATGAACTTTGCGCCGACATGGCCGCATCCGGCCGCTATCTCACGCCGAGAGCGGCAAGAGACTGGTGGACAAAGGGGCTTTTACCGCAGCCTCGGCGGCACGGCCTCGGCCGAGGCAAGGGCACGGAAACCTTCTGGACAGAACCGGGAATTATAGAGCGGGCGCAGGCGGCTTATGATTTACTTGCGGCGCAGCCAAGGGTTGACACGGCGATCCTAGGCCTGTGGCTCTGGGGTTTTCCGACGGAGCTCGCTTCCATCCGTGCAGTCTATGGAAGACTGATGAGCCGCCATTTTAGCTCGATCCGTGGCCGCTCAATGCTGCATTTCGGCGACGCGGTTGGAGAACTCGCGGGACAATTTGCCCGGAAGATCGCCTTACCCAATGCGCCCAAGGAGGCGAAGAATGCCATAGCAGATTTGACATCAGAATTTCTGGGAATTTTCTACGGAGTCAACGAAGAATTGGCGGCGACGGGGCTCGGTGCGCTTTGGAAGAAAGCCACACCTTATTTCGGCAACAACATCTCACAGTCAGGTAGCTTAGCCGACATCGATTTGCGAGACGATCATTTCGAAATCATGGCGAGGTACCTGAATGAGATGGCTTCGCTGACGGCGCAACGCAAGGCGATAACCTCCGCGACCGACTACGAGCTTATACGTGCCCGCCGTCTGGTACACCTTTTCTTCGGTTACCTCGGCCGTTTGGCGCGAGCGGCTGAGCGTGGAAAGGAATTCGAGGAGTTCGGCCGCCGCCTGCTTATAGAGCTTGGCCGGCCAGCGGTGCCGATCCTGATCACCGTCCTGCGAGAGGACTCATTGCGCCACAAAACGCTTTCGTTCATTCTGGATTTAATGCCTAGGCTACGCCAAATGACGCTCGGCTATTCGACGAAGGTCCGAATAGGCTCGAAATGCGATGTTCGCGCATCCGATCGCTAAGGTCCGCAAGTGGTGCAAAGCCGAACTTCAAACTGACACACTGCCGATTCGGATATTATGCTTAATAGTATCCTTTCGTGCACGCGGCGGAGCCGCCGCGCAGCTCCTTGAGTTGGTGAGCGAATGAATCTTTACGCCGAGTTCCACTCCCTGATCGCTTCGATTCTTCGCCGGATCGCGGCTAGCGGCCGCTTGCCGGAAAATCTCGATTTGCAACGCTTTGCCGTCGAGCCGCCGCGCGCGGCGCATGGCGATATTTCCACCAATGCGGCGATGGTTTACGCGAAAGAGGCGCGGCCAAACTTCGCCAATCCGCGCCAGCTCGCCGTCGAGATCGCCGCCGCGCTCGCGGATGATCCAGACGTCGCCGAAGCCGAGGTCGCGGGTCCGGGCTTCCTCAATATCCGCCTGAGGCCGGCGGTCTTCGCCCGCATCTTGCGCGCGGCGCTCGAACAGGGACCGCGGTTTGGCCGGCCGGCCTTGGGGGGCGCGGAAAAACTCAAGATCAATGTGGAATATGTCTCGGCGAACCCGACCGGTCCGATGCATGTCGGGCATGGCCGTGGCGCGGTTTTCGGCGACGCGCTCGCCAATCTGCTGGCCTTCGCCGGTCACGCGGTCACGCGCGAATTTTATATCAATGACGCCGGCGCCCAGGTTGATGCCTTAGCCCGTTCCGCGTACCTGCGCTACCGAGAGGCACTGGGCGAAAAAATCAGCGAAATCCCCGAAGGTCTTTATCCCGGCGATTATTTGAAAGACATCGGCGCGGCGCTTGCTAGAAAATATGGCCGCACGCTGCTTGGGCGTCCGGAAGCCGAATGGCTTGACGAGGTGCGCGCTATCGCGATCGACGCGATGATGGCGATGATCCGGGCCGATCTCGCGGTGTTGAACATCGAGCACGAGGTTTTTTTCTCGGAGCGCTCGCTAACCCGGGGCGGCGAAGGCGATTTGGTCGCCGCGGCGATCGCAAAACTGCGCCGGCGCGGTCTCGTCTATGAAGGACGTCTTCCGGCGCCGAAAGGGCAGCCCGCGGAGGATTGGGAGGATCGCGCACAGACCCTGTTCAGATCGACGGCTTTTGGCGACGACGCCGACCGGGCGCTCATGAAATCGGACGGATCCTACACATATTTTGCCTCCGATATCGCCTATCACAAAGTCAAGCTCGACCGCGGCTACACGCTTTTGATCGACGTTTGGGGCGCCGATCATGGCGGCTACATGAAGCGGATGCGCGCCGCCGTCGAGGCTCTCTCGGAAGGCCGGACCAGACTCGATGTCAAGCTCTGTCAATTGGTTCAATTGATGCGCAATGGCGAGCCCGTGAAAATGTCGAAACGCTCCGGGGAATTCGTAACATTGCGTGACGTCGTTGACGAAGTGGGCGTGGACGCGGTTCGTTTCATGATGCTTTTCCGCAAGAACGACGCGGCCTTGGAGTTCGACTTGAGCAAGGTGATTGAACAATCCAAGGATAATCCGGTGTTTTATGTCCAATATGCCCATGCAAGAACGAAATCCGTGCTACGGCAAGGGCTTGCAACGATTTCAGGAATTGATATCTCAAGCCAGGCGCTGGCCGCGGCGGACCTCGGCCTCCTGCGGGACGAAGGGGAAGTGGCGCTGATCAAGCTCGTCGCGCAATTTCCCCGGATTGTCGAAGCGGCGGCACTCAGCGACGAACCGCACAGGATCGCGTTTTATTTGCACGATCTCGCGTCGAGCCTGCACGCCCATTGGACTCGCGGCAAAGATCGGCCACAATTACGATTTCTTAATGAAGAGCGGACAGATTTAACTGCCGCCAGGTTGGCTTTAATAACGGCGGTGGCGACGGTTCTCGCGTCCGGGCTTGGAATTTTGGGGGTGAACGCTCCCGAGGAGATGCGATAAAAGGCGCTTGCGTTCACGCCGCTGGGTAATGGTTCCGCTCGCAGTGCGCCGGCCGGCGCGGCGAAAGTGCTTGAACGTGAGAGATGAAAAGACGCCAAGCAAGACGCACGAGTCCAAGTGACGAAAGCGAAAACCAGTTGCGCGGCATGGATCGCGTGAAAACCGGTCGTGATCGTGCTATGTTAAGATGTTGAGGTGCTCAGTGCATGATCCGGTTCGAACCGGCCAGATCATGCGCTTGAGATAGCGTAAGCAGTGCCCCGCGTGGGATGCGCGATTGCAATGAAGTGGACTGGCGGGTTCGTCCGCCACGAAGTCGCGACAGGAGGGTTGAGTAAGATGAGCGAGCCAATTGTAAAACGACGGCCGATGATCGATCTGGAGGAGTTCGAAAGGCGTCTGCGCAAGCCGCTCGGCGCAAACCAAGGGGACGACGATCCACTTGCCGAACTCGCGCGCTTCGTCGGCGAGCAGGAGGATCCATATAAGTCGGTGTTTGAACCGCTGAGCCGGCGTCCCGCCGGAACTTTGCGGCGCGGGCCGGATCACGGCGAAGGTGAGGAGCGAGACGCGCACGAGCCCCTTATCGGCGGCGATTTCGCCGCAATCGAGGCGGGGCTGCTTGGCGCCGCGCGGCATGAAAGCGGGGAGAACCTGCCGGAATCCGATGAATTGGACGGGTACGAGGAGGCGGAAGGCGCGGAACAGGGGCGCTATGAGGACACCGCGGGGGGTTTCCGCGAGGCCGGTCCTCCGTTTGAAGAGATCAGATCGCGGCGCCCGCTCTATGTCATGGCCGCGATGATCGTCGCTGGAATCGCAGGCATCGGCGCCAGTTTTGGCTTCAAGGGCGCGGTTTCCCATCAAGACGAGATCGCAACGATCAGGGCTCCTGACGGGCCAGCGAAGATACACCCCGAATCGGCGGCGGGCACGGAAATTCCGGCTCAAGACGCCTCTATCATTGGCGGGTCGCCGCAACCGCCGCCGGTCGCCGCGGTTAATAATGTGGAACAGCCCGCCGATTTGGCCGCGCAAGCGAATGTGCCAGAGGCGCAGGCCAACCCGCCGCGCGCCATTGACGGTCTTGCCACCGGGGCGGCGAGCGTTCCCGTGCCGGCCCCGCCGGCGCAGGCTCCGCCGCAACCGTCCGCCGAACCGCGCAGCATCGCCGATCTTATCGAGCCGAAAAAGGTCAAGACCGTTTCGGTGCGGCCGGACGGCACGCTCCTGCCCGACGACACCCCACCACATGTTGCGGCGCCCGCCGTTCCCGTTCCCGTTCCTGCCGCGCGCCCCACGGCGGCGGCCATGGCCAAGGCCGCAACGCCAAAATCGGCGGCGCGGGTGGCAACAACGCCCAGGACGGCCGCGCCAGATGCGAACGGCAATCCGCAGCCGCGAACCTCCGCTGCCGCCAAGGCCAAGCGCTTGGAGCTTGCTGACGCGCGGGAACAGGCTCCAGCCGCTGGAGCGCCGCAGGCGGTGCCAGGTAGCTTCGCGGTCCAGCTCGCGGCTCCCGCGACCGAGCACGAGGCGCGTGAAACGCAAGTGCGGCTCTTGAAAAAGTTTGCCGCCGAATTGGCGGGGTTCCGCACCTCGATCCACAAGGCAGCGGTCGGCGGCAAGCCCGTTTATCGGGTCCGGGTCGCCGGTTTTCCGTCGCGGGACGAAGCCATTGCTTTGTGCCAAAAACTTCAAAGCGGCGGGGGCAATTGCTTCGTCGCCAAGGACTGAGGCGCCGTCCCGGCGGGGCGCTTCGGCTTGGCAGCGCGCGGGTGCTTTAGTTCGAGCGTGAAGGGCTGACGGCAACCCGAACGCCCGGAGCGCTATCCTGTGGACGCCCGTGACGAATCCGCGGCGGGACTTGCGGCAACGGTTGGCGAGGGGCCAGTGCGATACCGGTGCGGCAAACCCCGGAGGGGGAGCGCGAGTCATTGGATTTACCTTTTGCTCAAAACGCCATGGAGGCCTGCGAGGAAGGCTCCTTCGTGGTCGATGTCGAGGGTTTTGAAGGCCCGCTCGATCTTTTGCTCGACCTCGCGCGCCGGCAGAAAGTGGATTTGAGCAAGATTTCCGTGCTGGCGCTCGTCGAGCAATATCTCGAATTTATCGCGGCGGCGCGCCGCCTGCGTCTTGAACTCGCGGCGGATTATCTCGTCACGGCGGCTTGGCTCGCCTATTTGAAGTCGCGCCTTTTGCTCCCACAAGCGGCAAAGGGCGAGGAACCGGAAGCCCGGGAGCTTGCCGAAGCATTGCAGCTCCGGCTTCGCCGCCTCGATGCGATCCGCGCCGCCGCCGAAGCACTTGTCAACCGGCCGCGTCTCGGCCGCGATATGTTTTTGCGAGGCCTGCCCGAGCCCGCCTTCGCGGCCGGCGCGCCGCAATGGCGCGCAAGCCTTTACGAATTGCTGTCCACCTATGCGGAGCGGCGTCAGAAACGGGCGCTCACGCGGGTAACCGTGAAGCAGCGGTTTGTCTGGTCGCTCGCGCGCGCGCGCGGCGAACTTGAAAAACTTGCCGGGCGAGCGCTCGATTGGACGGTACTCGATACTTATCTCATGGCTTTTTGCACGACGCCCGAAATGCGCCGCACGGTCTGGGCTTCAACGCTTTCCTCTTCGCTTGAAATGGCGCGCGAGGGCATGATCTCGATCCGTCAGGACGGGGCCTTCGCGCCGCTTTGGATCAAGCGTAAATCGCCGGGGCCCGAGTTTTTTCCGCATGTGGTTCGTGGGTGAGCGGCTGCTACGGGGCGGACAAGGAGGAATTGGTTTTGGCGGAACTGGCGCAACTCTTTGCTCATATTGATCCAAGCCAACGGCCGCCGCGCGACGCGGGTTTGGCCGAGGCCATGCGGATCGCCGAGGCGCTGCTTTTCGCGGCGGCGGAACCGCTCGCCGAGAAGGACATCGAGAAGCGCATGCCGCGTGGCGTCGCGGCCGGCGCGGTCCTCGACGCGCTGAAGGCGGACTACGCCGCGCGCGGCGTCAATCTCGTGCGGGCCGGCGGTAAGTGGATGTTCAGAACGGCGACCGATCTCGCCTGGCTGCTCGCCACGGGGGAAGGCGAAACCAAACGGCTCTCGCGGGCGGCGCTTGAAACGCTGGCGATCGTTGCCTATCATCAGCCCGTGACGCGCGCCGAAATCGAGGATATTCGCGGCGTCGCCATCTCCAAGGGAACGCTCGATCTTCTGCTCGAAACCGCATGGGTCCGTTTGCGCGGCCGCAGGCGCGCGCCCGGCCGTCCGATCACCTATGGGACGACAGAAGCTTTTCTGATTCACTTCGGTCTTGAGGCGATAGGCGACCTCCCTGGTCTTGAGGAACTGAAGGGCGCGGGCCTCTTCGACGGCCGTCTGCCGCAAGGTTTTGGTATCCCGGAGCCTTGCGACGACATAGGTCTCGCCGAGGACGAAGATCCGCTCGAGGACGGCACGGGCGCCGATTTTGCCGCCGGAACTCCTGCGCCCGGCCCGGAAAGACCAGCGTGGCGCGAGGGTCTTGCGCACGCGCAAGAAGCTTCGCCCGCGCCCGAGGATTGCGACTCTTGATCGCCGCCGGTCAGCGCCGCGCGGTAGCGGAGTACCCCCGCCACAAATCTTGGGCTTGACCCCGTATCCCCGATGCCGTGGCCCACAGTGGCGAGCTTGGCCGCTCTTACCGGTGAGGACGGCACCTCGCCTTCTTGTTTTTGTGCCAATGAAAGCCTAGGTTTTCCCCATGGCGGGCGGCGTTTGGTTCGTCTCGCATTGGATACGGAGAGTTGCGCCATGGGCGGTCTGTCGATCTGGCATTGGCTCATTGTCGGGGCCGTCGTGTTGCTCGTGTTTGGCGGCAAAGGCAAGATTTCCGACATCATGGGGGATGTTGCCAAGGGCATAAAAGCATTTAAGAAAGGCTTGGCGGAAGAAGATGAAAAGCCGGAAGTCGTGCGCCCCGGCGATCCGCCGATGCGCACCATCGACCATCAAACCGCCGCCGACCCGGCCAAGATTCCAGATACCCACAAGCTAGATTGATCGCTCCGGCGATGGCCGGGTTGCGTTCCGGTGAACCGGGCAGGGGCGTGGGGATTATCCCATTGAGACTTAAGAGTTTGTTTACGATCCTCGCCGGCAAGCCTTGAGTGACGTTTCCTTATGTTCGATTTTGATGCTGGCAAGTTCATCATCATCGGGATCGTGGCGCTGATCGTCATCGGGCCGAAGGAACTTCCGCGCGTCATGCGCCAGGCGGGTCAAGCGGCGGCCAAGTTGCGGCGAATGGCGGCCGAGTTTCGCGGCCAATTCATGGACGCCATGCGCGAAGCCGATATCTACGACATCAAGGCCGATGTGGCAAAGCTCGCGGAAGGTGCGAAGATCGATGCCGGCATCCATCCGCTTGCCGAAATCAAGGCAGAACTCACGCAGGCCCTCGACGCGGCCGGAAAGCCGTCCACTCTTCCTGTCGCGGGTACGCCAACGATGGCGGCCCCGCACAATGCGGAGTCGTCCCTGAATTCGATCGCCTTGCCACGTTTGCCCGAAACCCCGGAGGACGGTGCCGAAGCCTTGCTCGCCGCCGGCGTTGCTCCGGTAGCCCGCGAAGCCGGTCGCGGCTCGCCAAGTCAAGTGCCGCCCGCCGCCGGGGCGATCGAGGCCGAGATGCGGGCGCTTGCCGATGCGCTCGCGGCGGAGATGGGGGACGCGCCCCGCCGCGCCGAAGCGGACGGCGCGAAGACGCAAGGCAAAGGGTGACTGTTCTAGGCGCTCCGGTTCGGTTACACGAAACTAACCCATGCCTTCCGGAACGAGCCACCCATGACCGACGCTGATATCGAGGCGACAAAAGCGCCCTTGATGGATCACTTGATCGAGCTGCGCGCGCGGCTCATCAAGGCGCTCGCTGCCTTCGTGGTGATGTTCGTCGTCTGCTTCTATTTCGCCAAGGACATTTACAATATTCTCGTCGTGCCGTTCGAACACGCCGCCGGTCCAGACGCGCGGCTGATCTATACCGCGCCGCAAGAATATTTTTTCACGCAAATCAGGGTCGGAATTTTTGCCGCCGCGTTTTTCTCCTGTCCGGTGATTTTCGCACAGCTTTACGCTTTTGTCGCGCCGGGCCTCTATAAGCATGAACGCAAGGCCTTCGCGCCATATCTGTTCGCCACGCCGGTGTTTTTCGCGGCGGGCGCGCTGCTCGTCTATTTCGTCGTCATGCCAAATTTGTTGCGCTTTTTTATCGGCATGCAGCAGGCCAAGGAGCCGGGGCGCGCGCAAATCGAGCTTTTGCCGCGCGTCAGCGAATATCTTTCGCTGATCATGACCTTGATTTTTGCTTTCGGCATTACCTTTCAACTGCCAGTCGTGCTGACCCTGCTTGGACGCATCGGCATCGTGACGTCGGATTTTTTGCGGCGGCAGCGGCGCTACGCCATCGTGCTTGTTTTTGTCGCCGCCGCGATTTTAACGCCGCCCGACATATTTTCCATGCTGGCGCTTGCCGTTCCTGCCTTGGGCCTCTACGAGCTGTCGATCTTGTCCGTCGGCATGATCGAGAAAGACCGCGCAAAGCCGGCGGGGCAGGGGCCGTAGCTCTGGCTGAGCCGTTGGAAGCGCCCCATGTACGACATCAAATGGATTCGCGAGAACGCGGAGGTTTTTGACAAGGGGCTCAAAAGGAGGGGTCTCGAACCGCTTGCCGAAAAACTTCTCGCGCTTGACGCCAAGCGCCGCGCGGCGATCGCCAAGTCGCAAGGTACCCAAGAGCGCCGCAACGCGGCATCGAAGGAAATTGGCGCCGCCATGAAGGCGGGCGATGCTTTACGCGCCGAGGCGTTAAAAGCCGATATAGCGGAGTTGAAAGCGGCGCTTGTGGCGTATGAAACCGTGGAGCGCGAGGCAATTGGCGCCCTCGACAAGGCGCTCGCGGAAATTCCTAACACGCCGCTCGACGATGTGCCCGACGGCGCGGACGAGAACGACAATGTCGAGCTTCGCCGCGTTGGCAAACCGCGCGCGATGGATTTCCAACCCAAGGAGCATTTCGACATAGGCGAGGCGCTCGGCCTCATGGATTTTGAAACGGCGACGAAAATTTCCGGCGCGCGATTTGTGGTGAATTTTGGCGCGCTCGCACGGCTCGAACGCGCGCTTTCCCAATTTATGCTTGATCTGCACACAGGCGAGCATGGCTACACGGAAGTGAGCCCGCCGATCCTCGTGCGCAACGAAGCCATGTTCGGCACGGCGCAATTGCCGAAGTTTTTTGATGATCAATTTGGAGCATTTGCGGAAAGCACCCGTAGAGCGCTCCTTGAGGATGCACGCAAAATGATGGACGACAACTTACGCTCGCAGAGGGGTAAGTTTCCCAAGGGCATTACAGGGGCTCAATTTGACGTAATCGTAGATCGGAACGCTGACTACGTGAATAGATTTTTTCACCCTTTCGTGTTTGCCGTCGAAGAAGCCGCACGCCGCTGGCTCATCCCGACCGCCGAAGTCCCTCTTACCAATCTTGTGCGTGAATCAATCCTCGACGAAAAAGAGCTGCCCCTACGCTACACCGCCTGCACGCCTTGCTTTCGCGCCGAAGCGGGCGCGGCGGGCAAGGACACGCGCGGAATGATCCGTCAGCATCAATTCACAAAAGTGGAACTCGTCTCGATTACGACGCCCGAAGCTTCGCTCGCCGAGCACGACCGCAT
>JBOHJT010000094.1:0-11809 GCA_050728715.1 Methylocella sp.
GTCGTCCGGCAATATTTACGCCGGATTTGCCAGTTTTTGCGATTTCACCGGATCCCAGTCGCGGGGCTGGCTTTTGGGATGGCAGGCCAGCAATCTGGCTCCGCTCGTGGCGAACACGCTGACCGACACGCTCGCCACGGCTCCGGACAGCTATTTCTTGTCGTCCATTTGGATGTCTGGGTATGGCATAGCCGCCGCCAATGGGAACTTGTTTTTTTCGACCGGAAACTCCGCGCCGGGCACCTACGATGGCGTCCAAAATATTCAAGAGAGCGTGGTGAAGCTCGACCCGCAGCTCGTAAAGGTTCGCGACATATTCACACCGTCGAACGTAAATGATTTGGACGCAAGCGACAACGACGTTTCTTCAGGGGGCGTGCTCGTCGTGCCACTCCAGCCCGGTCCGGTTCCCGGCCTGGCGGTGGCCACCAGCAAATTTGGAAGAATGTTTTTGCTCAATCGTGCCAGCTTGGGCGGATTTACGCCTGGAGGCCCCGACAACGTACTCGATGAAAAAACGATAGGGGTGTATTGCTGGTGTGGGCCGTCCTATTTCACCGGTCCAGACGGGGTTGGGCGTGTCGTAAGCAGCGGCGGCAGCGGCGACCCCACGACGTACAGCACCCGAATCATTGTTTGGAAGGTACAGACCTCGCCCAAGGTTGAATTCGTCAAGGAAGGAAAGGCGTCGCCTTTGGTCGGCAACAGCATCGGCCTGCAGGAGCCTGGATCCTTTACGACTGTTTCGTCGAACGGCACGCAAGCTGGAACCGCCATCATATGGACGGTCGCACGACCGACCGACCCGCATACCTTTGCCGTCACTCTTTATGCCTTCGCTGCGACGCCTTCGGGTGGAACGCTCCCGGTGCTGTTTTCCTCGCCGGCCGGATCGTGGCCCAACATCGGCTGGGACGCCAATATCGTGCCGGTCGTGGCGAATGGACGGGTCTTTGTGGCGAGCAATCGACAGCTGACGATTTTCGGCCTCGGCGGGCATCCGTTTGTCGCGTCCGCCGCCGAAGCAAAGCCGGCGGCGCTCAATACCCATGAGTATCCGAATGCAATCACCGGGGTTCTCGAACAGGCCAACGGACCGGTGCTGACGCTCCGGACTCGCACCGGTACAATCGCGCGGGTCGATGATTCGGAAGCTCTTCGCAAGGAGCAAATCGGCGTCCTGGTGCCCGGACGTGCTTACACGGCCCAAGGAACCTATGATTCGACCGGCGCGCTGCGTGCGCAGGCCGTCGGGCGAGCAACGCCGTCGCCCGCGAGTTGGCCGCGGGATCGCTGACGATCCAAGCGCGTCGCGGCCGGCAACGGGTAAACAAAGCTTAGCGGAAAAACGGCTTGCCGATAAACTAAGGCTCGCCGCATAATTGCTGAGCCAAGGGGAACGCTAAACGCGGACAAGTTCATATTATACAACTTTGCGTCTCTAAAGCTTTCGGCGCGTTGGAGCAGCTTGTCGGCCGGCGGGGTTAACCCACCGCCCGGGGGACGCCCTCGGACCGAGAACTGCGCGCTCTTCGTCCATGAGAAGCGAATAGCTTGGTGAAATCCTCGGACACGCAATGGGGCGGCATGGTTGGGCCGGCGTGGAGCCGTTTGCCGTGGCCGAGCCACACCTTTAGAGGCAACCCATGGATAGCGAGAAGTGTACCGCGGCGCTTTCGGCGGCAATCCATTCCGTTTGATTATCCCTGGCTGCATGTGTACTGACACGATGGCATCCGGCGAAACTCAAGCCGAGCGCGTCTTGCGGGGTTTGCAATGCGAAAAACGTCCAAATTTGGATCAATGTCCAGCGCCGCATCCATTTCGACGGGGGTTTTTCTCGCCGCAATAGTCGTCAGTGGGTGCAATCAAACCTCTGGCTCCTCTGGACCAGTCGCGGCTTTAGCGCGCCAGCCGCCGGCTCCGCCGAACTGGCCGAAATTGCCCGAGGGCGCCGCCTGCACCAATGTTCTCAACCACTATCAAACCGTGCTTGACGCCGACGTCGGCACTGGAAACGTAAACCGGTCGGTGTACGATCAGATCGAGACCGATCTGGGCCGCGCGGCCAACGCATGCGCGGCAGGACACGATGGCGAGGCGCGCGCGATCGTTCGTTCGACAAAGCTACAGCACGGCTATCGCGCTTCGTCCTGAGGACGGCGACGCGCGGTATCCGCCCCCAGTGGCGCAAAAAGCGAGGCGTGAGCGCCCGGAATTAGCTTTCAACGCCCGGCTTTGGGTATGCTGCATTTCCGGCAAACCTTCTGTCCTGGGCTTGCGGGGGGAGGTTTTGCTCGTTGCGTGAAGCTGGCCTTGCCCGCGCGTCCCCTCATTTCGAGTGAGCATCATGGCCTTGCCACGCCGCTCTCCGCCCGTCCTTGAAGCCAGGGGCACGCACTTCCTCATTGTCGAGGCACTCTATTACGAAGATATCGCCGCGATGCTGTTGGAGGGCGCGAATACCGCCTTTGCCAAGGCGGGAGCCTCGTTCGATGTCGTACGGGTGCCTGGCGCGCTCGAAATCCCGCTCGCCCTGGCGATCGCGCTCGATCATGCCGTGGCCTCGAAACACCCTTTCGACGGGGCGGTGGCGCTCGGTTGCGTCATTCGCGGCGAGACCCATCATTTCGAGATCGTCGCCAATGAAAGCGCGCGCGCCTTGATGCGGATTTCCCTTGCGCGAAAACTCGCCTTTGGCAACGGTGTTTTGACCGTCGAAAACGAGGCGCAGGCCTTGACGCGGGCCAATCCCCAACAAGGCGACAAGGGTGGCGATGCCGCGCGGGCGGCTCTTTCGATCCATCGGCTGAAGCTTGCAATCGGGGCGGCCTGATGGCAAATGCCGGCCGGCGTTCCGCCGCCCGCCTCGCCGCCGTGCAGGCTCTCTATCAAATGGAGGTCTCCGGGAAAGGCCTGAAGGAGACCCGCGCCGAATTCGAGTCGTTTTGGATAGGCAATGAAATCGAGGGCGTGCAATACAGGCATGCGGAAACCGCGTTTTTCAGCGATATTCTGACCGGCGTTGTTTCCGCCCAGGGTCCGATCGACCGGCTTATTGCCAAATCCTTGGCGGCGGGCTGGCCGTTGGCGCGGATCGACTCCGTCATGCGCGCGATTTTGCGCGCGGGCGCCTATGAATTGAAACAGCGCGCCGACGTTCCGGCGCGTGTCTCGATCAAGGAATATGTCGATATCGCCGGCGCCTTTTTTGGCCCCGAGGAAGCCGGAATGATCAATGCGGTGCTTGACACGCTGGCGCGCCAGTGCCGTGCGGCGGAGTTCGAGCCGCGTGCATAAACTTTGAGGCGTCCGGCAAGATGCGAAGGCCTTCCGAAGACGAATTGATCGCGACCTACTTCGCGCCGCTCGCGGGGCCGGGGGCCTTTGGCCTGCGCGACGATGCCGCGATTCTCGCCCAAAAACCGGGCCATGAGATCGTCGCGACCACGGATATGTTGATCGCCGGGGTGCACTTCTTTACGGACGATCCGCCGGGCGCTGTCGCGCGCAAGGCCTTGCGGGTGAACCTCTCCGATCTCGCCGCCAAGGGCGCGGAGCCTTCCGGTTTTCTTCTCGGGCTTGCCTTGCCCGAGGATTGGACGGCGCATTGGCTCACGGGTTTCGCGCAAGGGCTCGGCGAGGATGCGGCGGCCTACAAATGTCCGCTCTTGGGCGGCGACACCGTGAAGAATTCAGGCTCGCTCGTCGTCTCGATCACCGCTTTCGGCACCGTCCCGGCGCAAAAAATGGTCTTGCGCGCAGGCGTCGCGGCGGGCGACCGCATCTATGTGACGGGAACAATTGGCGATGCGGCCTTGGGCCTGAAATTCCGCCTCGACGTGGCGCAAGACATGGAGTGGACCCATTGCGTCGGCCAAGCGGCCGCCGCCTATCTCGCCGGCCGCTACCTTCTGCCGCGCCCGCGCCTTGGCCTGCGCGCGGCGCTGCGCGCCCATGCGCACGCGGCCATGGACATTTCGGACGGATTCGCGGGCGATCTCGCGAAAATGTTGCGCCTGACCGGAATGACCGCCGAGGTCATGATCGCCGATGTGCCGCTTTCGGGCGCCGCGCGGAGAATTTTGCACGAAGCCCCATCTCTCCTCGAAACGATTTTGACCGGTGGCGATGATTACGAACTCCTGTGCGCCGTGCCGCCCTCCCAAAGCGCCGCCTTCGAAGCTTGCGCCAAGGCCGCGGGGATTTTGGTGCACCCGATCGGCACGGCCAGGCCAGGGGACGCGCCGCCAGTGCTTAAGGACTCGGAGGGGCGGAGTTTGGTCCTCGAGCGGCTTTCCTTCCAGCATTTTTATTGGAACGAGTCTGACAAGTTGTAAAAGCCTGCATTTGACCTGGATGAACTCGCGTCGTCCCGTCATCCCCATCCGCGCTTCCATGCGCCGCCGCAGCCGATGAACTCAGTCCGCAAGTCGCCAATTGTCCCGCAGCGCCGCGCCAAATAATGCAAAGGGTTCGCGATGAAATCAGCCTCTCGCAGCGGCCCGGATGCACGGCGATCATCGCATCACGGCGGACGATCTCAAGACATATCCCTTCGCCAGAACCTCTCGATGGCCGGAGCAGCATTTGACAAATCTACGGAAATTGCTCACCTTTTTCGAGAACGTCAATCGCGCAGGTGACCCATTGATTTCGGGAATGAATTCCGGAGATTATGGTCTGGTAAGTCATGCAAAAACTTTTCCTTGGCCTAGTGCTATTGTGCTTCGCACACGATACCAGTTGTGGGGCGACACTGGAAATGTCCGAGCATTCCATGGTTGAGGAATCCGCCGGGCGGCTCCTTTCGGACGGCGGAGAGCGGCCTTCCGCGTTATTCAATTCGCGCGGAGACTTTCTCTATTTCGTTCCGGGCGCGCCGACGGGCCACCGCACGCCCGAGCCCAATCTGGTAATTGGCTTCATCGACAGCGGGACGACCAGCCGCCATCCTCAGCTTGATGGGCTGGTGATCGAAGAGAAGACTTTCGTCGAAGGTCCCGTTGAGGACGAACTCGGTCACGGGACATGGACAATGCTCGTCTCCTTATCCGTTGAGCCGGGCCGGCCCGTCGGCTTCTACAGCGCGAAGGTGACGCGTAACGGAAGCGACCTGCGCCCCAAGATCGTGAACGCGGCGTTCGATTGGCTCGTTTCCAAAGGCGTGAAAGTGATCAACATGAGCCTCGGCTTCGACCGCCTGACACCCGAAGTCGAGGCTCTGTGCGGACGGATCCGGCTCAACCCATCGGTGATGGTGATTGCGGCCGCCGGCAACTCGGGGCCGGAGGTCAAGGTCTACCCCGCAGCCTGCGGCTCTAACAATGTGCTGTCCGTCGGCGAACTTCGCGGCGGGCGGCCGACTTCGACGTCGGGGCAAGGGCAGGTTTATTCGGAACCGCCCCGATTCATCGTGCGCTGGGCTTTTCTGTTGGAACAAGGGCGCGAGGCATGGCGTGCGGGCCGACAGGATGAGGCACGCGACCTGTGGTTGAAGTCATTGAATGACACCGATAACTCGGGAGCTTTGGTCGAGCTCGGATTGTTCGAGGCGCATTCCGGGCACTGGAAGGAGGCGCGTCCGTATATCGCGCGCGCCGCGGAGATGGCGCCCGACAACGCCGAAATTTTACAGACGATGGGCGCTGTTTTCTTCGCCACCGGCGAAGACGATAAAGCGATTGAATGGTACAACCGCGCTCTCGCGATCGATCCAAAAAACGTGAGGGCGCTCGCGAATCTCGCACGTGCGCTAGCTGTAAACGGTGATCGCCGAGGGGCGAGCGAAATACTCGATAGAGTTCGGACCATTAAGCCCGATTATCCGCACATTCCCGAAATCCAATCTCTGATCTCGTCACCCCCAGGCACGCGCCCATGATCAAAGAGGCTTTGGAGTTCGTTCTCCTTCCCGCTGGCTACCCCAATTGGCTCCGGGCCACCATGGCCGTCCTCCCGCCGCTCTATGTGTTGGCGTTCGTGCTGCTGAAGGTGTACGAACCGGCCCCGCCACCGCCACCTCTGATTCGGATCGATGATGTTCAACGACAAGCATCGACGGTCAAAGGTGCGCTGCTCCTCAACGTGATCGTCGCAAACCCAACCTTGGCCCGGGTGAACATCACAGCCGCGAAGATCGAATTATTCTCGGGACAAAGACCAGAGGGCGGCCTCGCTAGCGCGATCAGGAATTCGGCGAAATACACCGTTGAGTCGGACGCGAATAAGCTCATTGCCTATTCGGATCAGAGCGAGTTTCGGACCGAAGTGGAAATGACGCGACCATATGCCGGAAACAGCTACACTCGCCTCACCATACCTCTGCAACAGCAGATCAGCGCTGGTGGCACTGACGCGTTCTTGATCGCGCTCGGTGAACCCGCGTTGATTCTGCCCGAGCACGATACGCTCGCCGTGACGCTCCACTACAACGGCGCAACTGACTCCGCACCTCGGGAGATCAAACTGAAGTGACATCCATCTCGCCAAGCTAATCCCCAAAATCCTTCCGATCGAACGGACGATACGTCCCGCAAAATTCGCACGTGACGCCAATCATTCCATCGTCGCGCACGGCGTCCGAAAACGGACGTACGACAGGACCCGAGTAAGGCGCGGTCATGCCTGCGTCGCACCAAAACACCAGGCAAGGATACCTTTTTGCACATGCAGCCGGTTCTCGGCTTCGTCGAACACGACGGATTGCGGACCTTCGATCACATCGTCGGTGACCTCCTCGCCACGATGGGCCGGCAAGCAATGCATGAAGATCGCGTCCTTGCCCGCGGCGGCCATCAGTTTCGCGTTGACCTGGTAGGGCGCAAGCATTCCATGGCGAAAGTGCTCGTCGCATGATAACCATCTACCTACTCGACCTTCCCGAAACGCAGCGTGTATCTCGGAGCGGCTTTCGGCGCGACCTGGGAGATCGATCTTTTCGACCACAGTGAATTCAATTGCGTCCAAGGAATCCTGAAATACACTCATTACGGAAGTCATCTGCCAACACGCCCTTTAGTATCCACCTCAACCTTATCCTTATCTGATTTGCCTGTTCGAGCCAAGATCATCCTATGCTTGGAAAGATGAGTGGACTTGGAGCGGTTGCAACCGGTCCGGCGCTTAGGGAAACACAATGCCGATGAAAACCGCGGCCATCATACGGCATGTTCATTTCGAGGACCTCGGTTCCTTCGCGGAGCCTTTGACGCAGGCCGGCTATCAGCTCCGCTATTACGATGTTGGCCTTCGCGGCCTCCCGGCGCATGATCCAGCCGCAATCGGTCTTCTCATCGTGCTTGGCGCACCCATTGGCGTTTACGAGGAAGACAAATATCCGTTTCTGCGCGAGGAACTCGATCTTCTCAAAGGCCGCGTCGCCGCCGGCCAGCCTACCTTCGGCATCTGCCTTGGCGCCCAGCTCGTCGCCCACGCGCTCGGCGCAAGAGTCTATCCGTCCGGCATCAAGGAGATCGGCTGGGGGCCGGTCGAGCTGACGGATGCGGCCAGCACCACGCCCCTTCGGCATCTGGCGCGAACGCCGGTGCTGCATTGGCACGGCGACACCTTCGATTTGCCGCGGGGCGCCGTCCATCTCGCCTCGACCGCGATGTGCCGCAACCAGGCCTTTTCCTCGGGTTCCAACATTCTTTGCGTGCAGTTCCATCCCGAGGTCGAGCCAACCGCTGGGATCGAGCCATGGCTCGTCGGCCACGCGGCGGAACTTGGGTCGGCCGGCATCGATCCGCGCGACTTGCGTGACGGCGCAAAGGCCGCCGGACCCTCATTGCCCGCCAAGGCGCGAAAAATGTTTGGCGAATGGCTGGAGGGGCTGCGGTCATGACCAGCGGCGCAAGGGAGGAGTCTGAAGTGGTGCGCGACCACGTCGGAAATAGCGCGGCCGCTTTCCACTGCAAGCCTGCGGCACCGAGGCCGCGGCGGTGCCGACGGCGCTTTTGAGCAAACATCTGCCTTATTCTTCCAACCGCGGAGATATGCTCAACGCAAAATTAGTGCGCGAACTGCTCGCCGGCGTGGAAGTACGCGGTCTCGTGGACACCTGCCGCGTCCTGATCTCCGGCTATTTGGTCTCACCGGAGAACGCCGCCGCCGTGATCGATTTCGTCCGCCTCGGTCCGGCGATCTCGTGACCGCGCTTTTCGCCGCCGCGCTGGTGCAGGGCTTCACACCCGGAGCGGCACTCGGCCGCGCCGTCTCCGGCGCCCATGGCGTTTTCGAGGAGACTGAACGCCGTCGGTCCTATGAGCCTGCGCTTATCTCTTCCGCGGAGCGCATGTTGCGCCCCCATCCCCTCTTCGAGCCGTCCGGCATCCCGCCGCGCGCACAAAGCGGCAACTCACGGGCGGTGCCCTCCGTGCCTTCGCGACGACAACGCACGCCCCGCCCTCAACAGGAACGGCCGTTGGTTCCGGCTCTTTAAGACCTCGCTGGCGCTTTGATCTTCGCAAGCTCCGCGTGCTTATCGCGCCAGGTTTCCCCCGGCCGCGATCATCCTCTCGTTTCAATAATCATAGGCGGGGGTTTCGAATTCGATAAGTGGCCCCGCACGAGCGGGAATTTCGAGCGGCGCCGGAAGGAGTTCGTTTCCGAAGGCCGACTTATCAAATAATTGATCCGGCGTCCGGTTGAAGATCGTACTGGCTGTCACGTAGTTCGACATGCTGCCGACAGGAACCATCGGGCCGGGATCGAGAAAGCTGCGCCGGTTGACGGTGAGCGGCGGACGCTCGCCATGGTACCGGTCCGCTAGCTGCGGGTAGTGGCGATGACGCGGTTTGGTTTGCGCGTTGGCGGAGGCGGCGAGCGCCGTTAAGGCGGCGGCGGCCAGAATGATCGATACCTTATTGTGAAACATTTCGAAACTCCAAGGATTCCTTAGCCTAAACGCAATGGCCCCCGATTTGGTTGCACCATGCGCTTTGTTGTCGCGATTAAAGTTGAGTTTATCGTTAGCGGCCTTTTCCTCGCCGCTTGATCTGCGCCGCTTGGGGTGCGGATTGCGGCATGCGCGGCGAAAAACCAGGCAAGGCCAGTGTCTTCGGCCGTGGCGGCAAGGCGAAATCCGCGACCTCGAAAGTGCCGGATCTGGCGGCCATCGCGGTAGGCTTCGAGGCGGGGCGACGGCCCATCCGGTCTCGGCTGCCAGCCGGGCAAGATCGACGAAAAAGGAGTGGTCCCGCGGAGCTTCCTTGCCTGGCCGGTAAATGACGAGGCTCAAATTGGGCGCATTGCCGTCCGAACCGCCAAACTCCAACACGTCTTGCCGGCCGCCGGTCCAATGCCAGCGCGCTTCGTAAAACTTCGCTTCCCCCGCGAATTCTGGCGCCTCAAGGTGGAAAATTTCCCGCAGGCGGGGGATTTCGATCCAGGCGAGCAGGCACGGCCACCGGACTCTCGCTTCGTGACCGGCCACACTCTAGTCCGCTCCACAATGCGGGAGTGTAGAGGAGCCCAGCATGGAACGCCCCGCCCGTTGCGGCTTTCTCCAACATCGCCTATGCAATGAGCCGCTTATGCGGCGGGCCGCTTGCCGAAAATACAACGCGAATTGTGGACGGAGCAAAAAATGGGTTTTAAGCTTGCTGTTGTCGGCGCAACCGGAAACGTCGGGCGTGAAATGCTCGATATTCTTGCCGAGCGCCGGTTTCCGGCCGATGAGGTCGCGGCGCTTGCGTCGCCCCGCTCGATCGGCACGGAGGTCTCTTTCGGCGATAAGACGTTGAAATGCAAATCCCTCGAAAACTTCGATTTCACCGGAACCGATATCTGCCTGATGTCGGCGGGCGGCACTGTCTCGAAGGAATGGGCGCCGAAAATCGCGCGCCAAGGCTGCGCCGTCATCGATAATTCCTCCGCCTGGCGCTACGATTCCGACGTGCCTCTGATCGTGCCCGAGGTGAACGCGGACGCGATTGCGGGTTTCGCCAAGCGCAACATCATTGCAAATCCGAATTGTTCCACGGCCCAGCTCGTGGTCGCCTTGAAGCCGCTTCACGACAAGGCCAAGATCAAGCGCGTCGTCGTTGCGACCTATCAATCGGTATCCGGCGCCGGCAAGGAGGCCATGGACGAGCTGTTTTCCCAGACCCGCGCGATCTTCGTGTCCGACTCCGTCACGACCAAGAAATTCCCCAAGCGTATCGCCTTTAACGTGATCCCCGAGATCGACGTGTTCATGGAGGATGGATACACCAAGGAGGAATGGAAGATGATGGCGGAGACGAAAAAGATCCTCGACCCCAAGATCAAGCTCACCGCGACCTGCGTGCGCGTTCCGGTCTTCATCGGCCATGCGGAAGCGGTCAACATCGAGTTCGCCAACCCCATTAGCGCAGATTACGCGCGGGAAATATTACGGGAGGCCCCCGGCTGTCTGGTGATCGACAAGCGCGAGCCCGGGGGTTACATCACGCCGCATGAAGCGGCGGGCGAGGACGCGACCTACATTTCCCGCATCCGCGAGGACGCGACGGTCGAGTACGGTCTCTCGCTGTGGTGCGTCGCCGATAACCTGCGCAAGGGCGCGGCGCTCAACGCGGTTCAGATCGCCGAGGTTTTGGTCAATCGCAAATTGATCGCGCCGAAGAAAAAAGCCGCATGAACCAAATGTCTCGCGCGATAATGTCTACATGCATGGTCGATCCAGAGGAGACAGGCCATGATCGACATCAGCAAAGCCGGAACATTCACGCTTGGCGATCACACCGTGAAGCGTCTGGGATACGGCGCGATGCAGCTCGCCGGACCGGGGGTGTTCGGGCCGCCGAAAGACCGGGAGGGCGCGCTCGCGGTGCTGCGCGAGGCGGTGGCAACCGGCGTCGATCACTTCGACACGAGCGACTTCTACGGCCCGCACATCACCAATCAGCTTATGCGCGAAGCGCTGTACCCGTATCCCGAAGACTTGGTAATCGTCACCAAGATCGGCGCGCGACGCGGCGAGGACGGCTCGTGGAACCCGGCTTTCTCGGGCGAGGACTTGACAAGGGCAGTGCACGACAACCTCCGCAATCTCGAGTTAGACGCGCTCGAAGTCGTCAACGTGCGCATCATGTTCGACGCCCACTGGCACGGGACCGCCGAGGGCTCGATCGAGGCGCCGCTCGCCTGGCTGCTCCAGCGCGCACCCAACATACTGCTGATTCCCGGTACCTCATCGGTTGAACACCTCCGTGAAAACCTGGCGACGGCCAACTTGAAGCTGCCGAGCGAAACGGTGACTGTGCTGGATCAGATCGCGACCGACATTGCGCCAGCCCGGCGCGCCTCAGTTTCGTGAAGCATTCCGTTACGCACTTAACCTTGCCGTCGATTTCGGGCGCACATTCAAAAGGGTGCCGGCCACGTCACGACGAAGGTTTCGCTCTGCCTGAGCCGGAACGCTGCTCGAACCACGCCTCTATCTCCACCATTGGAACGGACTCGTCATCGGGTCCGTCGATGCCCACCACTTCGTTGTCGCCCTGCGCCAAATTCCAGGCCTCTTCGAGAGCTTCCTCCTCGGTTGCCAATTCGCGGGACACCATTTCGTGCTTCAATTCGTCATCGATATAGCGAACGAACCATCCCATCTTCGCAACTCCTATTCTGAATCTTTAGCCGCCCTACTGATCTTTGACAAACGGAGTAACTTTAAGAGGGCAATTTGGCTTGTTTCCAGAAGGCGGCGACGAGAGTTTTGCGGCGCGGGGTTCGCTTGAGCTTGGCGCGGGCAAGAGCGCTGAGTCCGGCGAATCCCTTCGGACAGAGGTTGGGCATCCCATGCCGCTTCCAATGCGCCCACAGG
>JBOHJT010000095.1:0-11744 GCA_050728715.1 Methylocella sp.
GCGTTGCCCTTGCCGAGCAGCGCGAGCAAATCCAGAGCCGAACCGGGTTCCATTGGTGGCCAAAGCGCACCGCTCCGAATTGATTAACCGGAAATGGTATGACACTCAAAGTCCCGGCGGAACGATGAAGCCCGCCCGGCACGTTGCGCTCCGCAAATTTTCATCTCGCGGGATCAAGACTGGGTCAACCCAAGCGAACGGTCCGGACGGCGCCGTCGAGCAGCTGGTCGATCGCCTCGGTTACGGCATCGACCGGCGCCATCCCATCTACCGTTTTCAGGACCGCCTTTTTGGCATAAAAAGCGGCGACCGGCGCCGTCTCGGCGTGATATGCGTCGAGCCGGGTTTTAAACGCCTCCGGGGTGTCGTCAGAGCGCACCGTTCCGCCGCACGAGAGCGTTTCCTTCACGCGCGCCGCGATCCGCGCAAGCAGCGCCGCCTCGTCCACCTCGAGTTCTATGACGGCGTCGAGTTTCATGTTTTTGGCGCGCAGCATTTTGGCCAAGGCCTCGGCTTGAGGCACCGTGCGCGGGAACCCATCCAAGATAAAGCCCGCCTTGGCGTCCGGCGAAGCGATTCGATCGGCGACGATGCCAACCACCGTCTCGTCCGGCACTAGGCCGCCCTTGTCCATGATCGCCCTTGCCGCAAGCCCGGCCGGAGTTGCGGCTTTGACCGCGGCGCGCAGCATGTCTCCCGTGGACAATTGCGGGATATGATATTTCTCCTTGAGCCGCGCCGCTTGGGTGCCTTTTCCGGCGCCGGGCGGTCCAAGAAGGACCAGTCTCATCTGCGTTTCCCCCGCAACTTGGCTTTCTTTATGAGCCCCTCATACTGATGCGCCTGCAGATGGCCCATGATCTGAGCCACCGTATCCATGGTGACGCTGACCACGATGAGGAGAGAAGTTCCGCCGAAATAAAACGGCAGCGCCGCATAGGAGATCAGCATTTCCGGCAACAGACAGATAAGGGCAAGATAGGCGGCGCCGAGAACCGTGACGCGGGTCAGGATTGTGTCGATATATTGCGCCGTCCGTTCACCCGGCCTTATCCCTGGCACAAAGCCGCCGTGTTTCTTGAGATTGTCCGCCGTCTCCACGGGATTGAAGACAATGGCGGTGTAGAAAAAGGCAAAAAAGACGATCAGCCCGACATAGGCGACCATGTACAGCGGGCGGCCGTGGCCGAGATAGGTCGTGATGGTCGCGAAAATTCCGGTGCCGCCCTGGCTCTGTGAGAAATTGGCGATCGTCACCGGCAACAGCAAAAGCGAGGACGCAAAAATCGGCGGGATGACCCCGGATGTATTCAGCTTCAGCGGCAGAAAAGAAGTTTGGCCCTCGTAGATTTTATTGCCTTGCTGACGTTTGGGGTAGGTGATCAGAAGCCGCCGCTGCGCCCGTTCCATGTACACGATGAAGGCGACCACCGCAATCGACATCGCCAGCACCCCGATGATCAGTCCCGTCGAGATTGCGCCCTGGCGGCCGAGTTCCAAGGTATTGACGATGGCCGAAGGAAAACGCGCGACAATGCCGGCGAAAATAATCAGCGAGGATCCATTGCCGATGCCGCGCGAGGTGATCTGTTCGCCGAGCCACATCAGAAACATCGTGCCGCCCATTAAGGTCAACACGGTGGAAACGCGGAAAAACAGCCCTGGTTCGAGGACAACTCCGGGCTGGCCTTCGAGCCCCACCGAGATGCCATAGGCTTGGAAGGCAGCAAGAACGACCGTCAGATACCGCGTGTATTGATTGATGACCTTGCGCCCGGATTCGCCTTCCTTCTTCAAAGCCTCCAATGTCGGGAAGACGGACGTCAGCATCTGGATGATGATCGAGGCGGAGATATAAGGCATGATGTTCAACGCGAAGATCGCCATGCGCTGGACCGCGCCGCCGGAGAACATATTAAACAATTCAAGAACTCCCTGCCGGTTGCCGGTAAAGTTCTTCTCAAAAACCGCGGGGTCGATTCCAGGCAAGGGGATGTAGGTCCCCAGACGATAGATGACCAACGCCGCGAGCGTGAACAAAATGCGCTTTTTGAGTTCCTCGGCCTTGCCGAACGCACTCCAATTGATATTCGCCGCAAGCTGCTCTGCCGCCGATACCATTTACTGCTCCCTTGACACGCGGGGTGCCAGAACGTTTTTCACCATTTGACTTCCAGGGGAATTGAGAAAGTTCCAAATCTCCGCCCGGCGCCAACCGTTGTCGAGGCCAGGACACTTAAAGCACCCGCGTTCGGCGGCGGGCGCTTTTTCCCGCAGGCCGCCGTGAAGAACGCCGGCCTCGCGTCTTGGCGGCGAACCTAAGCCCCGGCGCCTGGAGCTGCGGTTTCCTTCTTCAACAAAACGATTGACCCGCCGGCGCCCTCAATCGCCGCCACCGCGCTCTTCGACGCCGCGGCCACCTCGAAGGCGAGCTTTGCCGCAATCGCGCCCTTGCCCAGGATCTTGACGCCATCGCGCGGTTTGGCGCAGACACCGGCGCCAATCAACGCCTCGATCGTCACGGCGGCCGCCGCATCGAGCTTGCCCGCATCCACCGCGGCCTGAACGCGGCCGAGATTGACTTCATTATAGCGGATCGAAAATGGGTTCCAGAAGCCGCGTTTTGGCAGCCGCCGGTGCAGCGGCATCTGGCCCCCCTCGAAGCCCTTGATCACGACACCGGTTCGCGCCTTCTGTCCCTTCACGCCCCGCCCGCAAGTCTTGCCCTTTCCCGATCCGATCCCGCGCCCGACTCGCATGCGCGGCTTAAATGCCCTGGCATTGTCGGCTATATCGTTGAGCTTCATCGTCTTGCCCTCGCTTGGTCCGGCGCCACTTCGACAATGCGAACGAGGTGCGCCACTTTCGCGATCATGCCGCGCACGGCGGCGGTGTCTTCAAGCGAGGACCGCCGGCCGATCCTGTTCAGACCCAGGCCGATAAGCGTCGCGCGTTGCGACGCGGGACGCCCGATGGGACTCTTGATTTGTTCTACGATGACCCGGGCAGCGGGATTTGCCGTCATGGTTTGTTCCCTTACGCTTCGCTCGCGACTTCCGTCTCACCGCCTTGGCGGCGCGCCTGGAGAGCGGATACCTTGAGGTTGCGCCGCGCCGCGACGGCGCGGGGCGAGTCTTCCCGTCGCAGGGCATCGAAGGTCGCGCGCACCATGTTATATGGGTTCGATGATCCCTGCGACTTGGCGACGACATCGTGCATGCCGAGGGTCTCGAAAATGGCGCGCATCGGACCGCCGGCGATGATGCCGGTGCCGGCCGGCGCCGCGCGCAGCACCACGCGGCCTGCCCCGTGCCGCCCATTGACGTCATGGTGCAAGGTGCGGCCCTCCCGCAGCGGCACCCGGATCAGCGAGCGCTTCGCGGATTCGGTTGCCTTGCGGATGGCTTCGGGAACCTCGCGGGCCTTGCCATGGCCAAAGCCGACGCGGCCCTTTTGGTCGCCGACGACGACGAGCGCGGCGAAGCCGAATCTGCGGCCGCCTTTCACCACCTTGGCGACGCGATTGATATGGACCAAACGATCCATGAACTCGCCGTCGCGATCCTCGCGATCGCGGCCCCGGCCGCCTTCCCCGTCACGCGCCATGAGTTGATTCCATTTTCCAATCCGCCTCGCGTTTATTCCGCCGCGCGGCCAACGTCTTGACTGCCGCTTGTCTTAAAATTTGAGGCCGCCTTCGCGGGCGCCTTCCGCCAGCGCCTTGACACGTCCGTGATACATATAGGCACCGCGGTCGAACACGACTTCGCTTATTCCGGCCCGCGTCGCACGCTCGGCAAGCTGCTGACCGACGATCTTCGCCGACGCCACCGTTGCCCCGCTCTTCAGGCCTTCCCGGTTGGCTTTTTCGAGCGACGATGCGGCGGCGAGGGTGCGGCCCAATCCATCGTCGACGATCTGGCCATATATCTGCTTCGACGAGCGGAAGACAGTCAGCCGCGGCTTGCCATAGGCATGGGCCCGGAGCGAACGCCGGACACGCGCCCGGCGGCGGGACGTCGCTGCCTTATCTTTTGCCATGGGCCCAAATCCTTGCTTCGTCTCTATCTACTTCTTCTTGCCTTCCTTACGGAAGATAAATTCACCGGCATATTTTACTCCCTTGCCCTTATAGGGTTCGGGCGGGCGCAAGGCACGGATTTCCGCGGCGGTCTGCCCCACCTGCCGCTTGTCGATGCCAGTGATCGAGATTTCCGTTGGCTTTGGCACGGCAATTGCGATTCCGGCTGGAATCGGGAAACTCAGGTCGTGGCTATAGCCAAGCGAAAGGCGAAGGCTTTTGCCTGAGAGCACGGCCTTATAACCGACCCCGGTGATCTCGAGTTTGCGTTCGAAACCTTTCGAGACACCGATCATGAGACCATTGACCAGCGACCGCGTCGTTCCCCACATCGCCCGCGCCTGCGTGCCGTCGTTACGCGGCGTGACCGCGATCTTGCCGTCCGCCAAAGCCACATTCACGTTATCCGGCGCGGTGAAGGATAGCTCTCCCTTGCCGCCCTTCACCGAAATGGACTGGCCGTTCACCTTGGCGGTTACGCCGGCGGGGATGATAACCGGCTTTTTTCCGATACGCGACATGCTAATTTTTCCTCGTTCTTTCGGTTAGAAGACCTTGCAGAGGACTTCGCCGCCGACATTGGCGTCGCGCGCGGCATGATCGGCCATCACGCCCTTGGGGGTCGAAACAATCGTAATTCCCAAGCCATTGGCAACGCGTGGCATCGCATCGACGGCGGCGTAAACGCGGCGCCCTGGCTTCGACACCCGTTCGATCTCGCGAATGACCGGGGCGCCGTCGGAATACTTCAGCTCGATCTCGAACTCGGTGCGGCCATTGCCATATTCGGTGGTGGAATAGCCGCGAATATAGCCTTCCGATTGCAAGACGTCGAGCACATGCGCGCGCAGCCGCGATCCGGGCGTCTGCACCTTGCCCTTGCGCCGCATCTGGGCATTGCGGATGCGGGTGAGCATATCGCCCAGCGGATCGTTCATTGCCATGATCCGCCCTCCTACCAACTCGACTTCACGAGACCTGGGATCAAGCCTTTCGACCCCAATTCTCGGAGCGCGATGCGCGACATTTTCATTTTGCGCGTAAAACCGCGCGGCCGTCCGCTCACCTCGCAGCGGTTGCGAATCCGCGAAGCGGCGGAATTCCGCGGCAATTGGGCGAGCTTTAGACGCGCGGCGAAGCGTTCCTCCATGGTCAGGGTCTCGTTATTGGCGATCGTCTTCAAGCGGCGGCGGCGGCCGGCATATTGCTTGACCAGCTTGATGCGGCGGTTGTTTTTCTCGATTGAACTTTTTTTCGCCATCAACCTTTGCCTCTAGTTTCCGCGTTTGAAGCCTGTTCGTTTCACTGCCGGAACGGGAAGTTGAAGGCGCGCAAAAGCGCGCGCGCCTCGTCATCGGATTTTGCCGTCGTGCAAACGATCACGTCGAGACCCAAAATGCTTTCGGCCTTGTCGTAGTCGATTTCCGGGAACACGATATGTTCCTTGATCCCCAACGCATAATTGCCATGGCCGTCGAAACTCTTCGGATTGAGGCCGCGAAAATCCCGGACCCGGGGCAGCGCGATCGTGACCAGCCGGTCGAGGAACTCATACATGCGCGTCTTGCGCAAGGTGACCTTGGCTCCGATCGGCATGTTCTCGCGCAGCTTGTACGTCGCGATTGCCTTGCGAGCACGGGTAATGACCGCCTTCTGACCGGCGATTAGGCCGAGGTCGGCCGCCGCGAGGGTGACTTTCTTGGTGTCGTTGACCGCTTCACCGACGCCCATGTTGAGCACGATCTTCTCGATGCCCGGCACTTCGAACCGGTTCTTGTAGCCGAATTGCGCGATGAGCCGCGGCCGCACGACCTCTTCGTAATGCTTCTTGAGCCGCGGCGCGTAATCCTTAGGCGGCGCAAGCGCCTCCGCTGTGGCCGCTGGCCTCGCGTCTCCCTTGCTCTCGGGGGCTGGTTTCTTGGCCTTGGCGGCAGCCTTCGGAGCGCCCTTCGCTGTGTCCTTGGCGGTACCTTTGCCGGCGTCCTTGCCTGTGGGCTTGCCCGTGCCCTTGGCTCCGCCTTTGCCGGTTTTCGACTCAGCCATCGATCAATTCTCCGGAGCGCTTCGCGAAACGAACCTTGCGGCCGTCAGTCAAGATCTTGAACCCTACCCGGGTGGGCTTACCGTTCTTGGGGTCGGCAATCGCCAGATTCGATAGATGGATCGGGGCCTCCTTGGTGATGATCCCCCCTTCTTGCTTGGAGGATTGCTTCTGGTGCCGCTTCACCGTGTTGACCCCGCGCACGATCGCGCGCTCCTCTTTGGGCTGAACCCGCACGACTTCGCCGGAACGGCCTTTATCGCGCCCGGCGAGGACAACGACCCTGTCGCCCTTTTTGATTTTTGCCGCCATCACAACACCTCTGGCGCGAGCGAGATGATCTTCATCTGGTTCCGCGCGCGCAATTCGCGCGGCACCGGCCCGAAGATACGGGTGCCGACCGGCTCCGCCTGGGCGTTGATCAACACCGCCGCGTTGGAATCGAATCTGATCACCGAGCCGTCGGCGCGCTTGATGTCCTTGGCGGTACGCACGACCACCGCTTTCATAACGTCGCCCTTTTTGACGCGCCCGCGCGGAATCGCCTCCTTGATCGAGACGACGATGATATCGCCGACACCGGCATATTTGCGCTTCGAGCCGCCGAGCACCTTGATGCACATCACGCGGCGCGCGCCGGAATTATCGGCGACGTCGAGGTTGGTTTGCATCTGGATCATCGTCTTGCACCATTCTTCCCAGACCGGTTTCCGGCGGCACACGGGCAACTGGGCTTCTGTCTGAAGGAGGTTGTCGCCTCTCAATCAATTGACCCGTCATTTCGCCGCCGCGCCGACGACGGTCCAGCGCTTCAGCTTCGAGATCGGCTTCGTCTCCTCGATCGACACCGTGTCCCCCAGCTTAAAAGTTTTCATCTCGTCATGCGCGTGATACTTCTTCGATCGCCGCACCGTCTTCTTCAACAGCGGATGCGTAAAACGGCGCTCGACCTTGACGACGACCGTCTTTTCTTGCTTATCGCTCACCACAACACCCTGAAGAATTCGCTTCGGCATGATTTCTTGAACCTGTTTTTACTTAACCTTGTTTGCGATCCTACTTCGCGCCGTCGCGCCGCTTTTCCGCCGAAAGCGACTTGATCCTTGCGATGTCACGGCGCACAACGCGCACCCGTGCGGTGTTTTCGAGCTGCCCCGTGGCGCGCTGAAAGCGCAGATTGAATTGCTCTTTCTTCAGATTCAGGAACTCTTGCTCAAGCTGATCCTCTGACATTACCTTGAGATCGGACAACCGCTGCTTATGTTTCATGACCGCATCCCTTCTACTCGACGATCCGCTGGATGAAGCGTGTCTTGACCGGCAGCTTGGCGGCGGCCAGGAAGAGGGCTTCCCGGGCAAGTTCGACCGGGATCCCGTCGAGCTCGAACATGATGCGGCCCGGCGCGACCCGGCAGGCCCAGAATTCCGGGGCGCCCTTGCCCTTGCCCATGCGAACCTCGGTCGGCTTCTTCGAGACCGGGACATCCGGAAAAATCCGGATCCAGACGCGGCCGGCGCGGCGCATGTGGCGGGTCAACGCGCGGCGCGCGGCCTCGATTTGACGCGCGGTAATCCGCTCGGGTTCGAGCGCCTTGAGGCCGAATTGGCCGAAATTCAATTCGAACCCGGCCTTCGAGGTGCCGCGTATGCGGCCCTTGAAGGCTTTCCGGAATTTTGTTCGCTTGGGTTGCAACATGGATCAAACCTTTAAGGCTTGCGCCGGTATTCGATCACGCGGCATCGCGTTCGCGCCGCCGCCGCTCTCCGCCGCCGCCGGAATGATCCTGTTCGGCCATTTTCTTGTCTTGCGCCATCGGATCGTGTTCAAGAATTTCGCCGTTGAAGATCCAGACCTTGATCCCGCAGGTGCCATAGGCCGTGTGCGCCGTCGCGGTGCCGTAATCCACATCGGCGCGTAATGTATGCAGCGGCACGCGGCCTTCGCGATACCATTCGAGCCTTGCGATTTCGGCTCCGCCGAGGCGGCCCGAGCAGTTGATTCTTATGCCTTGCGCGCCGAGCCTGATCGCCGATTGCACCGCCCGCTTCATGGCGCGGCGGAAGGCGACGCGGCGCTCAAGCTGCTGGGCGATCGAATCGGCAACGAGGATCGCGTCGATCTCGGGCTTGCGCACCTCGACAATATTGATGAGGACTTCGGACTCGGTCATCTTCGCAACTATCTTGCGGATCTTGTCGATGTCGGCGCCCTTCTTGCCGATCACCACCCCAGGGCGCGCCGAATGGATCGTCACCCGGCATTTCTTATGCGGCCGCTCGATAACGATCTTCGAAATCGCCGCCTGTTTGAGGTTCTTCATGAGCGTCGCGCGAATTGCCATGTCCTCGTGCAGGAGCTTTCCATATTCAGTCCTGCCCGCGAACCAGCGCGAATCCCACGTCCGGTTTACGCCGAGCCGCAGGCCGATCGGATTGACTTTTTGTCCCATCGATTTCTCCTTACGCCTGAGCGGCGGCGGCGCCCGCTTCCCGGACAACTATCGTCAGATGCGCGAAAGGCTTGCGAATGCGCCCGGCGCGTCCCCGCGCGCGCGGGCTGAAGCGCTTCAGGATCATCGCGTTGCCGACATAGGCCGCGGCGACGACGAGATCGTCGACATCGAGATTGTGGTTATTCTCGGCGTTGGCGATCGCGCTCTCGAGAGTCTTCTTGACATCGAAGGCGGTCCGCTTGCGGGAAAACTCGAGATCGGCAAGAGCCTTCTCAACCTTCTTGCCGCGGATCAACTGCGCCAAAAGGTTCAACTTCTGCGGGCTGACCCGCAGCATCCGGGCAACCGCCTTGGCTTCATTGTCCTTCAGCGCGCGCGGCGCTTTCCCCTTGGCCATGATCAGTCTCTGTCAGCCTCGTTTCGCTCTCTTGTCCCCGGCGTGACCGTGAAAGGTCCGCGTCGGAGAAAACTCACCAAATTTATGACCGATCATATCTTCGGTAATGGAGACCGGCACATGCTTGCGGCCGTTATAGACTCCGAACGTGAGCCCGACGAATTGCGGTAATATAGTCGATCGGCGACTCCAGATCTTGATGATTTCGGAGCGGCCTGAATTGCGCGAACTCTCCGCCTTCTTGAGCAGATAGCCATCGACGAACGGGCCTTTCCAGATCGAGCGCGCCATGATCAGCCCTTCTTCTTGCTCTTGTGACGTGAGGTCACGATGAATTTGACGGTGGATTTGTTGGCCCGGGTCTTTTTGCCCTTCGTCGGCTTGCCCCAGGGCGTCACCGGATGGCGTCCTCCCGAGGTCCGGCCTTCGCCGCCGCCGTGCGGATGATCGACGGGATTCATCGTCACCCCGCGATTATGCGGTCTGCGCCCGAGCCAGCGGCTGCGTCCAGCCTTGCCGTGCGAAATATTCATGTGATCGGGATTAGACACCGCGCCGACGGTTGCGAAACATTGGCCATGGATAAGGCGCTGCTCGCCGGAGTTTAGGCGGACGATGACATAGCCCTCGTCGCGTCCCACGACCTGGGCGTAGGTACCGGCCGAACGCGCCATGGCGGCGCCCTTGCCGATCTTCATCTCAATGTTATGAACGATCGTGCCGACCGGCACGTTGGCAAGCGCCATCGCATTGCCCGGCTTCACGTCGGCCTGCGCGCCGGAAATCACCTCATCACCCGCGGCGAGCCGCTGCGGCGCGATGATGTATGAAAGATCGCCGTCGGCATAGCGGATGAGCGCGACAAAGGACGTCCGGTTCGGATCGTATTCGATCCGCTCGACTTTGGCGGGAATATCGAGCTTGCGCCGCTTGAAGTCCACGATCCGGTAACTCTGCTTGTGACCGCCGCCGCGAAAACGCACGGTGATACGGCCATTGTTGTTGCGGCCGCCGGTCGAAGGCTTCCCCTCCGTCAGCTGCTTCAGCGGCTTGCCCTTGTGGAGGCCGGAGCGATCGACGATGACGAGCTGGCGAAGGCTAGGGGTGACCGGTTTGAATGTCTTCAGTGCCATTGGCGCATTCCTCGCAGAAAGTCTCAAAGCCCGGTCGTCACGTCGATCTTGTGACCCTCGGCGAGGGTCACGACGGCCTTCTTCAAATCGGATTGGACGCCGCGCGTGCCTTTGAACACTTTTCGCTTGCCCTTGCGGACGAGCGTATTGACCGCTTCCACCTTGACATCGAAGAGCCGCTCGACCGCCGCCTTTATCTCGGGTTTCGTCGCATTTTTACGAACCTTGAAGATGACCTGATTTGCTTCCGACGCCAGCGTCGCCTTTTCGGTGATAACCGGGGCGACGATCACGTCGTAATGATGCGCATCGTGCGCGAGTTTGGCCGGGCTCATTTGAAACGCGCCTCCAAGGCATCGATCGCCGCTCTGGTCAAGATAAGCTTCTCGCGGCGGAGAATGTCGTAGACATTGATGCCCTGAGCCGGGAGGACGTCGATTTTTGGAATGTTGCGCGCGGCAAGGCAAAAGTTTGCTTCAAGCTCCTCGCCGCCGACGATCAAGGCATTGGTCAAGCCGAGCTTGGCGAAACTCGCCTTCAATGTTTTGGTCTTGGCGTCCGCGGCGCGGGCGTCCGGCCACACGATAATCCCGCCGTCCTGAGCTTTGGCGGAAAGCGCATGTTTGAGGGCGAGAGCGCGCAGCTTCTTGGGCAGATCATGCGCGTGTGAGCGCATGAGGGGGCCGAAGGCGCGTCCACCGCCGCGAAATTGCGGCACCCGCGCCGATCCGTGCCGCGCCGATCCTGTTCCCTTCTGCTTGTATAATTTCTTGCCGGTGCGCCAAATGTCCGCGCGGCCAAGCGTCTGATGCGTTCCGGCGCGGCGTTTGGCGAGCTGATAGCGGACCATCCGCGCGATCAAATCCTCGCGCGGAACGAGACCGAAAATGGCGTCATTGAGGTCTATCGAACCGGCGGCCTCGCCGTCGAGCGACGTGATATCGATCTTCATGCGCTGGCCTCCGCCGCTTCCCCGGCCGCGCCGCCCGAAGCCGCATTTGCCATGCGGTATTTGCCGGGCTTCGGCGCCTCGTTGGGAAGTGCCTTTTTCACCGCGTCGCGCACGTAAATCCAGCCGCCGGAGGTTCCAGGGACCGCGCCCTCGACGAGAATAAGACCGCGTTCGATATCGAGTTCGACTATGCGAAGGTTCAGTGTCGTCACCCTCTCGGTGCCTAGGTGCCCGGCCATTTTCTTGTTCTTGAACGTCTTGCCCGGGTCCTGCCTGCCGCCGGTCGAACCATGCGACCGGTGCGAGATCGATACGCCGTGTGTCGCCCGCAAGCCGCTGAAATTCCAGCGCTTCATGGCGCCGGCGAAGCCTTTTCCGGTGCTCGTCCCAGTCACGTCAACGAACTGGCCAACGACGAAATGATCCGCCGTGATCTCAGCGCCGACCGGAAGCAACGTGTCTTCTTCGACACGGAATTCGGCCAGCTTCATTTTGGGCTCGACCTTGGCGACCGCGAAATGACCACGCTCCGCCTTCGATACATTCTTGACCTTGGCGCGACCTATGCCGAGCTGGACCGCGGTATAACCATTGCGGTCCTTGGTCCTATGCGCCACGACCTGACAGCCATCGAGCCTCAACACCGTAACCGGCACGTGTTCTCCGGCGCCGGTGAAGACACGGGTC
>JBOHJT010000096.1:0-11731 GCA_050728715.1 Methylocella sp.
TCGCCAGCGCCAATTCCGCCAATCTCCTCGGCCTCGTCTGGTTTTTAAGAGAGGTCATGCCGCTGGCGCCGGGTGTCCCGGTCCAGATTTTCGGCAATATCGACCGGCAAATTCAATGGGGTGCGCCCGGTCTGTTCAAGGCGCATGCTGGGCTCTTCCGGGGAAGGGCCGAGGGTGGGGACCTCCATGACGCTTATGCTAACGCCGCGGCCGTTCTGCTGCCAGCCACGGCCGGGCACGGGATCTCGATCAAGACCATCGAAGCGCTGTCTTGCGGGGCGCCGCTGATTGCCACGCCGCTCGCCTTTCGCGGCCTCGGCATCAACGCGGCCGGCCTTCCAAACGTGACTGTCGCGGATGACGCCGCCGGATTTGCCGCGGCCCTGCGCCGCGCCTATGCCACTCGTTGTTTGCCCGGTGCAAGCCGGGAGCTGGCGGCCACGCGCCGGATCTATCAACAGCACTTTGCGTTCGAGGCTTATCGCAAATCGCTATGGGCGATATTGGGGCGGCTCGTGGAGACTTTGAATGGGAGTAGGGAATAGCGTGGTCTAGCGTAGTTTTCCGTAGGATTTACAAGGATTTGCGGCTTTTCGCTTTACAATATGAGCTGTATCGCCAACAAGCGATAAGTGTCTGGTAGTTCAGGCAATTTTTATATGTGCTGCTGGCCAGCAAATCTTCTTGACGGTACTCCTGACGGTATTCTCAAATGGGGCTTACGCCGTTTACAATAATACCGTCAGCTCGGAAGCGTTGTGTACCGGTACTTTGTTTGACGTACCGATTTGAAATTGAAGGCTAATTTTGACCGAAGAGGGTCGCAAGAGGCCTTCACGGTACTGTCTACAAACTATTAATTTCACTAGTTTCGATTTGAACTGGTCCCGGGCCTCGGACGTTCTCAAGAATGTCGGTTAAGCGCCCATCTCGGTCATCGCGCCATCGCGATCCTTGGTCTGGAAGCGGCCATTCGCGCCCTGCGCCTCAATCGTCTAAAAAATTTGCATGACGATGTCGGCCTCCGAAAACCCCGTTCGTCGTTCCGATACCAGGCCGATGAGGTCGGTTCAAACAAGGAGACAGACGATGCGTGTGATGGTGCTCGTGAAGGCTACCGACGACAGCGAAAAGGGCATTTTCCCTACGACCGAGCAGTGGGAGGCGATGCACAGATTTAATGAGGAGCTGGTCAATGCCGGCATCAGGCTCGCCGCCGACGGCCTCAAGCCTTCCTCGCAGGGCAAGCGTATTGCGTTCGATGGTCCCGGTCGTACGGTTATCGACGGACCTTTCGCCGAGACCCGCGAGCTGGTTGCCGGTTTCTGGATTTGGGAAGTCAAGGACATGGACGAGGCGGTCGCCTGGGTGAAGCGCTGCCCCAATCCCATGCCGGGACCGAGCGAGATCGAAATCCGGCCGCTGTACGAGATGGCTGATTTGGGATGAGAATCTGACGCCGGAGGTCACGGAAATCTGTGACCGGACGCGCGAGAAGCTCAGCGGCAACTGAGGCTGTCGGCTGCGGTCTGCTTGCCTCTGAGCGTCATCAAGGGAACCCGCGTGATGACGTAAATGTGCTGCTATGCCAGCAGCCGGTGGGGGTAGACGCGAGGCGCGCTGACGGTATTTTTCGACCGGTCGGCGTGCCGGATTGTTCTGAATGATTCATCCCGAGCGAACTCATCGAGGCGATAGATGCTGAAACCACAAGATTTTTTTCCGAGGAAATTTTCTAGCGAAATCAACAGTGTGGCGTTTTGACGGTATTGCTGTCGGGATTTTTGGTGTATGCGAGTAAATTCTCCCAATCAACTCAATTGCTTATGTGCTCAGCGAACAATCATGAGTGGGTATCATTCGCGCGGAACCTGCTTACTCCCATTCCACCACGAAATGCTTGGGAAATTGGGTTCCGCCCGTGTCGATTTGGCCGGCCGCGCCTGCCGCGCGGCGCAGGCCCGGCCTTGTGACAAGCGGTTTCAGGATCGCTGGCAGCACCGCGCGGTTGATGTGGGCGCCGAAACATCCGTGCAGCCCATATCCCCACAGAATGTAGTCGCCCCAGGGCCTGTCGGTGCGAAACGATTCCGGCGCCTCGATTTTCAGCGGATCGAACATGGCGGAGAGATTTGCCGCCAGCACCATGGTGTCCTTGGGGATCTTGCGGGCGCGAAAGTGCCCCGCCGCGATCTTGGTGTCGCGCGCGGCGCGCCGGAAGATGACCGGATTGATGGGATTGAACCGGAGCGCCTCGAAGACATGCGCGGCAAAGAGCGCGTCGTTGCCGTCGTGCGCGGCCTGCTCTGCCGAGGCCAACGCCGCGGGCCGGTCGAGCAATTGGTCGAGCGCCTGCACGGCTGCCCTGGAGATCGTCGGAATCGCGCCGATCACGAGCCCGATGAGATTGTCGCGGATGCCAAGATTGTCCATGCCGGGCAGGCCGGCCGCTTGCATGACGAGGCAACGCCCAAGCACGTCGTCCTTTTTCTCGCCGGATGCCTTGCGCTTGGCGATGGCCGCATCGATCACGAAGCGGCAGGCGGCCGCGGCGTTGAGCGCTTCCGAGTCCAGCGCGCGATCGCCCTGGAGATTGGTGAAAAGATAGCGGAACATGAGCGTCGCCCAGTCCATGAGATCGCTGCCGGGCGCGCCGGTGACGCCGAAATAATCGGTGACGATCGCGGTGGGCACTGGCAGGCTGAGCTCCGGCGGCACGTCGATCCGCCCGGCCTTGCCGGCGACGAGCCTCTCGGCGAGCGTCCGGGCCAGGGGCTCGACGGTCGCGGCGACGTCGTCGCGCCGCACCGCCAGACGCATATTGGAGACGTCGCGCACATAGAGCGCCGTGTCCTGCATACCAAGAAAGAAATTCTCGCCTCCCGTGATCGCCCGCATCTTGGGTTCATAGACGACCTCGAAATCGGCGTTGCGATCAAGCACCTCGATCACGTCGTCGTGGCGCGTTACGAGCGCGGTGCCACTGTTTTGGTAGGAGGTGATCGCCTTCCAAGCGACACGGACATTGGGTAAAAACGCGCGTAACGTCCGAAAGACCAGCCTTTGGACGCGCGGCTCCTGGAACGCGGCGGCCGCCTTTTGCTTTAGGCCGGAGCCCTTGGCGGACAGGACCGCCGCCGGAATCAGGTAGAATACAGCGGCGAGCCCATCGAGAACCATGCGCAAGCGCGCAACGAGAACCGTGACGAAATTCGGCAATGCCATCGCTCGTTTTTCCCCGTATTTGCGAGTCTTACGTGGGGTCGACCACACCCATGCCGATCATCCGCAAGGCGGTCATGCTCGGCACGAAGAAATAGTCGCCGCCGCGAGTCTCGACGAATTGCGGAATTCCTTCGACGATGAACGGGGGGTGGTGGCCGGACGCGGGATCGGCGGGGATCACGAATTTGGCCTTGGGGCCATTTTTGCCGCCGGGCGTTCCGTCCGAATGGTTTCCGACGATCGGGCAGGTGTCGCTGCCCGCACCCGCATCGAGCCCATAGTTGATCCATTGCTGTTGCACGAATTCGAATTGCCGGACCAGGCTGGCGCAGACGACCAGCATTACGACTCCTTGCCCGTTCGCGTCCAGCGTGCCATCGGGCAAACTGCCATAGGGCAGGCCGCGCCGGAGGATACGGCGGCGATTGGTCAAAACCGACCCGTCCCCGTCGCTCGGGCCCAACATGTCGCGCGTGTTGACTCGCCTCATATGGGCGGTCAGCGGGCATTTGATCCCATCTGGGTCGTCGTGAAAGGAAAAGTCCGCGAGAGCCGCTTCACGGGTCTGTTGGTCAGGCATGTGCTTGAGCTTGTCTCTGAATTCATTCCACTCCTTCACGTCCTTCGCGAGCGAAACAGGCACCCCGTCCGACCAGCGGCCAGCCATTTTCGCCATCACGGTTTCGCGCGCGTCGTCGAGGTTTTCGATGCCGGCGACGGCGCCGAAATGTTCCGCGGTCTTGTCCAAAAAGGCTTTGAACGCGGCAACGTTCTCATGCAGCTTGCGATAGGCCATGAAAGTGCCGTTGTAGCTGAAATCGAGCGGCATGGCGGCGCCGGCGGTTTCCTGCGCCTCGTCGGGATAGCCGAGCAGGAATTCGCCGGTCGCGAGCGGCCGCCAATTGCCCTTGCCGTCGAGGGCGCCATTGCCTCTCGCGATCGTCTGCTCGTATTTGTTTGGATATTGCCCATCGAACACGGGATCGCCGATCCCATCGGTGAAGCCGAAAAACTCTTTCGGCGTGGGCGCGTACTTGCCATCTTCCCGATGCTCGAGAATGGCGCTCAGGTCCTGATACTCGCGCGCCGCTTGTCCCCGCTGCGCTTGTCCAGGCTGATTGTGTCCGGTGAGTAGCCTTACGCCGGTTCGGGCGACGCCTATGATCTCGGAGGTTTTAGCAAGGCCTATGATCTCGGAGGTTTTAGCTTGTAGCGCGGGGACCGGCGCTCCAGTGAGCGGATCCATTTGCGCGTTGAGCATGACGAGGATATGGACCGAATTCTCATTCGGGCCGTAGCCGCGCCCGCTCTTGGTCCACACTTCGTCCCAGTGCTTTTCCCAATCTTCGCGGAAATCATCGCCAAGCATGGGTGCGCGCTTGATCATGCCGTCGATGAATTCGTCCGGCATTCCGCGCAGCGTCCGCGTCGGAATTTCAAGCGCTAGCAGCCCATACCATGTGAAGGCGATATTGACGGTGACCCCGGGAAGCATTGGCCCGGGAATCCTCCCGGGCGGGCAGGCCTGTGCCGTGGTGACCATCGGCAGGAGCTCGGTCACGAATTTGCGCCCCGAAACTGGACTGTCAATATGGAAGAGCATGATGCGGCCCTTGTAGAAGCCCTGCTTTCCATATGGGATGAGAACATTGCCTTGAATGTCGGCGAGATCGAGTTCGACGGCCATGTTGCGCCTCTAGATGCCGATGACGCCCGGCGGTTGCGCGGGTCCACCGGGGTTGGCGGGTTGATTTACGGTGACGAAGTCCCCGAAGGCGGAGTGGAATTGCTGCGCCGAGCCTGGATCCGCCGCCAACAGCTGGTTATCGATCGCGAAGCGGGTGAAAGCCCGTTGCAGATGGAGGGCCTTGAGAACGGCGGGGAGATTCGAGTCGGGCGCTGTTGGAAACGGCTTTGCGCCTGCCGCCGTAAGGGTCGCATAAGCCAGCCAGAGCCCGGCCGCGAGCACCGCCGCGCCGAGGAGCATAACCATAAAGCCCATTTTCCACGCCACGAAAATAAAGATGAAAAGACCCATCAAAAGCACAATGGCGCCCAACCCAGCTGGAATTAGATTTGTGTCCGCGGGCCACGCCGGAAGGTTTTTTATAGTCTCGTCGGGTTTTTCGACGTAATAATCGTTGAACGGCATCGTCGTTTCAAGCTGGCAACTTGCGATATATTTCGCGAAGGACGTCGAGTCATTCACGCTGTCGAAGCGCTCACAGTAGGTGAATATCTCGCGCAATTCCTGTTCCATCGTGTCCCATAGGCTCTTGAGGTAGGAGTCGCGCTCGGCATCGGCGCCGCTCGCGGCATCGAAATCCGCGGCGAGGAACAGAAACGGGCACGTCAGATGATCTTGCGGTTGTGCGACCACGAGATTGATCTTTATCTTGCTCAAGGCATTCTGGAGCAACAGGCAAATTGAATTTTCCGTCTCGCGCCCGTTGTAGGCGACGTCGTCGATGACGACGAAACGGGCGAAATGGTTGCGCGTGTTCCGCGCGAACGGGCTCTGTCCGCCGGCGCAAGCGGGCGTCTGCTGGGCGGTCGGCAGCAAGGCGAGCCTTTTGCGCAGCGCATGGACTGGCGACGTGGTTCCGTCCTGAATCGGGTCCGTTTTGACCGGGACGAGAACCGTCAGGAAGTAGTGTCCGCCATCAAATGTCGGCATGAACGGCTCCTTGGCAAGACAGCAGGGTCAGAGAACCGCATTGGCGGCGCCCGGCTGATCATGGACGTAAGCGGCGCGGTTGCAGTCGGCATTATTCGTGTCGTTGCTGGCGACCGGCGCATATCCCTGACTGCCGAGGCCGTCCTGCACAGTGCCGCCGTTCTGCACCTTGCACAGCTTGTCGATATAGGCCTTTTGGAAATCGCCGGGCGCGAGGGTCCCATGTTGCGCGGCGAGATCAAGGATGGCGCGCCGGACGCGCAACGCCGCCTTGATGTCGCGTTGCGCGGTGCCTGGCGTCGCATTGTAGTAGTAATCCGTGTCGAACTGATTCGCCCGGATATAATTCTTGAAGGGTGTGATGGGGATCGAGTGGGGATATCGCGTGCTCGAAAACCAGAACAAGTCGAGGCCGTTTGGAATCCCATCCGAGAAGGCGTCGATATATTGGTCCCAGGTGCCGTTGAAGTTGCTGCAAAACAACATGTAATCGTTTTGCAGCTTCTGCTTGCCCTGGCCGAGGTCCGGCCATTGACGGCGCTTGATGATTACCCATCGCGCGAAATGGATGATCGATAGGCCGAACAGCCCCCTCAAAGTGGCTGGAAGCGCGCGTGACGCCATGAAGATCAACCGCTGGACCCACGTCAACCGTGGCGGCATCGGTGTGAGGACGTTCATGCCGTAAGCCTTGCCGGCGACGTTGGACATGGCCCCTCCCCCCTCCGCGAGCAGCGCGGCCTTTCTTAGGCTTCAGCCCGCGGCAAGCGCGGTTGTTCATCTGTTGACAAATCATTATGCCACGATTTCTCGGCTATTGGCAAGCCTTGGCTGGCACCGCAGCGAGCGGCCCGGCAAAATCAGCGCAAATGGCTGCGTAATGCTCAAGCTGTCCGGGCATCCCAGCCTTGGTTCGCGCACGCTTGCGCCGGCGATTTCCGGAAGGCCGGTCGCAACCTAATTTCTCCGGCAACAAATTATTATGGATCCGCGTCTAGTTTGAAACGAACGCAACGAGGCCCACCACATGAACCTTTCCGCAATGACAGCCCGCCCCGCGCGCCTTCCTGGCGCATTGCAAAGCAATGGCCCGGCCGACAATGATTCGGCGTATCCCGTGGCTCAGGCTGGTCCCGGCTCAAGCCTCGCTGGCGCCTATCTCAATCAATTCAACGAAATGGTAAAATTGATCGAGCGGCTTCCCGGCACGCCCGGATTGATTGGCGATTTATTGAACTGGCAACCGACGAGCTACCAGGATTATTTCACCGCTTCGGCGATGCCAGGCCGCGCCTCCGCGACCGATGTTTATGCCTCGTTGAACCGCTGCGTGCGGCAAAATTTCGAGGGCGTTCTCGACGATCTCGACCGCAAGGCCCTCGGCGCCTTGGCCGCGATTAGACGCCACTACAAGACCCATGGGGAATCCCGCCCCGACATCATGACGGACATTTGCGCCCGCGCGGGAACGCATCTCCGCGAAGTGCTCGGCAAGGCATACGATCTCGTCAATTATGTTCCAGGCGGGCCGGGCAATTTCGCGCCGCGCCGGAAGCTCCGAGTCTCGCAAGCTTGAGCGCTAGCATTTTGACCGCAATGCGGCTCGGATTCTCATCCCGGCTAGCGCATCGCCGATATCAACGCATCGCTGGTTGGGCTCGATCCGAAAGCGCTGCGTAAAGGCAAAGCGCTGTGTAAAGACAAGGAGTGCCGAGCGAACGAGGCCGACGAAGCCCAACTCAGCATGAGCTACATGGTTTCATTCATGCCAGAAATGAGCCGCAACCAAACGGGCCGCGAATAGGCGTAGGCCGACGAGAAGAAAGGAGGCGACAAATGATCGCCGTGCTGAAAGAGATCGCAGATCGTGTCCGGCGCATCGAGACGCGCCTGACGAAATACTTGGAGGTGCGAGGGTTTGACACTCAAACGCAGCGCCCGAGCTGGCACGATGGGGTTATCTACATTCCAAGCTCGGACTGTTCAATCAAGGATTGTCTCTCGGCGGTTCCGGCTGATTGGGATAAGGATCAGGAGATCGAGGTTCGCCACAGATCGAAGCTTGCCATGAGTTTCTATCTGCCGGTGGAGGAGTAATACTGACGCGACTACTATGTCGCGCATCCAAGCTTGAAACAAACCGCCTCCCTAATGGGCTATCAGATGAGGGGGATGGGTTCGCGACAGCAGCGGCCGCCACGAACCGGCACTGGCGCGCTAAAGCGGTTTGGCTTAAGTCTCTTGGCGCGTCTTTGCCTTGTCCCCGCGCGCGGGTTAAAACGTGGTCAAACCGCCGCTCCCTCGCTCCTCCTGATCGCGTTACTTCAACCGTGCGCCTGTCCCGTTATTTTCTGCCGATTCTGCGCGAGACGCCGAAGGAAGCCGAGATCGTCTCGCACCGCTTGATGCTGCGTGCCGGCATGATCCGGCAGGAAGCGGCCGGGATTTACGCTTGGCTGCCGCTAGGACTTCGTGTCTTGCAAAAAGCCGGGCAGATCGTGCGCGAGGAAATGGACAGGGCCGGCGCGATCGAACTCTTGATGCCGACTCTCCAGCTCGCCGATTTGTGGCGGGAAACCGGCCGCTACGAGGCCTACGGCCCGGAAATGTTGCGGATCAAGGACCGTCACGAGCGGGAACTGCTCTATGGCCCGACCAACGAGGACATGATCACCGGGATCTTTCGCGCATATGTCCGTTCCTACCGCGATCTGCCCAAAATCCTCTACCACATCCAGTGGAAATTCCGCGACGAGCAAAGGCCGCGCTTCGGCGTCATGCGCGGCCGCGAGTTCTTGATGAAGGATGCGTACTCCTTCGATGTCGACGAAGCGTCGGCGCGGCTTTCCTACAACAAGATGTTCGTCGCCTATTTGCGGATTTTTTCCCGCATGGGATTGAAGGCGATCCCGATGCGCGCCGAGACCGGGCCGATCGGCGGCGACTTGAGCCATGAATTCATCATTTTGGCGGAAACCGGCGAGTCGGCGGTATTTTGCCACGCCGATGTCTTGGATTTGCCCATCCCGCCCGAGAATACCGATTACGATGGCGACCTCTCGCCCGCCGTCCACGCATGGACGAAGCTTTACGCGGCGACCGGGGACGTCCACGATCAAGCCCGGTTCGAGCGCGAGACGCCGGCGGAAAAACGCATCCAAACGCGCGGCATCGAGGTCGGCCAGGTGTTTTATTTCGGCGCAAAATATTCCAAGCCGATGCGGGCCTTGATCACCGGCCCCGACGGAGTCGAGCGGCCGTTCCAGGGCGGTTCCTATGGCGTCGGCGTGTCGCGTCTCGTCGGCGCCGTGATCGAGGCGAGCCACGACGAAAACGGGATCGTCTGGCCCGAGACGGTCGCGCCTTTCAAGGTAGGATTGGCCAATCTCAAGGTTGGCGACGCCACGACGGACGCCGCCTGCGCTGCGATTTACGCCGCTCTCGAAAAAGCAGGCGTGGACGTGCTCTATGACGACACGGACGAGCGCCCCGGCGCCAAATTCGCCAAGCTCGATCTGATCGGGCTGCCTTATCAGATCATCGCCGGCCCCAAGGGACTGGCCTCGGGCACGGTGGAACTCAAGACAAGGGCGACCGGCGCGCGCGAAAATCTCGCCGTCGAGGCGGCGATCGCGCGGCTAGCTTGCTCATGATGGAAGCATCGAAAGGCACAAGCCCGTTCGCCCCCTTCGAGTGGATGATCGCGCTCCGCTATCTGCGCGCGCGGCGCAAGGCGAGCTTTGTTTCGGTCATCGCCTTTTTCTCCTTTCTCGGAATTGCGCTGGGCGTCGCGACGCTGATCGTCGTCATGTCGGTGATGAACGGTTTTCACAAGGAATTGCTCGACAAGATCGTCGGCATCAACGGTCATATATTCCTTCAGGCCGCCGACGCGCCGTTCACCGATTACGATGAAGTGGTCAAGGAAGTCGCCGCAGTGCCAGGCGTCGAATTGGTCATCCCGTTGATCGAGAGCCCGGCGGCGGCTTCCACCACCAGCATGGCGTTTGCCCTCGTGCGGGGAATAAGGGAGGCCGACATTAAGCGCCTCCCAGGCATCGCCCGCAATGTCAAGCAGGGCACGCTCGACGGATTCGATACGGCGGGCGGCGTCGCGATCGGCCAAAGGCTCGCCGAAAATCTCGGGCTTCGCATCGGCGACAAGCTGAAAATCCTGATCGCGAACGGCGCGCAGACGCCTTTCGGCATTGTTCCGCGCAGCAAGGTCTATCCGGTCGTCGCGATTTTTCAGATCGGCATGGCGGAGTTCGACAATCTCTTCGTCTATATGGCCTTGCCCGAGGCGCAGGGTTTCTTCAACAAGGACAACGAGGCAAGCGTCATCGAGATTTTCGTGGCAAGGCCGGAGGAGCTCGACGCGGTCAAGGCCAAGATCGGCCGGGTGGTGATGCGGCCGATGATCATGACCGACTGGCGCGAGCGCAACAAGACATTCTTCGACGCGCTGAACGTCGAACGCAATGTCATGTTCATTATACTTACGCTGATCGTGCTTGTCGCCGCGCTCAACATCGTGTCGGGGCTGATCATGCTCGTCAAGGACAAGGGCCGCGACATCGCGATTCTGCGCACCATGGGCGCCACGCAAGGCGGCATCATGCGGATCTTTCTCATCACCGGCGCCTCGATCGGCGTTGCCGGAACACTTGCCGGGTGTGTTCTCGGCCTCATCCTCGCGAGCAATGTCGAGGCCTTGCGCGAGCTCTTGAACCGGCTTCTCAGCGCAAATCTGTTTCCGGCCGAGATTTACTTCCTCTCGAAAGTGCCCTCCGTGGTCGATCCTGGCGATGTCCTCACCGTTGCTTCGATGACGTTGGTTTTGTCGCTGCTGGCGACGATCTATCCGTCCTGGCGCGCGGCACGGCTCGATCCGGTCGAAGCCTTGCGTTACGAATAGCCATGTCCCCTCCGGCGCTTTGCCTCGAAAAGATCGAACGCCGCTACGATCAGGCGGGGTCTCCGCTCGAAATCTTGCGCGGCGCCGATTTTTGCCTGTGGGCCGGGCAATCGGTCGCGCTGGTCGCCCCGTCCGGCGCCGGCAAATCGACGCTCCTTCATATCGCGGGCCTTCTCGAGCCGCCCGACGCCGGTGAAGTGTTCATCGCGGGCGAAGCCACCGTGCGGATGGCCGACGATCGGCGCACCGCGCTCAGGCGCGGCAAGATCGGCTTCGTCTATCAGTTCCATCATCTGCTGCCGGAATTTTCGGCGCTCGAAAATATCATGCTGCCGCAGATGATCGCCGGGTTTTCGCGACGCGACGCAAGCGGCCGCGCCGGGCAATTGCTGCGTTATCTGGGATTGTCCGGACGCGGAAATCAGCGGCCTTCCGAACTGTCGGGCGGCGAGCAGCAGCGGGTCGCGATTGCCCGCGCGGTCGCCAACGGCCCAAGCATATTGCTCGCCGACGAGCCGACCGGCAATCTCGATCCGAAAACCGCGAACCATGTTTTCGAGGCGCTCGACGCGATCGTCCGGGCGACCGGCCTTGCGGCGTTGATCGCGACCCATAACATGGACTTGGCCAGGCGGATGGCCCGGCGCGTGACCCTGCACGAGGGGCTGGTGGTGGAGCTGGCGTAAATAACATTTTTCTCCGTTGACATCTACCCTGACTCATTGGAAATCCGAAGGATTGCTTGTCATGCGACGATTTTTGGATTCGTCTGGCGGGCATGTTCGCCCCGGCTTCCCGCCGCCTGAAGACCGCGCCGACCTGATCGCCTTGGCGCGGGACGGCTCGGCGGCGCAGCGGCTGGCGCGCCGGGCGAACGCTCTGGTGTTGCTGGACGATGGCTTGAGCTTCGA
>JBOHJT010000097.1:0-11681 GCA_050728715.1 Methylocella sp.
AGCGGGTTCGCATCGATAAGGAAGCAACCACGATTATCGACGGCGCCGGCGAAAAGAAAGACATCGAGGCGCGGATCGGCCAGATCAAGGCGCAGATCGAAGACACCACCTCGGACTACGACCGTGAAAAACTTCAGGAGCGTCTGGCCAAGCTCGCCGGCGGCGTCGCGGTGATCCGCGTCGGCGGCGCCTCCGAAGTCGAAGTGAAGGAAAAGAAGGACCTCGTCGACGATGCCCTCAACGCCACGCGCGCGGCCGTCGAGGAAGGCGTGTTGCCGGGCGGTGGCGTCGCGTTACTGCGTTCCATGAAGGCCCTCGAAAACCTGAAGGTCGAAAACCCCGATCAGAAAACCGGCATCGACATCGTCCGCAAGGCCATTCACTCTCCTGCCAAGCAGATTGTCGACAACTCCGGTGATGACGGCGCGGTGGTGGTCGGTAAGCTGATTGAGAATGCGTCCTACGCCTATGGGTATAACGCCCAGACCGGCGAGTACGGCGATTTGATGAAGCTCGGCATCATCGACCCGACCAAGGTCGTGCGCACCGCCCTGCAAGATGCGGCCTCCGTTGCCGGCCTCGTCATCACCACCGAGGCGATCGTCGTGGATGCGCCGAAGAAGGAGTCTCCCGGCATGCCAGGCGGCGGGATGGGCGGAATGGGCGGCGGCGGAATGGATTTCTAATTCCGTCGCTTTCAGTTTTGGTTTTGCGCGAAAGGCCCCGGACTCCGGGGCCTTATTCGTCTCGACGGACGGCCCATCCATAGCAGCGCTTCCCGCTCGCATGGAACCCTGTGATCGAAAAGAATCGCTCAAAATCAATAAGTTGGAGCAGATACCGAAACAGTCTGTCAACTTTCCCGGGACCTGCACTAGTGATGCAAATTGCGCGCAAGCATTATTTTTACAAAGCCTTGCCGTACCGGTTTCCCCCGGCCCGCAAAATGCTCTAAGATCGTCATCTAAGAGAGCGGCTTAAGGGGGAGAATCAACAAGATGCGTCGAGCGTCCGAGCCGCCGCCGGACACGGCCGCCAACCGGAAAACCGCGACGCGAGCGGATCTCCTGGACGCCGTTTACACTTCGTGTCCCGCACTTTCACGCGCCCAGGCCAAGCAAATTTTCGAAATGACGCTGGAAGAGATTACCGATGCGCTGGTGCGCGGCGAAACAGTGAAGCTGCGCTCCTTTGGCTTGTTTTTGGTGCGCGCCAAACGCGAACGCATCGGCCGCAATCCGCGTACCGGCGTGGAAGTGCCGATCACGCCGCGCCGCGTTCTCACCTTCAAACCGTCGCCCGTCCTCTGCGCGTCCGTGAATGGGCGTTGTGGCCCAAGAGGAGCCGGATAAAGGCGATCGAGCCTGAAGCTTGGCCTAAACAAGCTTTCCGGACAGAAAACGCGACAAACAAATGGCCAAAATGGCTTTCCTTCATGGATTCTGAGGCCGGTTCGCCAGCGGCATCGGTAAGGCGCGGCGCCGCCCCGCCTTCAATTTCCCTCATAGAGAACTTGCGGATATTTCGTCAGGTTTCTGATAATAAAAGGTAATCCATGCCACTCCTTGCCGTCCTCCTGGGCCTTTTCTCGGCCGCCGCCGCCGTCATCAGTTTGAAGACCGGCGACAATATCGTGCTGCTGCTCGCCGGGGTAGGGTTTCTCTGCGCCGTCACCACCTACCGGTCGCGGTCGATCTCGACTTTCTTGCAAATCTTCGCGGCGATATTCGCGGCCGAGACCGTGATCTTCGGCGCCATCTTTCTAAGCGCCCAGACCGGACTTTGGCCGGCTTCGCTTGAAGAGTACGAGCTTCCAGAGAGCCTGCCGCTCACCGTCGCGATCTTCGGCATCCTCGTCCATGCGATCTCGTTCATTCCGGTCGTGCGATCGATGACCCGCATCGCCGACCGCTATTTCGATTCCAATGACGAGACCCGCGCGCGCATCTGGCCCTTTCCCGCGTTCGGCGCACGTGAGCGGCGGGTAGCCATCGCCATGGTCGTCCTACTTGTCATCATAAATCAGGCGCAAGTCGGCATGCTGCTGCGGTTGTCGTTCTTTAACCGCGATTGGTTCAACGCCATTCAGAACAAGGACGAGGCCGCGTTCTGGTCGCAACTTTTCACTGTCTTCACGCCCTGGGCATTTCTTTATGTCGCGACAGCGGTCCTCGAATTTGTCGTGACATCGACCCTTATCATTCGCTGGCGGCGCTGGCTCACCGGCGATTATGTCAACCGCTGGCTCGACAGCCATACCCACTATCGCATGTCGCTTGCCGGCGGCGGCGCCGACAACCCGGATCAGCGCATCTCGGAGGACATCAACCGCTTCATCGACGGCGGCCAGATCGGCTATGGCATTTACTCCTTTTCGATTTTGCTTATCTCGAATTTGAGCTCGCTGGTTTCCTTCGCGATTCTGCTTTGGGATCTTTCGGCGAACTTCACCCTTCCCTACACGGCGATCGCGGTGCCGGGATTCCTGTTCTGGGTCGCGCTGATTTATGCCGGCGTGGGCACGCTTGTGACCCACTTGATCGGGCGTCCGCTCGTTAAGCTTTCCTTCGAGCGGCAGCGCTATGAAGCCGATTTCCGCTTTTCGCTCGCAAGATTGCGCGAATACGCCGAGCAAGTCGCGCTGCTCTCCGGCGAGCAAACCGAAAAAGCCTCGCTCACCGCGCGCTTTGGCGCGATCGTCACGAATTATTTCGGGATCATCGCTTGCCGCAAAAACCTCACCGCGTTCACGGCGTCCTACGGCCAGCTGAGCCCGATCATTCCCTTCGTCGTCGCCGCGCCCTTCTACTTCGCGGGCAAGATCACGCTCGGCATCATGACGCAGACGGCAAGAGCGTTTGCGACCGTCAACGAGGCCTTGACCTTTTTTGTCACCTACTATGTTTCGCTCGCCGAGTTCAAAGCCGTGCTCGACCGCTTGACGTCGTTCGAGCTCGCGATCGAGAACGCGAAGACGCCGGGCTTTTCGCCAAACGCGAGCGCCGACACCGCGCGGAAGAATCTCGACATCGAGGCTTTAGATTTGCGGCTTCCGGATGGCCGCGCGATCGTCGAAGGCGCGAGCCTGCGGCTTGCCGCCACCGAGCCGGTGGTTCTGACCGGCCCTTCAGGTTCCGGCAAATCGACTTTTTTCCGGGCGGTCTCCGGCATATGGCCTTATGCCGGTGGCGCGATCACTCTGCCCGCGGACGCAAACATTCTGCTGCTGCCGCAACGGCCTTATATTCCGATCGGGACCTTACGCGCGGCCGTGATCTATCCCGCAGACCCCGATCGCTACGACGGCGCGGCGATCCGTGAGGCGCTGCACGCCGCGAAACTCGGCGATCTTACCAGCGAGCTCGATGTCGCGGATAATTGGTCACAAAGGCTTTCCGGCGGCGAGCAGCAGCGCGTGGCCATCGCCCGCGCGATAGTGGCCAAGCCCGATTGGCTCTTCCTCGACGAAGCGACATCGGCTATGGACGAAGCGATGGAAGCCGAAATCTACGATATTCTCGCCAAAAAACTCCCCGGCACGACGATTGTTTCGATCGGGCATCGCGCGAGTCTCGCGCGGTTCCACAAGCGCCATATCGAAATGCGGCCTTCTGCCGCCGGGATTTTTACCCCTGCCGAGATCGCGTTCAAACCTGCGGAGTAGGCTCTTGCCGCATGATTTTCGTGTCAATCGTACCAAATTGTTTCACGTGAAGCATTTTGGTACGATTGGCGCGGTACTATTTAGCAAGATCACTAGTTTTTCCACAGAAATGGGACTCATTGAGCGTGCAATGGCTTGCGCCTCGGCCGCGAACCAATCATAGACGAACCTGTCAAATGAAGGCCGAGCCAATGACGGATTTTCTTTCCCAGCTTGTAGAGCGTCTTGTCGCCGCCCGCGATCAATCGACTAAGGTTAAGGCGGAATACGATGCCGACCGTGCCGATCTGGAATCTCGTTACAGGTCTGAGCTTTCCCTTGTCGATGATGAGCAACGCGCGATCGAAACACTCATCCGCATTGAAGAAAACCGGAGCGGGAGAAAGTGGGCGCCCGATTCGGCAGGCGTCCGCTTGCCGCTAGGGGAATTTTTCTTGACTGCGCTCCATGCTAACGGGCCGCTCTCTAAAGACGATCTACGCACACAGGCAGAGCGAGCTTCTTATTTTGTAGACGGTGATAGTGGCGGCCGCGCAACGCACACGACTTTGCTCAACTTGTGCCGCGCCGGCCGAATCAAAGAACTTCCAGGCGGAATGTATGCCTTCCCGACACTAAAGAATGGGGGACTAAAACTGATGAAGGAGGCCGCTGAATAGAAAAAGGACTCGGTCGCTAGATCGAGCCCTTTTGAGTTTGGGGGGTGCACAGTGCAGGGCCAGGTTGTCCAGCCATCGCCCAGCGGGTGCAAGTCCCGCTACCTCCACCTGCCCTCCCTTCCATAAGGAGCGGCATTCTTCGCAAATATCCCACTGTGCCAGGGGTCCAATCCTGGCGCAGTGGCCCTCTTTTTTGTAATTGACTTCTAGATTTCTGTCAATAATTCAACAGGTTAAACGAAATGTGCCTTTGATTTGAGTCACTTAGGCGGTTTTTTTGCCTGCATGCTTATCAACGGTCAGCACGGCATTGTTCTGGCGTCATCCCGAAAGGATAACATCACGAAATTATCCAACGGTGAATGTCAGCCAATCGAGCAACGGCTGGATGGCTGCCACCTCTCTATTCGGCAAGGATTTCGCCGGAACCGCCCATTTCGGCGGGAAAGTCCTTCATTTTCGGAAGCCCGTCGCGCAAGGGCAGCACCGTCTCAGCGTAGTTGACATGAAGCTGTGGCCGGAACGGGAAATCTGGGATTGTCGCCGCGAATACGTCGATCAGTCCCCAGGCCGGAAGTCTCGACATCACGTGTCCGCCACAGGTTCGGCAGAATTGGCGATGGTGCTTCTCGCTCTTGTGGTAGGCGCCGATCTGATCGGCCCCCTTTGTCACCTTCACGTTTTCCGGCTTCCACAGCGTGAAGGCATTGACCGGCGACGCGGACCACGACCTGCAAGACTGGCAGTGGCAATACCCCATCGCCTCCGGCTGGCCGGACACCTCTACCTCGACGGCGCCGCAAAAACATGCGCCGGAATAGTTTTCGCTCACGAAAATTCTCCTCCTTACATGGCGATGGCCGGACCTGGCCGGGCACAAGGCGCCGACGCCAGCGAAAAGCCGGGACCATCTGAATCAAGGCCTTCGCGCCGTTCATTTGTTATGAGCGCCGCCGCGATCCCGGCCTTTCGAGTTTCAAGATCACCGGACCCGATGCAAGCATACCTTACATGAGGCGCGCTCACACGGGAAATCGGCGCCAAAATTAGAGGCTTGATTCAAAATCGCTTTTTTGGTGCACAAATCCGGTGCAATATGATCCCGAGTGTTTATTCGCGCGGCGGCGCGGGGAAAATACCTGAGTTGACCCTGACGGAACCACTATTTGGGGAAGCGCAATGGCCAACAATGAGGATCAGACCTTGCTCGTTGCGATCGCAATAGGAGCAATTCTCATAATAATATGGGCGATAAGAATGGCGATCATCGCCTTTTCATAGTATGTTCAATACGTTGTATTGCTCAGGGAAAGAGCCGCCGCCCTCGTCGAACTTCTCAAACCCAATCGTTCACCGCGGCGCCAAAGCCGGCGAAGGGCTTAAGGCACGGGTTTGGGCGAAAACCAAGTGCATACGCCAGCTTGCGGGCAAAAGCAGCGCCGCGACCACCCTAAAGCTTCCGTAGCTCGACTTCCTCGATGCTGTGGCTCGGCCCCTTGGTCAACACCAGGCTCGCGCGGGGCATTGTGGGGAGGATGTTTTCGCGCAGATTGCGGACGTTGATCCGCGTCCAGATGTCGCCCGCGACAGCTTCCGCCTGGGCATCGTCGAGGCCGGCGTATTTCTTGAAATAAGACAAAGGGTTCCGAAAGGCGGTATCGCGCAGGCGCATGAAGCGGGAGATAAACCATTCTTCAAGATCATTTTCCGCGGCGTGCAGATAGACCGAAAAATCGAAAAAATCGGATACGAAAGGAATGGCCCGTCCATCCCGCGCGGGGCGATTGGGCAAGAGGACGTTCAGGCCCTCGACGATAAGGATATCCGGGCGATCGACAATGATGCTCTCGCCGGGGATCACATCGTAAGTCACATGCGAATAGACCGGCGCTTGGACATTGTGCTTGCCGGCCTTTACATCGGACAGAAAGCATATGAGTTTGGTCCCGTCGTAGCTTTCCGGAAAACCCTTCTTCTCGAGCAGACCCTCGCCTTCGAGGCGGGCGTTCGGATAAAGAAACCCATCCGTGGTGACGAGTTGGACCTTTGGCGTATTCGGCCAGCGCGACAACAGCGCCTGCATGACCCGCGAAAGAGTCGATTTGCCGGCCGCGACCGAACCGGCGACGCCGATGATATAGGGGACTTTTCCACCCTCGGCGCCTAGGAAGCGCTGGGTCGCCTTGTAGAGACCTTGCGTCGCCGCTACATAGAGCGCGAGCAGGCGCGACAGCGGCAGATAGATCGCGACGACTTCTTCCAGCGAGATCGGATCGTTGAGCGACCGTAGCCGCGTCAGATCCTCCATCGACAGAGTGAGCGGCGTGTCGGCGCGCAGGGCCGCCCATTCATCCCTCGTGAAACGATGGTAGGGCGAGAGAACCGCCGCGGGGGAGGCCACACGTACGTCCATTTATTCCTCGGTCATCGTATGATCGGCACCGCGCGACGCTTTTTCCGCGTGGCCGGATTGGCTCGTGCGGCGCTCAAGCTCCGCGCACACATCCGCCAATGAAATGCCGCTTTGATGCAAAACTACCAACAGATGATAAAGCAGATCGGCGCATTCGCGGGTGATCGCTTGCGCATCGCCTTCCATGACGGCGATCACGACTTCGATCGCTTCCTCCCCGAGTTTCTTGGCCGCGCGGGCCGTGCCTGCGTCGAGAAGCGACTTTGTGTAGGACGCCGAGGCACCCGCATCGGCGCGCGCGGAAATAATCGCGGCGAGATCGTCTAGGGTGAAGCGCGTCATGAATCTGTTCCCGTGCCGGCGGACTCGATTCCCGCCAGAAAAACTCAGGCCTTCGCACCTATCGCGCACGGGCTCGGATCGAGCCGCACCGGCACTCCGAAGCTTGCCATATGCTGCTTGGCTTGCGCGATCGTAAATTCGCCGAAGTGAAAGATCGAGGCGGCGAGCACCGCGCTCGCACCGCCGTCGCGAATTCCCTCGACGAGATGATCGAGCGTGCCAACACCGCCGGAAGCGATGACCGGAACCGGGACGGCCCCTGTGACGGCACGTGTGAGAGCAAGATCGAAACCGCGTTTGGTGCCATCGCGATCCATCGACGTCAAAAGAATTTCGCCGGCGCCGAACATCACCACTTCTTGCGCATAGGCAAGGGCATCGAGGCCAGTAGCCTTGCGTCCGCCATGGGTAAAAATTTCCCATTTGCCGGGGGCCGTTTGTTTGGCGTCGATCGCCACGACAATACATTGGCTGCCGAATTTTCGCGCCGCCTCGCGGACGATCTCGCGGTTGGCAACGGCAGCGGTCATGATCGACACCTTGTCGGCGCCGGCAAGGAGCAGCGCCCTTATGTCCTCTAGCGCGCGCACGCCGCCGCCGACGGTGAGCGGCATGAAGCAAGCTTCCGCCGTGCGCTGAACGACATCGAGGATGATCGCGCGGTCCTCATGGCTGGCCGTGATATCGAGGAAACAAAGCTCGTCGGCGCCCGCGGCATCGTAGGCGATCGCGCATTGGACCGGATCGCCGGCATCGCGCAGATCGACGAAATTCACGCCCTTGACGACCCGGCCGTTTTTCACATCGAGACAAGGAATGACGCGGCACTTAAGCATTTGTTTGGCTGCGGGTGATCATCTTGGCCTCATATTTGAGTACGGCCTAGCCCGTTGCTAGAGCGTGATCCCAAGAAGTTGCAGACTTTTTGGAAAAGATCCCGGCGCCGAGACAGAAAGCGCACTATCCCATACCCGCCGGCATATTGGAATTTACACCAACGCCCATTATTACCAGAAACCAGGTCCCCACGGGCCGAAGTCAAAGGCGGCGTTCTGCTGCATCAAGGCTGTCATCTGCTGTTCGTTGGCGATCCGCTGTTGAAACACCATGGCTCGATAGTTGCCGTAGGCTTGCTGGTTTCCGAAATACACACACTTGCAGACGGTCGGATCGCCGTAGACATAAACGACGCTATTGCCTTTGACCTGTCGTACGAACTTGTGCGGAGGCAGCGACTTGAGTGCGGCGAGCCTTGCGGGCGTATTGGCCGGCTCCAGGGTGAAGCCCGCGGCGGCAAGCTGGTCTTCCTTGCTTCCAACAATCGAGGCAGTTGACTGGCAAGCGGACGTCAAAAGACCGCTTGCCAAGGCAACCATGATAAATTTGAGTTTAGACATGCGTCGCTCTCCTTGACACGCCCCGCCTTGTTTGTTGTTCGCGCGTTCGACCAGCGCACCGCACGGCTTCCTCGCGATGGAACACATACCTGCCGCCGGAATTAGGGTCTAAGGGTGGCGCCTGCCCATGGTTTCCCGCCGCGTTTCCCGCGATCATGCTGGCGCCTTAGCCCGCCTGATGAGCGACAGTGCTTCTGCGGGGTCAAGCCGCCCGTCGTAAAGCGCCCGGCCGACAATCGCGCCTTCGAGTTTCGCACAGTCCAGCATCAACAATCGCTCCACGCCGGCGAGCGAGGCGAGACCCCCCGACGCGATCACCGGAATGCTCAGCGAACCGGCGAGCGCCAGCGTTGCTTCGATGTTCAATCCCTTGAACACGCCATCGCGAAAAATGTCGGTATAGACGATCGCCGCTACTCCCGCACCCTCGAATCTCTTGCCGAGTTCGGCTGCCGTGACCGGCGAGGTCTTAGCCCAGCCTTCGACCGCGACCTTGCCCGCGCGCGCATCGATACCGACCGCGATGCGGCCGGGATAAAGCCGCGCCGCCCGCCGGACGAGATCTGGATCACGGACCGCCGCCGTTCCCATGATGACCCGCGTGACGCCCTTGCCGAGCCAGGCTTCGATGCCGGCGATGCCCCTGATGCCGCCGCCGAGCTGGAGCGGGATTTCGACGGCCGCGAGAATTGCCTCGACGGCAGCCGCGTTCACCGGGCGCCCGGCGAAGGCGCCGTCGAGATCGACCACATGGAGGTATTCGAACCCTTGGCGCGCGAACGCCAGGGCCTGGGCGGCGGGATCTTCGTTGAAGATCGTGGCCTTTGTCATGTCGCCCTGCTGGAGGCGCACGCAATGGCCCTGCTTGAGATCGATCGCCGGAAACAGAATCACGGCCGCCACTTGAGGAAATTGGCGATCAGCGCGAGGCCGAGCGCCTGACTCTTTTCCGGATGGAACTGGGTTCCGGCGATGTTTTCGCGCCCGATCAGCGCGGTGACTGGACCGCCGTAATCGGTCGCCGCTATGACGCAGTCTTGGCGCGAAGGCCTGAACGCAAAGGAATGCACGAAATAGGCATGCAAGCCATCCTCCCCGGCCGGGATCCCGGCGAGAAGCGGATGCGCGTTTGCCGCCTGCAGCGTATTCCAGCCCATGTGCGGGATGCGCAAGCGCCCGCCTTGCGAATCGATTGGCTCGACGTCGCCGCCGATCCAGCCGAGGCCAGATGTGATTTGGTGCTCAAGTCCCCGCGTGGCCAGCAATTGCATGCCGACGCAAATCCCGAGAAATGGCCGGGCTTTTTCGCGTACGGCCTCGGTCATGGCCGCGAGCATTCCCGGCACGGCGTCGAGGCCGCGACGGCAATCGGCGAAGGCGCCGACGCCCGGCAAAACGATGCGATCCGCGCGGAAAACGGCGTCCGGATCGCGCGTGACAGCGATTGTTCCGGAAAGGCCCGCCTCGCGCGCGGCGCGTTCGAACGCCTTGCGGGCGGAGTGGAGATTGCCCGAGCCGTAATCGACGATGGCGACATTCACGGGCGCGCCCTCAAGAACCGGCGCCGCCTCGTACACCGGACGCGATATCCGCGAGCGGGCCGTCCGGCGCGTCGAATTGGCGGTAGAAAGCGATTTCCGCGTCGTCGCGGGCCGGGGCGCCGATGATTTCGGCCAGACGATAACCTTGCTGGGCGAGCTTTGCCTCGCGCAGCCTGTCGGCTTCTAGCCCAAGCAGCACTTGCAAAGCCAAGGCTATGAAGAGGCAGGCCGAGGCCGAAACAACGGTGAGCGAGGTCACGATCAGGATCGAATAAGCCGCCACCCAAAGCGCGAGACCGGCCCAAAGCCGGTGCCGTAGCAGCCAAAGCGGGCCAAAAAAGAACGCCTTCCAGCTGAAGGCCTGCCGCACGAACGCCGCCTCAGCTACGGATTGGGGCCCTTCGCCCCGCAGATGAACCGAATAGAGGGCCATGGCTTGGCTCCTTCGAAACCGCTAGCCGGACAGCGAGCCCTTGGTGGATGGAATCGCGCCCTTTTGGCGCGGATCGAGTGCGACCGCGGCGCGCAAGGCGCGGGCCAAGCCCTTGAATGAAGATTCGGCAATATGATGCGCGTTTTCGCCATATAAGGTTTCGACGTGAATAGTCATCGCGGCATGGGTGGCGAAGGCCTGGAAAAACTCACGCACCAGCTCGGTATCGAAGACTCCAATCTTGGCTTGCGTGAATTTTGTCCGAAAGACCAGAAAAGGCCGCCCCGAAATGTCCACGGCAACCCGCGTAAGGGTCTCGTCCATCGGCAAAATCACATCCGCGAAGCGGGCGATGCCGGCCATGTCGCCCAAGGCCTGGCGCACCGCCTGACCGAGCGCCATGCCGGTATCCTCGACCGTATGATGCTGATCGATATGAAGATCGCCCGTCGCGCGGATTTCGATATCAATCAACGCGTGCTGCGCAAGTTGTTCCAGCATATGGTCGAAAAAGCCGATCCCGGTCGCAATTTTGGCCCGGCCGGTGCCGTCGAGATCAATGCCGACCTCGATATCGGTTTCCTTGGTTTTTCGCGTAATAGCGCCTTTGCGCATGGAAAGGCCCGGCAAGAGTGGCTTTGCGGTTTGCTTGACTATTTCACGGCAAGCGGGGCTTATATTTGGTTGCGGAATGCTCTAGCAACTTGCCACGCGCTTGGCTACCCTTGGCTTGCCACGGATTGCAGCCAACCGGGCGTTTGGCACTTAAGGACAGAGGCCGGCGGCATTGCTCGGCAACTTGGCTTCAAGCGAACAACGGTGCTGCTTGTTGGACTTCAAGTCGTATCGAAATTACATGGGAAACTGATGAGCGATAAACATGAGAAGGCTCTAAACTTGTGCAAAACGGACTCGATATCCGAGTTATCAATGATAGCGATTTCTGGGTAATAATTTCTGGGCAATAGCAGATAATAAAAATACCTGATTTTCGACCGCGCGGGTGTTGGTTCCCCCATCGTTTGCTTCGAGGATGGCGCCTTGCCAAAATGAGACAAATTAAGCGGTCCGAGCGTTCATACGAGGATGAGGGTGCGGGTTTTATTGCGGCTAGGACGTAAAAAATGGAAAAATTCACCTCTCTTACCGGTGTCGCGGCGCCGCTCGAAATGACCAATGTCGATACCGACATGATCATCCCAAAGCAATATCTCAAGACCATCAAGCGCACG
>JBOHJT010000098.1:0-11409 GCA_050728715.1 Methylocella sp.
GCCATGTCGTCGACGTCATGCGCGTCCTTGGTGACGACCGCATGGACGCCCCAAACGAGAGAGAGACGGCAGGCTGTTTCCTGGTTTGGCGTGAGCGCGAGAACCGGCGCCTCGGGCCGCTCGCGGGCGATGCGAAACGCGGTCGCGCCGGAAGCCGTCCAGGCGACAATCGCCTTCAAATCCAGCGTTTCGGCGAAATTTCGCGCGGCGACGGCGATCGCGATCGCGTCGGCATTTGTCGCTTCGGGAGGAGCGCGCTGGGCATTGATGATACTGCGATAATAAGTATCACGCTCGACCTCCTCCGCTATTCTGTTCATGGTCGCGACGGCTTCCACGGGATATGAACCAGCCGCGCTTTCGGCGGAAAGCATGACGGCGTCGGCGCCCTCGAAGACCGCGGTCGCGACATCCGAAACTTCCGCGCGTGTCGGCACGGGCGCGCTGATCATCGATTCGAGCATCTGCGTCGCGACAACGACAGGCTTGCCGGACAGGCGCGCCATGCGATTAATCCGCTTTTGCAAACCCGGAACTTTTTCGAGCGGCATCTCGATTCCGAGGTCGCCGCGCGCGACCATCAATGCGTCGGAAATCTCCACGATCTCGTCAAGGCGCGCGATGGCCTGCGGTTTTTCCAGCTTCGCCATCACCAGCGCGCGGCCCAAGGTCAGCTTCTTGACCGCGGCGACATCGTCCGGCCGCCGCACGAAGGAAACGGCGACCCAATCTACGCCCGCATCGAGCCCGGCCTTTAGGTCGGCCCTGTCCTTTCCGGTGATCGACGAAACTGGGATTTCGGTGTCCGGCAGACTGACGCCCTTGCGGTTCGATATCTCGCCCGCGACATCGACGATGGCAACGGCGTGCGTCGCGCTGGCGTAAGCGACATGAAGCCGCACCTTGCCATCGTTGATGAGGATGGTGTGGCCTGGCTTCAAGGAGCGCAAAATTTCGGGATGCGGGAGCCCCACCCGGTTTTGACCCCCAGGCGCGGAATCGGAGTCGAAAACGAAATTGGCGCCCTTGACGAGTTGGACCGCCCCGTCCCTGAAGGTGCCAATGCGCGGTTTGGGACCTTGGAGATCAAGAAGAATGCCAATCGGACGTCCGCATTCTTCCTGGAGCGCCCTGATCATTCCGGCCTGCCCGCGCATCTGATCATGCGTGGTATGGCTCATATTAATGCGAAAAAGATCAGTGCCCGCGTGAAATAACGCCGATATCGTTGCTGGATTTGCGGACGCCGGTCCAAGGGTCGCGACGATCTTGCACCGGCGCAGCCGCACTTCAGCCTCGGCGAGTTAGATTATTAGCGATTTGGCTCGCCTTGCGTCGAATCAGTCAATTGAACGGTCCAGTTCTTGGCTTCCTTGCCCGTATCGACTTCGAAAAAGCCGGTTCTGTCGAAACCACGCACGAAGCAATCTTCCCGCCCAATGATGCGGAATTCACGGTCGCGGGTGCACATAAAAGCCTTGCCCTTCCATTCGCCGCCACGCTCGTCCATCGCATAGACATAGTAGTACTCGGCCGCCAGGGCCCCCCGCACCAATGTCTCGCAACCGCTTGGTTTTAAATTCCACCAGCCTTCGCTGACCCATGTCTCGCCATCGGTATAGGCAAGCGAAACACTCACCCGGCTGGCGGAATTGTTGCAGAGACGAAAATCCGCGCGCGCCGGAGCAACTGAACCGCCTAAGACGGAGATCGCGATCGCGGCGGGAATAATCGCTCGTTGCATCGACGTCAAGACTGCTGCCGTTACCGTCTTTGGCTATCTCGGGACCGCCCAGCCGGCGGCGGCAAGCGAATGGAGCGCGGCCCCGTCCGTCCGTCTCCCTAAAGCATGATCCTTGCCAGGGGAAGGCGATTTCGCACCGGCGAATAACAAAAGACGGCGAACCTGCACGCCACGCCGTCTTCGCGACGGAATATCCGGCCGGCGGCGGGACCGGTGTTCCGGACATTTGCATTTTTAGGGTTGATCGCCGCCCGCGAATAGGGCATAGGTCGCGGCTTCGTTTCCAACCGGCTCCGAGGGCCGGTTGTTTTTTGGAACCCTCCGATGAAAGTCCGCAATTCGTTGAGATCCCTGCGCACGCGCCACCGCGCCAACCAGCTGGTGCGGCGCAAGGGCAGAGTATACATCATTAACAGGACACAAAAACGCTTTAAGGCGCGGCAGGGCTGATGCTGGCAGCAGCCGCGCGCGACCCGGCTTTTCCAGGTTGAAGCTTATGCGCGCGTATCTCCTCTATGCTGCAAGCTTGGCTGCCGCGATGGTATCAGCCGATGTTTCCCTGGCCCAAGCCGGCGCGGAAGGCCACGGCGTAGCGCCTGGCCAGGCGGGCGGAATCACCGCCGATGACTCGCCAATCCCGCCGCCGCCGGTACCCTTCTCCGGCTTCGATCTCGATAGGCTTCGGGCGGCGCCTGGCGAAGGAAAAGCCGAAGAAAATTTGGGGCTAGAAGGACGCAAGCCAATCGGCCGGGCGGGACCTCCCAGCAAGCCGGCGCACGCACCCGAGGCGGCACCCAAATCCGGGGCTGCCGAACCCAAGCAGCTAAAGCACGCCTTGGCGCCGAAGCCCGCGCCGGAGGCCAAGCGCAAGCAAATGCTCGATGCGCTCCTTGGGCGCCTGCGTGAGGCCCGCGATCCAACGGACGCTCAGCGTATCGCCGCATCCATCGAGCGCGTCTGGCTCCAAACGGATTCGGACACCGCAAATCTGCTCATGCAACGGGCAATGGTTTGCACGCAGGCGGGAAACTATCCGCTGGCGCTTTCGCTTTTCGACAAGCTTGTCGCGTGGGAGCCCGATTGGGCCGAGGCCTGGAATCAGCGCGCGACTACACGGTTTCTCGCTGGAGACCCGGACGGCGCGATGGCCGACATCAACCGAGTCATGAAACTGGAACCGCGCCATTTTGGGGCGCTCGCCGGCATGGGCATGATTTTGCAAGGGGCCGGTCTCGAGAAAAGCGCCTTGAAGATTTTCAAAAAGGCGCTCGGGATTTATCCGCTTGAGCCAAATATTCAAAAACTTGTCGAAAAGCTCACGCTCGACATCGAAGGGCAAGATATTTAGATTCCAGATCGGAGCTCAACCCCTTCGTATTCGCGCGATCTTTGTCGCAAAATCCGTGTTCGTGCTTTCAGCTATCGCCAATTCAGCTTTGCCCGAAAGCTCGCTTCGTGGTTCATCAAGCTCATCGAAGCGGCGCAATACATGCGCCGCGGTCATTCGCGCCCGGCGGCAATCATCAAGGTTCAAATCCTAACCCAAGTTGTTAGCCTATGCCGGCAAACCGGGATTAACATAAGCGAGCCGCGCAGACACATTGCGTGGGCGCCGGCGCGCCGCTATAAGCCTCGTCGCGGCCCCTTCCGGCACCCCTGGAGGCGCGGGCGCACCGTAACGTTGGCATCGCGATCTCATGGACGCTTAAATGGCCGGAACGAAATCCCTCATGGCCACGGCGCGCGACGGGACAGGCAAGGGGGCTGCCCGCGGCGTGCGCCGGGCAGGCCGTATTCCAGGCGTGATCTACGGCGGCGGCGATGCCGCCGCGCCAATCTCGCTCGACTATCGCGAATTGAACAAGTTGATCTACGCCGGGCACTTCCTGACCACGATCTTCGAACTCGATTTGGGCGGCGCCAAGCAACGGGTCATTCCGCGGGATTACCAGCTCGATCCTATCAAGGATCAGCCGCTTCATGTCGATTTCCTCCGCCTGAAGCCGGGGGCGAGCCTGCGTGTCGAGGTGCCGGTGCATTTCATCAATCAGGATATCTGCCCCGGCCTCAAGCATGGCGGCAGCTTGAACATCGTGCGTCACGCGATCGGAATGCGGGTCCCGGCGGACGCCATTCCGGAGGCGGTCGTCGCCGATCTCGTGTCTTTGCAAATCAATGACTCGGTGCACATTGCCGCGATTCCCCTGCCGGAGGGTTGCAAACTGACCCAGCGCGAGCGCGATTTCACCATCGCGACTATCGCCCCCCCGCTCGTTGCCGCGGAAGAGCCAGCCGCCGCAGCCCCGGCGGCACCAACGACCACGGCCGCCGCGCCGGACGCGACAGGGAAGGCCGCCGAGCCGCTTGCCTCCGCGCCGGTTGCTGCCCCGGCCAAACCCCCGCCAAAGGGCAAGAAATAGCGTCACGCGGTTGTGCCCGGATTTTTGCGCGCGACCTTAGAAAGCTTCCGAGCGGGCGCCATGCTTCTCTTCGCTGGTCTCGGCAATATGGGAAAGGCCTCTGCCGGCCATCGCCACAATGCCGGCTTCATGGCTCTCGATGCGATCGCGCGCGATTATCATGCGCCGGCGTTTCGTTCGCGCTTTCAGGGCCTGGTCAGCGAAATCATGCTCGCCGGCGAACGGGTAATTCTGCTCAAGCCGCAAACCTACATGAATGAATCCGGCCGCTCCGCCGGCGCGGCGGCGCGCTATTATCAAATCGATCCGTCTCGAATCGTCGTCATTCACGACGAACTCGACCTGCCGCCGGGCAAGGTTAGGGTCAAGACCGGCGGCGGCAACGCCGGCCATAATGGCCTCAGATCCCTGACCGAACATCTCGGCAACGAGTACCGGCGCGTGCGGATCGGCATCGGCCATCCCGGCGATAAGGCGCTGGTGCACAATTATGTACTGAGTGATTTCGCCAAAACGGAGATCCCTTGGGTCGAGGCTTTGTGCAAGGCGATCGCGGCCCATGCCGGGCTCTTGGCCAAGGGCGAGGACGAGGCATTTCAATGCAGGATTCATCAGGCCATGGAAAGCGCCGGGTTTGGCAAGGCGGCGCTGACCTAGGCTAATCGCTTCTCGCGCTTGCGCCCGGTTCCGCCGGCATTACTTTCAATGACGTGATCCGATTGCGCGTCTTGCGCAGCACTTCGAAGCGAAAATTGTGGAAGCTGAACACCTGCCCCGGCTCCGGGATAGCGCGCGCTTCATTGATGACGAGACCGGCGATCGTGGTGGCTTCCTCGTCCGGCAGATCCCAGGCCATGGCACGGTTGAGATCGCGGATCGGCACGGAGCCTTCAACGATCACGGAGCCGTCGGACATCAAGCGCGCGCCTTGAACGATAAGATCATGCTCGTCGGCGATGTCGCCGACGATTTCCTCGAGAATGTCCTCCAACGTGACAAGCCCCATGACCACGCCATATTCATCGACCACGAGGGCAAAATGAGTTTTGCGTTTTAAGAACGCCTGGAGCTGATCCTGAACCGGGGTCGTTTCCGGCACGAACCAAGGCTCGATCGCGATGCTTTCGACTTTGAAATCCTTGACCTCGCCGCCGGCCGCGTCGAGCGCGCGCAAGAGATCCTTGGCATGCAGCACGCCGACGATATTTTCCGGCTGGCCGCGCCAGAGCGGCAGACGCGAATAAGGCGCGGCGACCACCTCGCCAATCAAATCTTGCGAGGGCAAATCGGCGTTGAGGGCGAGCATCTTGGTGCGATGAACCATAACGTCCGACACTTCGAGATCGCGAAGATCGAGCAGGCCACCGAACATGTCACGGTCGGAACTTTCGACGCCACCCTCCCGATGCAGAAGATCGACCGCGCTTTTCAGTTCTTCGTGCCCGGACAGAATCGATTGCCGCCTGCTCGTATCGATGCCGGCCACTTTCAAGAATCCGCGCACGAACACTTCAACGCCGATGACGACAGGCCCGAAGACGGCGACGAAAAACGCTATCACGCGAGCAACTAGTAGTGATGTGCGATCCGGGTAATTGATCGCCACGGTTTTCGGCATCACCTCGGCGAAAACGAGCAAAATGACGGTCATGATCCCGGTCGCGTAGAGCGCGCCGCGCGCGCCGGCGGCTGCGACCAGGATACTAGTCATCAACGCCGAGGAGCCGATATTGACGAGCGTGTTGCCGAGAAGCATTGTGCCGATCAGACGTGCCCGGCTCGCGAGCAGCCGGTTGACCAGAACCGCGCGCCGGTCGCCATTTTTCTCCAACGCATGCATGCGCGCGCGGGAGGCGGCGGTAAGCGCGGTTTCCGAGGCCGCGAAAAACGCCGAAAGCGCCACGCAAAAGAGGATGGTTGCGATCGCGAGCCAAACATCGACCGGTAACGCGCCGGCACCCGCGCCGTTCATGACGCTAATGTCCTGTATTCAGTTCGTCGTGATTCAGTTCATCTTGAAGAAAGCCGCGGATCTCCGTGGCTTCGACGGCCTTGGCTATGAAGCAATCGCCGATTGCCCGAGCAAGAATGAACGTAAGGCCGCCATGCTCGACCTTTTTGTCCTGATACATGGCTTCGAGGATCGCATCGGGGCCTGCGTTCCAGCCAGGGATGCCGGCCATGCGCACAGGCAGGCCAACCTCTTGCAAATGCGCTTCGACCCTCGCTTGGTCCTGCGGGCCGCAAAATCCGCGGCGCGCCGAGAAGCGGAACGCGCAAGCCATGCCAATCGCGACCGCCTCGCCATGCACAAGCCGTGCTCCATCATAGGAGGTGAGGCGCTCGAGCGCATGGCCAAAGGTATGGCCGAGATTAAGCAGCGCCCGTTCGCCCTCCTCATGCTCGTCGCGCGCGACAATCGCCGCCTTGGCCTTGCAGCTCGTCGCAATCGCGTGAACGCGCGCCGCTCCCCCCGCGAAGACCGCGCGCCAATTGGCTTCCAGCCAGGAGTAGAATCCCGCGTCGCCAATGAGTCCGTATTTGACAACTTCGGCATAGCCAGCGCGAAATTCACGCGGCGGCAATGTTTCAAGCGTCTCGGTGTCCGCGATAACGAGCATTGGCTGGTGAAAGGCGCCGATCAAATTCTTGCCATGCGGGGAGTTGATCCCGGTCTTGCCGCCCACCGACGAATCGACCTCGGCCAAAAGCGTTGTCGGCACCTGAACGAAGCGCATCCCGCGCCGGACCGTCGCCGCGGCAAAACCCGCAAGATCGCCGATGACGCCGCCGCCAAGCGCGACAATCACATCGCCGCGTTCGGATCTCGCGCCGATCAGCGCATTACATACCTGGGCATACGCATCGAAGGATTTCGAACCTTCGCCGGGAGCCACAATCACCTTTGAATGACGGATACAAGCCTGGTCGAGGGCTCGTTCGAGGGCAGGCAAATGCAGTCTGGCGACATTTTCGTCGGTGACGATCGCGCAAGCCGCCCGAGGTGCTAGCCGGCGAATATGGTTTCCGGCTTCCGCGATCAGCCCCGCGCCAATCAAAATCGGATAGGTCCGGGCACCAAGCTCCACGCTGACTTGCGCCTGGTTCGAATAGGGTTGCGGGCCGGCGCCCTGTTGCTGATGCGAAACGGTAATGCTGTTTGGCCTTGCAGGCGGTGACAGGCCGGGCGAAGATCGCAAAAAACACTCGATGCCCGCAATAACCTCCTCGACCGCGAGTTCATGCGGCCCATCCCGCGAAACGATGGTGACGTCGGCCAGGGCGTAAACCGGATAACGCTGTTCCAAAAGCGTCCGCAGGGTTTGCTCGGGGTCGCCGCCTTGCAGAAGCGGACGATGCGAGCGTTTGCGCACGCGGCGCCAAAGCACGTCCTGATCCGCCTTAAGCCAAATCGAGATGCCAGACAAGGCGATCCTGGCCCTTGTCTCCTCGTTCATGAAGGCGCCGCCGCCACTCGCAAGCACACGAGGGCCATCGCGCAACAGACGCGCCATGACGCGGCGCTCTCCGTCGCGGAAAGAGTTCTCCCCGTGCCGCGCGAAAATTTCTGCGATCGACAGGCGCGCCGCGGCTTCGACCTCCTCATCGGCATCGACGAATTCGAGGCCAAGCTCCTGCGCGAGACGCCGGCCGGTCGAGGTCTTGCCCGATCCCATGAGTCCTATGAAAACAATCGAGCGCCGCCCCAGCGCCGACACGAGCGAGGCCACGCGCCGGTTACGCGCGCGCTCCGTCTCCGTCTCGGCTCCAGATGCGATGCCGCTGCTCATCCCGTAACTGTAGCATGGTGACGATCCCGATTTAAACGGGACTTTTGGGCTTCAGTTTTTTCGGGCCGGGCGCCCTTTCTGGCATGCGACGCGGCAGGAAAGCACGCTCCTCGCAAGCCGTTGTTCCTGCAAGTATATCTGGAACAAGAAGGCGCCGTGCCCGGTCGAAATTACAGTGCGCCCGAATCATCCGCGGCCCAAGGTGTTGCGACGGCTTAATCTTCCGCGCGCCTCATTTGACCAGCATGACCTTCGCGTCGCCTTGTCTGCTCAACAAGTTGAGGGTCACATCCCGCCCGTGCCGATGGAGTCTGACATCGAGGCGCGACTTGCCGAGACTTAACTGGTTCAAGGTCACGTAATCCAGAAAGGCGGGGATGGCGGGATCGCGGAATGACACCGAATTGGCTTCATGACGCAGCTCCATGCCAAGACAGGCCCCGAGAAAGGCAAAAGGCGCTGCCGAGGCCCAGGCTTGCGGCGCGCAGGCAACGGGATAGGCCGTCGGCCCGCGGTGCGGTTTGCGGATGAAGCCGCAGAACAATTCCGGCAGGCGGCGCAACTCCTGGTACGCCGCCGCCTCGAACATCGCCGAGAAGACTTTGGCCGCGTGCCTGGGGAAGCCATAACGGGTAAGACCCAGCGCGATCATGGCGTTGTCGTGCGGCCAGACCGAGCCGTTGTGGTAGGAAATAGGATTGAACCGCGCCTCGCCGCTCGCCACCGTTCTGATCCCCCATCCGCTGAACGAATCCCGGCCAAGCAATGTCTCGGCGACGCGCGCCGCCCGTTCCGGCGCGGCGATCCCGGTGAATAGCGCATGGCCCGCATTCGATGTCCGGACCCGGCATGGATTCTTGTCTCCGTCGAGCGCCAAGGCAAAGGTGCCAAGATCATCGCACCAAAAAGCCGCCTCGAATTTTTGTTGCAGCAATTGCGCCTCGCCGCGCAATCCGGTTTCGAAATCATACTCGCCCATTTGACGCGCGAGTTTCGCGGCATGGGTCTTGGCCCCGAACACATAGCCCTGCACTTCGCAAAGCGCGATTGGCCCTTCGGCCAATGCGCCATCGGCGTGAAAGATCGAATCATAAGAATCCTTCCAGCCTTGATTGACAAGGCCCGATGCGTTTTGCCGAGCATATTCGACAAAGCCGTCTCCATCCGCGTCGCCAAACGTGTCGATCCATTGCAGGGCCGCCTTGATATTCGGCCAGATCGCGGCGATCGTTTCGATGTCCCCGGTCCGGTCGAAATACATGCCAGCCAGCATGACATAGAGCGGCGTGGCATCGACGGTGCCGTAATAGAGCGAGAACGGCACTTCGCCCAGACGCGCCATTTCCCCGTTCCGGGTTTCGTGCAGGATCTTGCCCGGCTGCGCGTCGGCGAAAGGATCGAAGGTTTTCGCTTGGGTCGCGGCGAGAAAATGCAGAACACCTCTGGCGACAGACGGGTCGAGCCACAAAAGCAGCATGGCCGTGATGATTCCATCGCGTCCGAAAACCGTGCTGTACCAAGGAATGCCCGCGTAGGGATAAAGCCCATGGCTCGTTCGCGTCATTAGCATGTAGAGGTCGGCGGTGGCCTGCCGGCAGACTTCATTGAAAAGTTCGTTCGAGCTTTCGATCGTCGCAATGCCGGTCGCCTTGCCCCGGATCGCGCGCCGCCTCGCCCGGAAAGCACGTCCAAAGGGATTGATCCGTGGCTCGTTCCTGTCCGCGCAAGGAACCGAGACGAAGAGTGACTTCCGGGCATTGGGCGCAAGCTCGAATTCAAACGTCGCGCGATTTGTCTCAAGACGAGAGGGCGGCGGCAAGAAGCGCAATTCCGTCTTGCGTTTTAGTTTGTCGAGCCCCTCGTAATGAAACCCGGCGCCGTCTTCGGTGACCAGCGACGTGGACGTGCCGCGCCGTTCGCGTGAGGTTCCGCGAATTTCGAACAGATCGCGAAAATCGGCGCCAAACCCAATGTCGATGCGAAAATGTCTGGTGCTGTCGGCGTAATTGCGAAACCCGATCCTTTCATAGCAGACAGCCTGCCAAAGGAATTTGGTGCGCTCGATCGCAATCGTGCCGCGCGGCAGAGAAATGAGACCGTCTATATGGACATCGGGATTGGCAAGACTAACCGAGAGAGCGGCATTGTCGTCCTGAACCACCGAACTTAACAACAATGGCCGCTTGCCCTCGAACCGGAGCTCGTACCAAGACAAAAAGCGGGTGTCGTTGAAATATAGCCCTTCGGGTCCGGTGCCGATGACGCCAATGTCGCCATAATTATCGAAAACCGCGAAAGCATCGCCGTCTTTCAGGGTCCGCAGTGCCCGCTGGACAAGGGAGCCCTCGATTTCGATATAGTGCTGGGGTAGCTCTATCGCGGCGTCCACGATACCGTCCATACCGCGCGCGGCCGCATGAATGTCATCAACGATGTCCGTTCTCCGCGCGATGCGTTATGATCCCGTGCCCGTGGCCTGCCACGCGATTGTCCCGGCGCACGCCGGTTTTGGATTTCGCCGGGGATTTATCGCCTCAGCCCGCCGGGTGCAAGACCTGCCCGCCGCCTTGCTTCGCAATTCGTTCCCAAGATCGCCGCGGGACCTCGCGCGCGGCCTCGACAGCAACTTCCGGCAATCCCGCGCTTGCCGGAACATGTGCCAGGAGCGCACGATAGGCCGCGACATATGCTCGCGCCATCCGCGCCGCAGTGAACCGCTTTTCAAATTCGGCGCGAACCTTGCGGCGGTCCATGTAAGCGGCCTGTTGCACAGCTTCCACCGCCGCCTCGATCGAGTTGACCATCTTGCCGCTGACACCCTCGGTGACGACTTCCGGCACGGATCCATTTGGCCAGGCAATCACCGGCGTTCCAGCCGACATCGCTTCAATCATGACGAGTCCGAAAGGCTCCGGCCAGTCGATCGGAAACAACAGCGCGCGCGCCTTGCCGAGAAATTCCCATTTTTGGGTTTCGTTGATTTCACCTATGAATTCAACGAGGGGATGGTCGAGAAGCGGCTCGATCTTAGTCTCGAAATACTCGAGGTCGACGGCGTCCACCTTTGCCGCCAGCTTCAAGGGGATACCGGACAGCTTGGCGATTTCTATCGCGCGGTCCGGACGTTTTTCAGGTGAAATGCGTCCGAGAAAAGCCAAATAGCCGCTGCCGTCCGGGTTGAATGGGCAAATCCGCGAAACCAGTCCATGCGGGATGGTGGCGAGCCAGTTGGCATCCGCCGGCATAGGCCGGCGCTGCGCGTTCGAAATAGAAACGAGCGGCATCTCCGGATAGGCTTTATAGAGGGGCAAGGCATCGGGTAGATCGAGCCGCCCGTGCAATGTTACTAGACATTTATGGGCAAGGTCATGGAACAGCGCTTGCGGCAGCAGATCGACATGGAAATGAAGAATGTCGAAATTATCGGCGCGGCGGCGGACCTCGCGTAGCATAG
>JBOHJT010000099.1:0-11359 GCA_050728715.1 Methylocella sp.
ACTCAGCGCTCTTGCCCGCGCCAAGCTCAAGCGAACCCCGCGCCGCAAAACTCTCGTCGCCGCCTTCTGGAAACAAGCCGAATTGCCCTCCTAAAATTACCCCGTTTGTCAAAGATCAATAGCTCGATCCCGGCCCATACCCTGGACTATTGATCCACGCGGATTCACATCTTCGCCGCGACACAAACGGTTTTTAAAGGCCTAAATAATTGCCTTCCAGCAATCAATGTTCCAAGCTGACGGCGTGGGCGCGCGATCCGGAGGTCCCTTGTCCGCCACCGCTGAACCAATAGTCACCCCGGACCTCGCCGCCGCGCATGGCCTCATACCGGATGAATATGCGCGCATTTTCGCCCTCATCGGCCGGACACCAACGTTTACCGAGCTCGGAATTTTCTCGGCGATGTGGAACGAGCACTGTTCCTACAAATCCTCGCGGATTCATCTGCGCCGGCTACCCACCAGGGCGCCTTGGGTGATCCAGGGGCCGGGCGAGAACGCGGGCGTCATCGACATTGGCGATGGTCTCGCCTGCGTCTTTAAGATGGAGAGCCACAACCACCCCTCCTTCATCGAGCCTTTTCAGGGCGCGGCGACGGGTGTTGGCGGGATTTTGCGCGACGTTTTCACAATGGGCGCGCGGCCCATTGCGTGCTTGAACCTTCTCCGTTTTGGCGCGCCAAATCATCCGCGCACGCGCCATCTCGTTGCGGGCGTCGTCGCCGGGATCGGCGCCTATGGCAATAGTTTCGGCGTGCCGACCGTCGGCGGATCGACGAATTTCGACAACAGCTACGACGGCAATATTGTCGTCAACGCCATGGCGGTGGGCATCGCCAACACGAACGGGATTTTCTACGCCAAGGCGAGCGGAATCGGCAACAAGATCGTCTATCTCGGCTCGAAGACCGGCCGCGACGGAATCCATGGCGCGACCATGGCATCGGCCGCTTTCGATGCCGACGCGGAGGAAAAGCGCCCAACGGTGCAGGTCGGCGATCCTTTCACCGAAAAGCTCTTGCTCGAAGCCTGCCTAGAATTGATGCAAACCGGCGCGGTCATCGCGCTCCAAGACATGGGCGCGGCGGGCCTTACCTCCTCGGCGGTCGAAATGGGCGCCAAGGGCAATCTCGGGATCGCGCTCGACCTCGATTCCGTGCCCTGCCGCGAGGCCGGCATGTCCGCTTATGAAATGCTGCTGTCGGAAAGCCAGGAGCGGATGCTGATGGTGCTCGATCCGGCCAAGGAAGAAGAGGCGGAGGCGGTCTTTCGCAAATGGGGCCTTGATTTCGCGGTAATCGGCGAGACGACGGACACGCTGCGGTTCACCGTCGAGCATCAAGGCGTGCTCAAAGCCGATCTGCCGATCAAGGAGCTTGGCGATGCGGCGCCCCTCTACGATCGCCCACATGTCGCGACGCCCAAAAGACCCATCGTAGATCCGGCCACGGTCGCCGCGCCAATCTCCTATGCCGAGGTGTTGCTGCGCCTCCTAGCGTCCCCGGATCTTTGTTCCAAACGCTGGATTTTTGAGCAATACGACCATTTGATCCTTGGCAATACGGTGCAGCCGCCGGGCGGCGACGCGGCGGTCATTAGGATAGGCGATCGCCTCAAGGGCTTGGCGCTCACCACCGATGTGACGCAGCGCTACTGCGAGGCCGACCCTTACGAGGGGGCGAAACAGGCGGTCGCCGAAGCCTGGCGCAACCTGAGTGCCGCCGGCGCCCTGCCCCGCGCCATCACCGACAATCTCAATTTCGGCAATCCGGAAAAGCCGGAGATCATGGGCCAGCTTGTCGCCTGTATAGAGGGCATCGGCGAGGCATGCCGCGCGCTCGATTTCCCAGTCGTTTCCGGCAATGTGTCGCTCTACAACGAGAGCAGCGGCCGCGCGATCCTCCCCACCCCCGCGATCGGCGGCGTCGGCCTCATCGAAAATGTGCGCCGGACCGCGACTTTGTCGCTGAAGCGGCCCGGGGAAAAAATTCTCTTGATCGGAAAGACCGAGGGCTGGCTCGGCCAGTCCCTCTATCTGCGTGATATTTGCGGCCGCGAGGACGGCGCACCGCCCCCGGTCGATCTCGCGGCGGAAAAGCGCAACGGCGATTTTGTGCGGGGTCTCATCGACAGCGAAGCGGTGACCGCCGTACACGACGTTTCGGATGGCGGTTTGGCGGTGGCGCTCGCCGAGATGGCGATGGCGGGCGCAATTGGCGCTTCAATCGAGGTTTCGCCGCAGCTTCCGGAGCATGGCTTTCTCTTCGGCGAGGATCAGGCCAGGTATATCGTCACCACGGCGCCGGAAAACGCGGAGGCGATCCGGGATGCGGCGGAAACCGTGAGCGTGGCCTGCGAAATCATCGGCGTGACCGGCGGAGATACGTTGACCCTTGGCTTTGGGACCGCCATATTGCTAGATCACCTGATGCGGGTCCATGAAGGGTGGCTTCCGGGCTACATGGCCGGGGCGAATGCTTGACTAGGAAAAGACGAGAAGGATAATGAAGAAAGTTACACGATGCCCATGCCATCATCTGAAATCGAGCGCCTGATCAAGCAGGGCATTCCGGACGCCAAGGTCGAAATCACCGACCTTGCCGGCGACGATAACCATTATGCGGCACTCGTTATTTCCGCGGAATTCGCTGGCAAATCCAAGCTCCAGCAGCATCAGCTCGTCTATAAGGCGCTCGGCGAAACCATGGGCGGCGCTCTGCACGCACTGCAGCTTCAAACCCTTGCGCCGAAATAAAATTCGCCACATCGTCCACAACAAAGACCGTTATCCGAAAGGACCACGCCGATGCCTATCAAGGATGAAATTCAGTCGACGATCGACAACAACGACGTTGTCTTGTTTATGAAAGGAACACCGGACTTTCCGCAATGCGGATTTTCGGGCCGGGTCGTCCAGATCCTGAATTCCCTGGCGGTCTCCTACAAACCTGTAGACTGCCTCGCCAGCGACGAGATTCGGCAAGGGATCAAGGACTTTTCGGATTGGCCGACCATCCCACAGCTTTACGTCAAGGGAGAATTCGTCGGCGGCTGCGACATTGTCCGGGAAATGTTCCAGTCGGGCGAGCTCGCGGCGCATTTGGCGGACAAGGGGATCGAGAGCAAGCAGTCGACGAAAGCCTGAGCATTGCCGACATGGGTTCTTTCCTCGGGATTGGCCTCGACCGAACAATCCTTTGTAGTAGCCGACGTGCTGACCCATGAATTATTTTCCGGCGAGTCCTACGCAGAATCGAGAATTTTCGAACAAGCGGCGCGTTTTAGCAAGGTTTCGCACGCCTTGAGGGCTGGGAAATCGAGTTGATGCGTCCAAAATGCGCCGCCGGGAAAGCAATCGTAAAGCGCCGCTGTGGCAACCGTCGATTCCGGGTGCAAATTATGTGACGGAGGTATCGAATGGCAATCGGTCATAGAGCCGTTGGACCGATTTCAGCTTGGAGCGCAACTTCCGCCGCATGGTCCGGGCTGAGTTGCCGAGGGCCTCGTTACGCTGACTCCGCAAGTTTGTCCCACAGGCTTCCTCAGAAACTCGTGGCCGCCCTTATTGTGCCTTCGAGAAGGAAAAAATTGCTGGAGCGCACCCAGGCGTTCCTCTGTGCCATAGTCCTTGGTTTCGGACTAAGCTTGAGCAATTCGGAATCAGCATTCGGTTTTGGCGGCGGCGGCTTCGGCCACTTTGGCGGCGGCGGCGGTCATTTTGGCGGCTTTGGCGGCGGGCGGGGATTTGGGGGCTTTGGCGGCTGGCACGGCGGCGGCGGCTTCGGGCACGTTGGCGGCGGCGGTCACTTTGGCGGCTTTGGCGGCGGGCGTGGATTCGGGGGCTTTGGCGGCGGGCCGGGATTCGGGGGCTTTGGCGGCTATCGCGGCTTTGGAGGATATCGCGCCTTCGGAGGTTATCGCGGCTTCGGGGGCTATCGCGGTGGCTTCGGAGGCTACCGCCGCTTTGGGGGGTATCGCGGTGGTTTCGGGCACTATCACGGTGGCTTCGCGGGCAACCGCGGCGGTCACTTCCAGCGCGTACCAGGCTCCTACGGCGGCATGGCTGGCTTCCGCGGTAGCGCAACTGGCGTCCACGGTGGATTGGCTGGCCTCCCCAGCGGGCGAGGCGTACGCGGCGGAACCGCCAGCCTTCCTGGCCGCTTAGGGTTTCCCGGGAGGGCGGCAGCGCTCGGCGGCATGGCTGGGCTAGGCGGCATGACCGGCTTGGCGGCCTGGCACGGCGGTAATTGGGGCTGGGGCCACGGCTGGGGCTGGGGCCACCGCTGGGGCTGGGGTGGCTGGAACGGCTGGGGCCACGGCTGGGGCGGCTGGGGCTGGCCTGGCTTTGGCTGGGATGGCGGAAGCTGGGGCGGCTGGTGGCCGGGCTTTGGCTGGCCGGCCTGGGGCTGGGGCGGCTGGGGCTGGCCTGGCTTTGGCTGGGGCGGCTGGAACGGCTGGGGCTGGCCGGGCTTTGGTTGGGGGCCGGACATTGGCCTCGGACTGGCTGTGGCAAGCATCGCGAGCATTACGACCGCCGCCAGCATAGCCAGCGGCGGTCTTTGGGATGGGGCCTATCCGTATTTCGGTTACGGCGATAACTGTCCTCTTTACGATTACGGCTACGATTACGGCTATGCTTGTCCTGCCACTTACAGTTACAGCTACCCCGGTTACGGAGTGTCGCTTTGGTAAAACCGCTTTGCAACGGCTGCTCTTCGTTATGAACCCGCCGCGTACTCTTCCCCGACACTCAACTTGCGAGCAAACGCAAGTGGAAGCGCATTCATCAAATCCTTGATGCCTGGAGATCGCTATGAGTTCGAGCGGGAGAGCACGGTTGTCGATGGCTACGGTTGCCACGGTTGTGAGCCTCATTGCTGGTCTTGGCGCAGCCATCGCCCAGGAGGAGGATGTCCCTGAGGCGATGTCTCCAGCGATGCCTGGGCGCCAAGCGATGATGTGCCGGATGGATGAGCACATCGACGGCGACCTCGCCTATCTCAAAGCGGAGCTCAAGATCACCGAGGCGCAGGCGACGCAATGGAATATCTTCGCCCAAGCGTTCCGCGCGGAGAGAGAAAAAAGGGCACGCCATTGCAAGGAAGCAATGGGGCAAGCTCGCGAGATGAGGTCCGCAAGCCTGCTCGACACGGTCAAGATGGCGGAAGACCAGTTGGCGCTTCGCCTTGACTCGTTGCGCGCGATGAAGGTGGCGATCCAACCACTCTACGAGAGCTTGAGCAGGGAACAGAAAAAGACCGCCGACGAAGTGATGAAGGGCGGGCAGATTTTTTGAAGGCTGCGCTGGGGCCGGTAATGATGGCGGGCGCTACCGGCAGTCTGGACGCGGTCCCGCACTTATGATCGAAATTATTGTCGAAGACGTCACAAGGCTCAACGTCGATGCCGTCGCGAACACCGCCAATCCGTCACTTCTCGATTATGGTGGCGGCGGCGTCGCCGGCGCGATCCGTCGCGCCGCGGGCCTGACCTTCTTGCCGAATGCCGCAAACCCGGCGACTGCGCGACTTGCGATACCAAAATCACATCCGGCGACCGTCTGCGCGCACGCTATGTCATCCATTCTGTCGGGCCGGTCTAGCCGGGTGGCAGGTAGTGGGTCAGTCTGAATTTCGGCTTGCCGCGTTTCGGTGCGAAGATGGCGTTGCCGCAACGACCGCTCGGCGTCAAGAGGAGACGTTCGTCAATGGGCCCGCCATCAGGTTGCCGACCCCCGGGATCGTGGATTAAACTCGGGTATGTTCGATGAGGGCCCGTCCCCCATGCATCGAGGCTTTGTGCCGGCCAGCCGGCTTAACCCTCGTCGCGTTGCATATCAAATGACCGGCCACTCTCAGGCCCAGCAATCATAAGGTCTAGGCAGTGTGAATGGGTCGGGACGATCGCAAGCGACTGCCTCTGACCGCGAGGGAGTACCTGCCACGCTCGTGCAGCCCGGCGCGGTAGGTTTTTGGCTGGCCGTGCTGCTGACCGGCGTCGCTACCGGCATCAGCGCGGCTGCGCTGACCTGCCTGCTGGAGGTGGTGCAACATCTGATGTGGCCTGGTCCCGGCATGCTGATGGACGCGGCGGCGCGGGCCGGAGCTTGGCGGCAATTTCTGGTGCTGCTGGGAGCAGGGGCGGTAACCGGTTCAGGGCAGATCGTGCTGGGCCGCCTGTCCAGCGGCAACGGCATCGACATCACCGCGGCAATCTGGTTTTCCGCCGGACGGTTGCCGGCCCTGCGCACCCTGGGCAGTGCTGTGCTGTCGATCGTCATCGTCGGCATGGGCGCCTCGCTGGGGCGCGAGGGTGCGCCCAAGCAGGCGGGGGCGGTGATCGCCGATGCGTTGTCGGACAGGGGCCGCCTGTCCGACGAGCAACGCCGGCTGCTGGTGGCGTGCGGCGCTGGCGCCGGCATGGCGGCGGCCTACGGCGTTCCGGTGGGCGGTGCGTTGTTCGCCCTCGAGGTGCTGCGCGGAGTGCTCTCGTTGCGGCTGGTGCTGCCGGCGCTGCTGGCCTCGCTCATCGCCACCGCGGTTTCGTGGCTCGTCCTGCCCGATGCGCCAACCTACCCAATCCCGGACTATCCCACCTCGCTCTCGATTGTCATCTGGGCGCTGCTGGCTGGGCCGGTCGCGGGCCTCGTCTCGGTAGGCTTCGTGCGGGTAATCGCGTGGGCCAACCGCAACAAACCAACGGGATGGCAACGGCTGCTCGCCCCCCCGTTGGCGCTAGGACTGCTCGGCCTGGTCTCAATCTGGTTTCCGCAGTTGCTCGGCAACGGCAAGGACATAGCCGAGCTGGTGTTCACGGACCAGATCCCTTTCGCGCTGCTTTTCGGGCTGATGGTGCTCAAGCCCGCCGCGACCGTCTTGTGCCTGGGCAGCGGCGCGCCGGGCGGACTATTCACCCCCTCGCTTGCGATGGGGGCGCTACTGGGCGGCGTGCTGGGCCATGCCTGGTCGTGGTTCGCGCCCGGCGTGCCCTTGGGAGCGTTCGCCGTGGTAGGCGCCGCGGCCGTGCTGGCGGCCACGACACAAGGACCGATCTCGGCGGTGGTGCTGATGATGGAGCTGACCGGGCGCAACCGGTCGCTCATCGTGCCGCTCCTGCTGGCGGTGACCATCGCCACGCTAGTCTCGCGCACCATCGAGCCGCGCTCGATTTACGACGCGCGCCTGACCGACGAGGAAGTGGAGGCACGGCTGAAAGCTCGCGAACCGTCGCGGCGTTAGGGACGCTGGCAGGGCCATTCAGTGCCGATCATGAGGGTGCGATCGACGAAGGCATGGCCCTTGCCGGGCACATAGGCCGCGAACACAACATTGTCCAGGACGCCAACACCTCCTCTCGGTGAACCACACCGATAGGCTCCCACGCCAGCTCGCGCTCAACCCTGAATGGCGTTCAACAGCGCCAGCGCATCCTCCGAATCCCATTGCGCCGGCCCAGCCATGGTGCCGATTTCGCAGCCATCCTTGCCGATGAGAAACGTTGTCGGCAGCCCCAAAACCTTCCCCGCCTGCTTCAAAATTTGAAAAACCGCCGCCGTGCTATCGGTATAAAGCTTGAGATTCTTGACGCCGATTTCGTTCAAGAAAGCCCGCGGCCGGTCGAGCCGCGCGGTATCGATATTCACCGCCACCACCGTGAAATCCTTCGAACCGAGGACGCCTTGCAAGCGGTCGAGCGCGGGCATTTCCTGGCGGCACGGAACGCACCATGTCGCCCAAAGGTTGAGCAGGATTGTGCGCCCCTTGAAATCGGCAAGACTCGCTTTCGTCCCTTCCGGCGTGTCGAAACTGAGCTCCGGAAGCGGCTTGGGCTCAGTTGCAAGGGTCAGGGCCGCGATCTCGCCATGCACCAGCGGTTTCAGCCGCGCCACCCTCTCCGCCGCGCCGGGACAGGCCGGGGTTTCGGCTGTTTCCTTGCCGCCCGGCGCCTTGATCCCGTATAGGACAAAAGCCAGCACAACGCAGGCCAGGGCCGCGAACGCGACTCCGCGCGAAACGCGCGGCGCGCGATCCTTGTTAAAATTAGGTTGGGTCATGCGGACATTGGTTTTTTGAAGTGCGCGAGAAGATGAGCAACAAAATGTGGGGCGGGCGGTTTGCGAGCGGCCCCGGCGCCATCATGGAAGAAATCAATGCCTCGATCGGCTTCGACTTTAGGCTTGCCCTCCAAGATATAGCAGGTTCAAAGGCGCACGCCGCTATGCTGGCGCAAACCGGGATAGTGGAGCGCGCGGACGCGCAAGCGATCTGCAATGGCTTAGACGAAATCGCCCGCGAAATCGAGGCTGGATCGTTCAATTTTTCGCGCGCGCTCGAAGACATTCATATGAACATCGAGGCAAGGCTTACGGAGTTAATCGGACCCGCCGCGGGGCGGCTGCACACGGCGCGCTCGCGCAACGATCAGGTCGCGCTCGATTTCCGCCTCTGGGTTCGCGGCACCATCGACGCGCTCGATCAACAATTGCGCGGCCTGGAACGGGCACTCGCCGAAAAGGCGCTCGCCCACGCGGCAAGCGTGATGCCGGGGTTTACCCATATGCAACCGGCGCAGCCTGTCACCTTCGGTCATCATCTTTTGGCCTATGTCGAGATGTTCGCGCGGGATCGTTCAAGATTGCGCGACGCCCGCTCCCGGCTCAATGAATCGCCGCTCGGCGCCGCCGCGCTGGCTGGAACCTCGTTTCCGATCGACCGGGCGATGACCGCGAAAGCTCTCGGGTTCGACCGGCCGGCGGCGAATTCGCTCGACAGCGTGGCCGATCGCGATTTCGTATTGGAAACATTGAGCGTCGCCGCGATTTGCGCCATTCATCTTTCCCGTTTCGCCGAGGAGATCGTGCTCTGGGCAACACCGCAATTCGGCTTCGCCTCTTTGTCGGATGCGTTTTCGACCGGGTCGTCGATCATGCCGCAAAAGCGCAATCCCGACGCGGCGGAACTCATCCGGGCCAAGGCCGGCCGGATCATTGGCGCGCTCAACGCCCTCCTAATCGTGATGAAGGGCCTGCCGCTCGCCTATTCGAAGGATTTGCAGGAGGACAAGGAAGGCACTTTCGACGCCCTGCATTCGCTTTCGCTTTGCATAGGAGCCATGACCGGGATGGTTGGCGATCTCGTCCCCGATTTAAAACGCATGAAGGCCGCCGCGGGTTTTGGCTATGCCACCGCCACCGACGTCGCCGATTGGCTGGCGCGGACGCTGAACCTGCCGTTCCGTGAAGCGCATCACATCGCCGGGCGCCTAATTGCCATCGCCGCCGCGCGGAAAAAGGGCCTTGAAAAGCTGTCGCTCGCGGAAATGCGGGCGGTCGAGCCGCGAATCAGCGAAGAGGTTTTCGCGGTGCTCGGCGTCGAGAACTCGGTGCGCAGCCGGACCAGTTTTGGCGGCACCGCGCCCAAGAATGTGCGGGCACAGGCCCGGCTGTGGCTGCGGCGGCTCAAAAAATAGGCGCGAACCAAAACAAGCGGGAGCTGTCCACGGCTGCCCCTTTTTCATTGCACCGCACTCCACTATCCTCTGCCTGCTGCGGGGCGGACCCGCCAACGGCAATCGCCGCAGCGCAGTTTTCAAGCTTCAAACGGATGGACAACACGCGGGTCGAACTTATCGAGCTTGCACCGAAGATCATTGCCGGCGCCGGATCATGAGTTCTTGCCGCACTCGCGCATTTCCTTGTCCCCCTCAATCGGAACCCCAAATCTGGCGCGATGTCCCATGTCATTTGCACGGGAGCGCCGGAGTCGATCCCGCATCATGTGATTTGAGGCGATGCAGGGTTCTAGACGGACGGCGTGTGCCATCAGGTCACGGCAGCGGCGTTCGCCACTTCGATTAGCCGCCTATATTCCTCGGAACAGCGGTCCAATCTTTCCTTAATTTCTGGATGTTCGACGCTTTCCGCCATCCAGGCGACCAGATACCCGCAAGCGGTGCATGACGCGATGAGCGTTTCTTCGACGTCCGTTACATCCGGTCCCCCCCGAAACCCTTTTATCTCTTTGTTCTCATCGACGTCCAAATAGCTATTTAACGCGGTGAGAGAAGGGTGTGCGGCATCGTTGGAGAGGCCCCGGTAGTACACGTCATAGACACCGCCCAGCCCTGCCACCTTGGCGGCCTGCTCCACGTTGGGTGGCTCAGCCTTCACGCCCGACCGCTCCAAATAGTCGCGGAACTGGCTGAGCTTTTCGGTGACCTCGGCTTCGAACTTCAAACCTCTTGCGAGCAATGCATTTGCAAGCTTCTTTTTGCTATGCATATCGTGTCTCTCGAACTTCTCCAAGAAGCCTGGCTCCTTGCGGAGAGCACCATAACAAAAAACGCTTTCGAAACAGCTTCGGGTAATCGTGCGCGCGTCTTGAGTCATGCCGCGTTCGGCAAGCAGGATCCCGGCTTGAAAGCTAGATAGGCCGCGTACAAACAAAAGCGCGGCCACGACCGCTTTATTGTCTTTCAATGGAACTTCCAGAAGCAACAACTCCTGTTGCGCTACCGAGTTAAGATCCATGGCAAGACTGAACCACGCTCGGTTTTCGGCGCGATGCTTACCAATCCATGCCGCGATTTCGGGCGACAAAAATCCCTGTTCGTCGATAGTCATGTGCCTTCTTTCAATGGCCGGTCCACATATAGATAAAATTTCACTATGCCCTATACCTTGTCTATAGCGGCGTCCTTCTCGGAGCTTGTTCGCTGTTCGATCCTGATTGTGTCGGCGGCGCGCCTCGTTTTAATTCCCAATATATTGATGCAAGCTCGCCTCGACGGCGGACTTCTCTTGCGCCGAGAGCTTGGCGAGTTCGCCATCAAGCCAGGCATCCTTGACGCCGGCGGCCCTTGCGAGAAGATGGCATTTCATTGCTTCGACCACATCCTTTGGCAGGCCACGCCCGACCGCCAGGAGACGCGCGGCGCGGTTTTCCGCGACGGGATTGTTGCGCACCGCCGCTTTGAGAAAGAGCTTCGCCGCCGCCGTCTCGTCCGCCGTGCCGCGGCCCCCGAGGCGAGCTTACGACTGGGGAATGAAAAGGCAAAGGCGTTTGCGGCAGGCTCAAACACACAGCCAGCGTCAAGCAACCGCCAAAAGCACCAACTTTCCGCGCAATCCCACACGCTTCAAGGCCGCGCGAGGTATGAGCGCTTGTAAGGTTCTTGGCCCCAATCGTACCTATGTGGACGGCCTCGGATGGCAAGCACTTTCTTGCTTCGAACGACTCGGTTGACTGCGGTCATATGTCCGCCCTTTTGGTGCGGCGTATTTGGCCGCTGGCCCTGATGAAGTCCGACGGCCGGGATTCCCATCAAAAATGCGAGCTTTGCGCCCGGTACGATTGCCGGG
>JBOHJT010000100.1:0-11235 GCA_050728715.1 Methylocella sp.
GCGCACGGTCAAATTGGTGGTGCGCCACTCGATCCCGCTTTTTTTCAATGCGCCGGGCAGTTCCGCGCCCGAACCCGCATGGCGCGTGGCGCAAAACGGGCGCACCGTCTCGCTCGGCGCCGTGAATGGAGGAGACAGGAGGCTGCGTCTCGCCTCGGTCAGGATCGGCGACGCGGCGGGCAAGAGCATCTCATTCGGACCAGGGCTTGTCGGCTACGCGCTCGGCCATTCGGCCATGAGCTGGACGGCGCCAGGGTCAAGGCCCGTGTTCCGGCCCGGCGCCAAGGTCACGATCAGCGGCCTAACGGAATCAGGCCCATTCAATGCGCAAGCCGTGGTGCAATCCGCGCGGTGACGTTGGGAGGACGACATTTGGAGGACCATAATAGTCGCGATGATTGTCCTCGGCCCCGTCGCGGCGCCATGGCCGGCCCGAGCCGAAGGCCCCTTGCAGCTGGAAGTGCTGCTCAACGGCAAGCCGATCGGCCTCATCGGTGCGTTTTTGCAAGACGCTAAAGGGGGATTGAGCGCAAAGCGCAAGGAGTTGGAGGAGCTCCATTTGAAAGTGCCCGATCGATATGGGGCGGAAGACGAGGTCGCCCTTGCCGAGCAACCGGGGGTTTCCTACGTCTACGACGAAGCCAGGCAGACGGTCGATATCGCCGTCGCCGACGCCGGCCGCCTGCCGCAGCTCTACGATCTGCGCGGCTCCGCAAACCCCTTGCCGAACACTCAGTCAGGCACGGGCGCCGTGTTGAACTACCTGCTTTTCGGCGGCGGCGGGCGCACCAGCAGCGTAACTAATTGGCAGTTCCAAGGCGCCTCGGCGACGCTCGACGCGCGTGTCTACAGCCCTTATGGAATCCTTTCCCAAAGCGGCATCCTAGCATCGGACACGGGGGGCGGCGTCATATCGCAGCGCCTGCGGCTCGATTCCACGTGGACCTATAAGGACCCGGAACGCATCCTGACCTACCGTGCCGGGGATATGATTTCGAGCGGCCTCGCCTGGACCCGGCCGGTCCGTCTCGGCGGCTTTCAGGTACAACGCGATTTTGCTATCCGTCCGGACCTCGTCACGCTGCCCTTGCCGAGTTTTAGCGGTTCGGCGGCGGTCCCCTCGACGGTCGATGTTTATGTCAATGACGTCCGGACGATCTCGCAGGATGTCGACAGCGGCCCGTTCCGGCTGACCAATCTGCCGATTTTGTCGGGACAGGGCGACGCCAGCGTCGTCGTCCGGGATTCCTCCGGCCGCGACGTCGAGACGACCCTGCCTTTCTTGGTCTCGAACCAGCTGTTGCGCGGCGGCTTGGTCGATTTCTCCGTGGAAGCAGGCTTCCCGCGCTTGTTTTACGGCGCCCTGTCGAATGTCTATGAGGACAAGTTCGCCGGATCCGGGAGTCTGCGCTACGGCTTTTCCGATCGCCTCACCCTGGAGGCCCACGCGGAAGGAACGACAGACCTCGCCAATGGCGGCATCGGCGCGAGCCTCGGCATCGACAGGGCCGGTGTCCTGAGCGCGGCCTTTGCTGGCAGCACGCACGGCGGGTCCTCGGGCGGACAGGTCTACGCCAGCTTCGACACGACCCTTTTCGGCGTGTCGCTCTCGGCTTCGACGCTGCGGACCCTTGGAGGCTACGATGACCTCGCATCCGTGACCGCGCGGCCATTTGGCGTCAGTCCGGTGACGGCCCTTCCGCCCACCGCCTTCGCGCCGGGCTTGTCTCTGCAGAATCCGCTGTCGGCCCTGCGGCCGCCCAAGATCCAGGATGAGTTCTCGATCGGCGTACCTCTTCCGCTCGTCGGCGGCGCGATCAATTTCGGCTATGTTCACGAGGAGGATCCGTTTGGCAACCGGGTAAAACTCCTCGATGCCGGCTATTCACGGCAAGTGTTCAACGGGGCGTCTTTCTTCGCGACGGCCTATGCCGGTCTCGACCGCCCCCGGAACGCCGGTATTTCGCTTGGTATTTCGATTCCTTTCGGCGACGGCGTGACCGCGTCGAGCGGAGCGAACCGCGACCGGTCCGGCCTCACCGTCGCGAGCGAGGTGACGAAACCCTTGGGCCAAGAACCAGGCAGTTTCGGCTGGCTGGTGTCGGATTTGGAAGGCGAGCAGCGGCTGCGTTCGGCGAGCGCCGCCTATCGTGGCGATTACGGCGTGGTCGCGGCGACAGCGATCCAGTCGCAACCGGGCTTTGCCGGAACGATTTCGCAGGAAGGAGCGATCGTCGCGGCCGGCGGGGACGTATTTTTCGCCAACCGGATCGACGACGCCTTCGCGGTCGTCGATGCCGGGGCGCCAGGCCTCGAGGTATCTTACGAAAACCGGCCGGTCGCCCGCACGGATGCGAGCGGCAAGGCCATCGTGCCGACGCTGAACGCCTACCAGCCCAACAAGATTTCCATCGATCCGCGCGATTTGCCGCTCAACGCGTCGATCGCCACGACCCAGGAAATACTGGCGCCGCCGGACCGTAGCGGCGTCGTGGCCGATTTCGGAATCAGGACCGATGTCCGCTCGGCCATCGTCATCCTCGATGGCGCGAACGGACAGCCGCTCCAGGCGGGCCTGCGCGGCAAGACCGCGGGCGGGCGCGGATTCGTCGTCGGCTACGACGGGCGCGCCTTCATCGAAGGGCTCAAGGCAAACAACACCGCGATCGTCGAGCTCGCGAGCGGGGAATGCCGCGCGGAATTCGCCTATGCGCCGCAAGGCGACAGCCAGGTCTCGATCGGGCCGGTGGTCTGCCAATGAAGCCGTATTCCTGTTCGATCGTTGCGGCGATCGCAGGAGTTTTCTTGTGCGGTTGCAGCTTTTTTTCCGCCGCGCAAGCGCAAAGCTGTAGCTTTACCGCCACAAATGTGGCCTTCGGAACGGTCGATGTGACCGCCAATGCCGCCGTCAATACGACCGCGACCGTGTCGATTACGTGTTCGGCCTTGTTGGGGTCGCCAGCGTTCAAGGTGTGTGTGGATCTCGGCGCGGGCAGCGGCGGCGCCACAAGCGCCGCCAACCGGTTCATGCTATCGGGCGCGAACACGCTCACCTATGGCTTGTTTAGCGACGCGGCGCGAACCATCCCTTGGGGTTCCAGTCTTTGGGCCGGCGGTGGGGCGAATGCCGTGCTGGTCAATTTTCCTGGCTTGCCTCTTCTAGGCGGCCATGTAACCGAGACCGCCACCGTCTATGGGCAGGTCTATTCCGGCCAGCAAACTGTAATGGCGGGCTCGTATCTCAGCACCTTCAGTTCAACGAATGCCGAGATCATGTGGCCTGTTTCCAGCAGCAATTGCACCGGCTTCTCCGGCACCGCGACGACGAGCTTTAACGTGACCGCCACTGTGCCCACCACGTGCAGAATCGCGACGAACAATCTCAATTTCGGCACGGTGGGAGTGCTCGCAGCCAACATGGACGCGACCACGATGGTCGCACCGGACTGTACCAATGGCACCCCTTACAACGTCGGCCTCAACGGCGGGCTATCGGGGGCGACCGACCCCACCCAGCGCAAGATGACCAATGGGGCGGCATTCGTTCTCTACGGGCTTTACCGCGATTCGGCCCGAAGCCTCCCCTTCGGCAATACCATCGGCACTAATACTTTGGTCGGGACCGGGACGGGCCTTGCCCAATCCGCTACAGTCTATGGCCGGATCGCGCCGCAGGCGACACCGGCGCCGGCCACGTACACCGACACGATCGTCGTGACTCTCACCTATTAATTTGCGGCTACCAAGATGCTTTCGCGGCCGGCTTCAACCCGCCGTATAGACGTATAGACGTATAGAGATAAAGAGCGGCGGCCGCACATGGAGTTTGCACATGGCCTATGAACTCTACTACTGGCCCGGCATTCAGGGGCGCGGCGAGTTCGTCCGGCTGGCGTTGGAAGAGGCAGGCGCGGACTACATCGACATAGCCCGTAGCTCGGTTGATGAAGGCGGCGGCGAGGAGGAGGCCCTCATGGCTTTTCTGGAGCGAGACGACATCCCCTGTCCGCCGTTTGCGCCGCCGTTCCTGAAGGACGGAGATGTCCTGATCGGCCAGACCGCCGCCATCCTGCTTTATCTCGGCGACCGCCACGGCCTCGCTCCGAGAGACGCGGCAAAGCGGCTTTGCGTCCACCAGATCCAGCTCACCATCGCCGATCTCGCAGGCGAGGCCCACGACACGCATCATCCGTTGCGCGGCGATCTCTATTACGAGGACCAAAAACCGGAAGCGCTGCGCCGGGCAAAGCATTTCCGTGAAAAGCGAATTCCCAAGTTCCTCGGATGGTTCGAGCGCATTCTGGCGCGCAATCCCGAGGGAGCGGGCCAGCTCGTCGGCAGCGCCTTGACTTATGCCGACCTATCGCTGTTCCAGATCGTCGAAGGCCTGGTCTATGCTTTTCCGCGAAGGATGCGGCGAACGCTCAGAGAGGTTCCGCGCCTGGCGGCTTTGCATCAAGCGATCGCGCAACGTCCGCGCATTCGCGCCTATCTCAACAGCGATCGCCGCATCGCATTCAACGAGCAAGGGATTTTCCGTCACTATCCCGAGCTTGATGGCTAAAGCCACTTCCCGGATCGATATTGCGTCCCGCCTGAACCGCTGGGCGGGAGAAGGGCGCTGAGATGCTTTGCACGCCGACGCGGCGTCTGTTTTTGGCTGGAATAGCCACGGCCACGCTGGCGCGAGCGAGCGCCGAAGCACGGCCGGTTGTCGTTGGCTCCAAGCTCGATCTCGAAGGCGGACTCCTCGGCCACATGATGCTGCTCGCTCTTGGCCAGGCCAAAATCGCGACGGAAAACCGGCTCCAAATCGGCCCGACCGCGATTTTGCGGGCGGCGCTTTTGTCCGGTGCCATTGACCTTTGCCCAGAATATACCGGCAACGCCGCTTTTTTCTTTCATGAAGACGGCGATCCAGTCTGGAAGGACGCGGCGGCTGGTTTTGCCCGCGCGAAAAAGCTCGATTATGAAAAAAACCGTCTTGTTTGGCTCGCCCCGGCACCGGCCGACAATAGCTGGGTGATCGCGGTCCCTGAATCGCTGGCGCGGCTACAAAATCTGCGGACCATGGTGGATTTCGCACGCTTTGCGCGGGACGGCAACAAAATCAAACTTGCCGCTTCGGCGGAATTCGTGGAGAGTGCCGCTGGCCTTCCCGCCTTCGAGGCGGTCTATGGCTTCCGGCTTGCCGCCCGCCAGCTCCTCGTTCTCTCCGGCGGCGAAACCTCGGCCACCATGAAAGCGGCGGCGGACGGAATTTCGGGCGTCAATGCCGCGATGGCCTATGCCACCGACGGCGCGCTCAATGCCCTCGATCTTCGTGCTCTCGAAGATACAAGCCATGCCGAGCCGGTCTATGCGCCTGCACCCGTGGTACGTGAGGCAACCCTCGCGAGCTGTCCGGACATTGGCGATATTCTTAGCCCCGTTTTCGCGCAACTCGATCTTGCGAGCCTGCGCGATTTGAACGAAAAAGTCGCGGTCGAAGGCGATGATCCGGGCGCAGTGGCAAGGGAATTTTTCCGCGCGCGAGGGCTCTTCCGATAAGCCATTTGTTCCGGCTTCTGGTTCGAACGCGGAATGGCAGAGATGCCGAAAGTGCATGACCGCGTCCTTCTTGCGCTCTTTAGCCTTGGCCTTGCCATGGTTTTTTTTGGCGGCTTTTTGATTCATGCGCCCAACCGCCTCGCGACGGGCATTGCGTACCCCCTGTTTCAAGCCCCGGATCTGGAGACCGCGACGGCAATGACTGGGCTTTGCGGACTGGCGCTTGTGAGTTTTGCCCCGAGCCAAAAACTCCGCCCCTTCGCGACGATCCTAGCGGCGGCATTGCTTCTTTGGGGGAGCCTGGCGGGCGCCGGCCACTTCGCGGCGCTCCTCATGCAGAAAGGCCCGCCCGCCGCGCGCGCGTCGCTTGGTCCGGCGTTCTGGACCTTGGCAAGCGTCGCGATCCTCGCGATCGTCGATGCCGTGCAAAGAGGAAATTTCGGTTTTTTCGCCCGCGCGTGCATTGGGGCAGCTTTTTGCGCGGGCTTTTTTCTGATGGGCGCGGCGGGCGATTTCGACAAACTGTCGCTCGCCAGGGAATTTTTGAATAACCGGGGCATTTTCGTGACCGAGCTCTCGCATCATCTCGGGCTCGTCGGCGCGGCGATTTTCTTTGCTCTGTTGATTGGAGTGCCGCTCACCGTGCTTGTTTTGCGCAAGAAGGCCGTGGCGGGATTTGTCTTTGCGAGCCTTGGCATATTGCAAACGATTCCCTCGATCGCGCTGTTTGGCGTCTTGATCGCCCCGATGTCTAGGTTGAGCGAGGAGCTGCCTTTTCTGCGCGCACTCGGAATCAATGGAACCGGCCCGGCGCCGGCTGTGTTAGCCTTGACGCTCTACTCGCTGCTGCCGCTTGTGCGCGGCTTCCATACGGGGTTCCGCGAAGTCGCCATGGAGGTCAAGGACGCGGCGGCGGCCATCGGCTTTGGCTCGCGCCGGATGTTCCTCGAGGTCGAATTACCGCTCGCCTTGCCCGCGCTTGTTTCCGGCTTGCGCGTCGTGACGATCCAGGCGATTGGCTTGGCAAGCGTCGCCGCCTTGATCGGCGCGGGAGGGCTTGGCACCTTCATCTTTCAAGGCATTGGACAGTATGCCCTCGATCTTGTCCTGGTAGGAGCTATTCCGGTCATCCTGCTGGCGCTTTTGGCGAACTTTATCTTTGAAATGCTGCTTGGCCTCGCGCGGAGAAACCTGTGATCGAGCTGTGCAATGTGTCGAAGAACTTTGCCGCCACGCCGGCGGTCTCCGATTTTTCGCTCAAGATCGAGAGCGGCGCTTTTTTCGTCCTTATCGGCCCGTCTGGCTGCGGCAAATCGACGGTGCTGCGCATGATCAATGCGATGATCGTCCCCGACAAAGGAGAAATCGACGTTGACGGCCAAGACGTCCGCGCGAGTGAGGCCGAAAAGCTCCGGCGCGGCATCGGGTATGTGATCCAGTCGGCGGGTCTTTTTCCGCATTGGACGGCGGCCGATAACATTCTGGCCGTGCCCCGCCTCCTCAAATGGAGCCCGTCGAAATGCGCGGCGCGGCTCGATGGGCTCGTCGCTATGTTGCGCATAGATCCCGACCTTCTGAAGCGCTACCCAAGGCAATTGTCCGGCGGTCAGCAGCAACGCATCGGCGTTGCTCGCGCGCTCGCCGCGGACCCAGACATCATATTGATGGACGAGCCATTCGCCGCGCTCGATCCGGTGAGCCGCGTGGCCTTGCAACACGAAATAAGCGGTATTCACGCGCGCAGCGGCAAGACAATTGTTTTCGTCACGCATGATATGGACGAAGGTTTGCGGCTCGCCACCAGCATGGCGGTGATGAACGAGGGCCGCCTGATCCAGGCTGGCACCCCGGCTTCGATTCTCCGGGCGCCGGCGGATGATTTCGTGCGCGCTTTTTTGGGTGGTGAAGGTTTGCAGTTACGGCTTCTCGACCTCGTGCCGGTCCGCAAGCTTATGAAACCCGGCAAGACGGGCGCCACCGGGACGATTGGCCCGGAGGCCAGTCTCAAAAGTGCCTTGACCCTGATGCTGGCACGCCAGCGTTCTTATCTCGGTGTCGAGGACGAGCGCGGGGCGAGGCTCGGCGAAATCCACCTAGCTGACATTGTGGCGAGGCGGGATGCTAGCTGATCGCGGATGGCAGCTTACCTTGATCCGTCTGTGGCGCCGGCCGGGGTTTTGGCTTACGCTCTTATTGCTCTCCTCCATCTTCCTTATGCCCGAGGCCGGGCCGCTCATGCACAGGCTTTTTCCGGGCGATCCGCGCCCAGTCTACACGCGCGCGAGCTTTTTCGAACTCACATTGGCCCATGCGGAGCTAGTCGTGTTCTCGAGCCTCGCCGCGGCGGCGATCGGGATCGGTCTAGGGGTTTTCGTCACGCGCGAAAGCGGACGCGAATTCGCGGCAATGGTCAGCGCAATAGCCGCTACGGGACAGACTTTTCCGCCGGTCGCGGTGCTCGCGCTCACGATCCCAGTACTGGGCTATGGCGCGGCCCCCGCCATCGTAGCGCTTTGCGTTTATGCCATTTTTCCAGTCATCGAGGCAACGGTGACCGGCCTTCACGCCGTGCCTGCCGCCGTCCGCGAGGCGGCAATGGGAATAGGCTTCGCGCCGCGGGACGTCTTATGGCGAGTAGAGCTGCCGCTCGCGTTTCCTTTCATTCTCGCCGGTCTTCGCAATGCGGTCATCATCAATATCGGAACGGCGGCGATCGGATCGACCGCTGGCGCTTTGTCGCTGGGAACGCCGATCATCGAGGGACTTTCCGCGTCGAACCCGGCTTATGTCTTGGAGGGCGCGGCCATCGTCGCGCTGCTCGCCATGGTCGTGGACCGCTGTTTTGCCTGGCTCGAGGATTTCGCGCGCCCCGGCCCGCGCCCTAGGTAATCACACCGGCTTCCGCGGCCATCGGCAAAGATCGCAGAGGCGTCATCGCGGCTTTGCCAACGCACCCGAGACCTTGATGTGGACGTGCCTCGTTGTGCTCGCGCACCCCCGCGAGTTAGCTGCCGGTGCGCGTTACGAAAATGCGTCAAATCACCGCTGTTCCGGCGCTGTTGGAGATCAATTCATGCACGCTGAAGAGATTTTGGCCGTCGGTCCAAACACGGCCCGGCAGCCATCCCGCCGAGCAGGCGATATCTTGAAATTGGCCAATGGAATATTTGTAGGAGTTCTCGGTATGGATGGTTTCGCCGGCAGAAAATCGAAACCACAGGCCCCGGATTCTCACCGCTTGATTCCTAATGCTGACAATGTGCATCTCGACGCGGCCCTCGCGGGGATCGTAAATCGCCTCGTGGCAAAAGCCATCGAGATCGAACGAGCCTTCGAGCTCGCGGTTGATACGGGTCAAAAGATTGAGGTTGAAGGCCGCGGTAACGCCGGCCGCGTCATTGTAGGCGCGGATCAGCTTTCGGGCGTCCTTCTTCAAGTCCACGCCGACAATGAGCCAACCATCCGGCGACAGCAAGCGCCGCATGGCGCCGAGCAGCGTTCTGGCGGCAAATGGCGAGAAATTGCCGATCGTCGAGCCAGGAAAGAAACCCAATTTTCGCGCTTTGGCGAGGTCCGGCGGCAAGGCGAGCAGCCGCGAGAAATCGCCGGCGATGGGGCGCACCGCGAGCGCCGGAAAGCGCTTGATCAGACGCCGTTTCGCCTCCTCAAGGGCGCTTTCGGACACGTCGATAGGCACATAAGCGCACAGCCGCGGCAAGCCCGCGAGCAAAATCTCCGTCTTGCGGCTTGAGCCCGAACCGAATTCGACTAGCACCGCGCCGTCATCCACGCTGCTCGCGATCTCCGCCGCATGGGCGTCGAGAATCGCGATCTCGGTCCTCGTTGGATAGTATTCGGGGAGGGAGGTGATCTCTTCAAAGAGTTCGCTGCCCAGGGCATCGTAGAAGAATCGGCAAGGCAAGCTTTTGCGCGGCTTTGACAGGCCCTCGATCACGCTCGCGGCGAACTCGCGGTCCGGGCCGGTAATGACATCGGGCGGGCGAAGCGCCTTGTTGCTCGTCCACATCATTCGATCTCCGAGGCAAGGCGCAGCCCCATGAACTGCCAGCGCTGGTGCGGATAGAAAAAATTGCGATAGGTCGCGCGCGCGTGCCCCTCTGGCGTCGCGCAGGAACCGCCGCGCAAGACCTGCTGGCCGACCATGAATTTGCCGTTGTATTCGCCAAGCGGCCCCGCTGGCGCGCGGTAGCCTGGATAGGGCAAATAAGCGCTCTGGGTCCATTCCCAGACGTCGCCGAACATTTGCCCGGGCCGCCCATCCGGGCGCGGAGCGGTTGGCAGCGGCCGCAGCGCACCCGAGGCGAGCGTGTTTCCCGTCGCCTCGACGCCGGTTGCCGCGATCTCCCATTCGAATTCGGTTGCGAGCCGATGGCCCGCCCAGCGCGCGAAAGCGTCCGCCTCGTAATAGCTTACATGCGCGACTGGAGCCGCGCGATCGATCGGCCGCATGCCTTCGAGCGACATAGCGAACCATTGCCCGTCGCGCTCCTCCCAATAGAGCGGAGCCTGCCAGCCTTCCCGATTGACGATCGTCCAGCCGTCGGCAAGCCAGAGCGCGTAGGTTCGATAGCCACCGTCCTCGATGAATGCGAGCCATTCCGCATTGGTGACGAGGCGGTCGGCTAGTCGGAACGGATGGATCACCTGGCCGTGGCGCGGCGCCTCATTGTCCCACGCGAAGCCTTCACCGCCGTGACCTATCTCGTGGATCCCGCCGGAATACTCGATCCAGCGCGGAGGCTCGGGCTCGCGCGGATCCGCGCGCGGACGCGGCGCTAGGTAAGCCGGCCGCAGCGGATTTGCGGCGAAAAGCGCGAGAATGTCGGTCAGCATCAACTCCTGATGCTGCTGTTCGTGATTGATGCCGACCTCGATAACGCGCGCCAACCCGGACTCGGTTTCGACTCCGCGCGCGAAAAGCTTTTCGAGCCCGGCGTCCACATGGGCGCGGTAGGCGAAGATGCGATCACTCGACGGCCGCGTGAGGAGCCCGCGTTTTGCGCGCGGCTGGCGTGCGCCTTGGGATTCGTAATAGGAATTGAAGCAATAGTTGAATGTCTCGTCGAATGGCTCATAGCCATTTAGATGGCTGCCCAGAACGAAGGTCTCGAAGAACCAAGCCGTGTGCGCAAGATGCCATTTGGTTGGACTGGCGTCGTCCATCGCCTGGACGGTCATATCCTCGGCGCTGAGGAGGCGGACGAGGTCCAGGGATAGGCGCCTCGTTTCGAACAAGTTCCCGCTAAGAGAGCAAGGCTCGCACGGCGCGGCCGGAAAGGCCGAAGACAATCGCGCCATATTTGCCTCCCCTCCGGCCGGGACTTCGATGGGCGCCTTGGTTTGGCGGAAAAAGTCCTCCTCCCCTGGGCGCGCTGTCAAGAATAATCATATTTGCGCGAATGACCGAAATCGGTTGGCTATTGTGTCGATGCAGGAGGGATATGGCTGTTATGCGGCAGAGAGCGGAAAAACATTCGGGAATAACGATTGGAACGTAGGGCCGTGTCGCGGTGAACGCGGGAACGCGTCACAGGTTCCTGTAGAAGTTGGGATTTGAGACTTCAGCCACTGTCGCTGGAAATCGCAACTCGCCATTCATCTCGTGGGGCCAAGTTTGGCGGGCGGATCGACCCTTCGGGGATGCGGTGCGCCGGCTTCGTGGCG
>JBOHJT010000101.1:0-11145 GCA_050728715.1 Methylocella sp.
CGCGGTGCATCCTTCCCTTGCAAGCCATTGCGGATCACATAGACGATGCCGCTGACAACCCGCCGGTCGTCGACTCGCGGCACGCCGTGAGACAACGGAAAATAAGACGAAATCCGCGCCATCTGGCATTCGCTCAGCAGGAATAGACGAATCATCTCAAGCCCCCTTCAATGGAGACTTTGAATCACGCTAAAGTTAATAGGTCCTGACCTAATCTCGAAGTTTCGCGAGAGCGAAGCCCAGACCAGGCCAAAAACGGACTCCGCGCAATCTTACATTCCACGCTGGGCTTGCAGACTGAACCGGAGGTTTCGCAAAAGCCACGCTCTGGCCTTGCGTGAACAGTGCGGCGGCCGTTCATGCTCGCCGCGCAATTCCGGCGTGCGCGGCCGCGGGTCGATCCTATGCCCTACCGAAGCGCGGATTCTTGATCAGTGTGGCGCGCCTGTTCGTGGACGATGCGCGGCGAAAATTGGGCGCGCGTTGGGGCCACTAAACTTTGCCGCCGCTCGGCGATGGCATGGCGCACCTGGTTCAACGCAAGACTCAAGGCGCCCATCCGGTTGACGCTCAAGCCGTGAACCGCATCCGGCGCCAAGGCCAGCGCCAAAAGTTCGTCGGCTTCCTCCTCGTAGCCGTCGAGAAGCCCGGCGTGCCTGGCACTTCGCACGGCCTTCGTTATTTCGAGTAAACGGCGCAGGATTAAGTCGGCGTCCGTTAACCTGTGCCGTGTGAGCCTTGCCGCCGCCGCCGCCAGCCCAGTGCCGAGCACGCTAAGACACATCGCGCCGATATAAAAAGCATCGCTGTATTTGTCGAAAAAGCTTTCTTCTTCGTCGTCGAGAAAAGCAAGCGCGCCGGGATGAACCGGCAGAGCCGCGCCCTTGTCGGTCGCTGGCGCTTCGATACGATTGGCGATCGGAATCCGCGCGGCAATGGCAGGCCGCGCCGCCAGCAAGAGCCTTGTCAACGCGCCGACCACTCCATCGCTAAGGCTACTGCGCGCGACAAGTCTTGTGCTCACCCCTAGGGTATCGAAATCCGCCGGCGGTTTCGGCTGGGCGCCGCCGAACGCGCCGCGCACCACCTCGACTCCCTCAAACGCAGGCGAGCGTTCCGCGATCGCCTTGGCCTCGGCGATGGGAAGGAAGACCGGCTGACCGTGACCGGCTACGGCAATCGTGTCGACCGCTTCGGTCAGTCCATCCGAGCCGGGCACACCGACGGCGAGAACCGCGTCGATCTCCTTGTTTTCGACCGCGCGCGAAAGCTCCGCGAGGGTTAGCGATACCCGTCCAACCGAGGCCGATGGAACGTCGTATTGGGCAAGCGCCGTATCCAGAAGAAGCTGATTGTCCGCGTTCCCTGGCGGCACGGCTTGCAGAATGCCAACCTTATGTCCACGCAGATCGTCGATCGCGCGCAGACTGCTCTCTGCCGGAGCGAACAATATGGCGGCCTCGTGACGCATGATCAACACGGTCTGGCCGTTCGGCGGCATCGCGATATCGCTGCGCACGACCGCGAGATCGGCGTGCCCTTCCTGAAGCGCGCGCGACGACTCCACCAGACTCTCGACCGCGACCGGCTTGAGGCGAATGCCGTCCCGGGCCTCGGCGAAGCCGTGCGCCGCCGCCGCCATGATCGCCTGATCGTCGCCATCGCGCGGAACCGCGATGCGCAAGACGCTCGGGCGCTCATAGGTATAGACTGCCGCGGCGACGGCGGCGATCACTGCCAAGCTTGCGAAGATCGTTCCAAATATGAGTCGGCGCATCCAAACTCTTTCCGCCTGATTCAAGGGCACGAAAATGCTCAGCAGATCTTACCCAAAGAGCTCCACGGAACAACAAACATGCCCAAGCTAACGAACCAGCGCTCGTGGTTTTGTGTCGAGACTGATCTGCGTTCGCGGCAAAGACAAGGCATCCGCGAAGGTTTTGCCAATAAGAATGACGCAAGGGCCGGAAGGTTCGGCGCCGGCCACCTTGGCGGCGAGATTTTCGATCGTCCCAAAAATATGGCGTTCGTCCGGGCAAGTCGCGCGCTCGACCAAGAGTGCCGGCGTCGATGGGTCCATGCCATTGGCAAGCAGGCGCCCCGCCAGGAGCTTGAGCGTTTTCACGCCCATGTAAACGACGGTCGATGCCCGGGGATCGCTGAGCGCTCGCCAATCGATATCGCCGGGGAGGTTTCCGTCATGCGCATGCGCGGTGATGAATTGCAGCCTTCTGGCTTTCTCGCGCGCGGTCAGGGAAATTTGCAACCCGGCGGCGGCACCGAGCGCGGCGGTGACGCCCGGAATAATCTCGATTGGAATGCGGGCCGCCCGCAACGCCGCGATTTCTTCATTGGCGCGCCCAAAAATCATTGGATCGCCGCCTTTGAGACGCACCACGCGTTTTCCTTGGCGTGCCAGCGAGACCAATGGCGAAACGATGTGATCCTGCCGGCAGGAAGGCTTGTAGCCGCGCTTGCCGACGGGGATTTTTTCGGCCTCGCGCCGCGCCATATCGACGATTGCGGGGGCGACCAGATCGTCGTACAAAACCACATCGGCGGATTGGAGCGCGCGCAAGGCCTTGAGGGTCAAAAGCTCGGGATCGCCTGGACCGGCCCCGACAAGCGCAACCGACCCGGCCGCCGCCGTGCCCGCCTCCGCCTCGGCGAGCAACATGGCAAGATCGGCCTCGGCGGGACGATGCCTCGCCGCCAGAGCGTTTCGGCTGAACAGCTCCCAAAAGCGGCGGCGCGTCTTCGAGCCCGTGTCGAGCAGCTTCGGATTTTTGCGCCAAACCTTGGCTATTTGCGCCCAAAGCGTAATCTCGCGCGGCAGCAGCGCTTCAAGCCTGCCACGTATCGCCTGCGCCAGAACGGGCGCGCCCCCATTGGTCGAAATGCCGATGACAAGAGGCGAGCGATCGACGATCGCGCCGAACTGAAAATCCGAAAATCCGGGCTTGTCGATGACGTTGACCGCGACACCCGCGGCGCGCGCGGCGGTCTGAAACTCCGCCGCCTCGGCGGCGCTCGAAGCTTCGACGATGGCGAGCGCGGCGCCGCGAAAATCCTCCGGTTCGATCCGGCGCGACACGAGGGCGACCGCCGGGCGGCGCCTTGCCAAGGCAACGAGACCGGAACAAGGGTTTGGGCTAAAAACGTCGAGCTTCGCCCCCGCCGCCTGGCAAAGCTCGGCCTTCCAGAGGACGGCATTGGAGCCGCCCGCGAGAACGACGCGTTTGCCGGCAAGCGAAAAGAATACCGGCAGGCAGGCAAGTCCCCGCATAAGAGGGCCGCGATCCTCCGCTTCTTCGCCGGGGAGCGAAAAAATCTCGTCCATCCGCGCGTTTTGTCCTGTTGAGAGCCTTTGTCCGCTGTTCATTTGCCCCTTCTACCTGGCCTAGCGAAGCTAGCGCGCGGAGCCATTAGCCGTCGGGGCATTGTTATGGGGGTCTGACGCGGGCCCCGATCAATCAATACAAGACGATCTGCCTCCGGTTATGTTGGTTGTCCAATGTTTGTTAAGATCGACTCGTTCTTTGTTAAATCCATCTTGAGTACAATTTGAGCCACGGTACGCGCCCCGTATTTTGAAAGGTTCAGTAGTATTGACACAAAATTTATATGGCCCTCCGATGAATTCTGGTCCGCCATCGATTTCTGCGTGTAAATAGGCTTCAACATAATTAGACGTGTCTTTTTGCAATAATACCTTAGCGCAGCCCCCACAAGCATTAAGAGGCCACCAACCTTCGGACAAAAATTCAGCGATAACCACCTGGGTTCACCTCATTATATGCAATTGCCACCTGCAATTTCTGCCCTGTCTTATTACAAATTATCCACTCCCCCGCATACGCGACTTGAGAATATGCTGACAATATTCCAGCTATGGCTGCGAATCTAAGCGGAGCAAGATAATTAACCATTTTAACCTCCTTGCGACTACGTGATTTCTGCCTGCGGGGTAATTTGCTTCATTACACTGACATTCCCAGCATGGAGGTTGGATGGCTCGGCATCTTACTCCTTTCCCGCGTTTTAGACAACTTTGCGCTGTTGGCGTGGGCTGTCGATGGAGATGGAACGAAGTGGCGCCATGCCGAGCGTTGAATATTGTCAGAATTTTCCGTCATTGAGGCGCACCTCTCCCGTGACTTTGGCTCGGACGCGTAACGAAACGAACGCTTTACGCGGTTGATGTGACAGAGATGGAAGAGGAACCTTCCTCAGGCGTGCCTGATTTTCCAGAAGATGAACTTTTGGAGTGCGTTCCTGCTTCGAAGAACGCTCCGGCCTAGCCGCGAGGAAAATTCCCGGCAGACTTTGCATACGGCACAATTTGCATAAGGTATAACATGCGAGCCTCTTGTCAGCCAATTTGGGACCGCGGCAAGACGAGGCTCCGATGCCTGCTTCCAATGCCATGAGGGATTTTGCTTGGGCTTCGCTGTTCCACATCTCAAACGCAGGCTTGCCTTGCTTGCCATGCTTGCCTTGCTCGCCTTGGCCACGCGTCCGGCGGCGGCCGGCGGCGGCGTCTTCGTGCCGGGCTTTTGGGACCCGCATCATCACCTCGCCAAGCCCGACCTGAGCAGCCTGCGGAGCCTGCGCTTCTTGACCGAGGACGATTACCCGCCGTTCCACTTCGCGCTGCCGGACGGAACGCTCTCCGGTTTCGATGTCGATCTGGCGCGCGCCATTTGCGAGGAACTGAAAATTACTTGCACCATCCAGGCGCGGCGCTTCGATACCTTGATCGACGCGCTAAATGACGATCAAGGCGACGCTTTGATAGCGGCGATCCGCATCGATCCGCAAAGCCGCGCAACGCTTGATTTTTCCGGGCCATATTATACCACCCCCGCGCGTTTCGCGTCGCTGAAGGCGATAGTGGCCAAGCCGGCGACGCCGGAAAGCTTGCGCCAAAAAACCGTCGGCGTTCAGGCAAGGAGCGCGCATGAAGCCTATCTTGAAAGGTTTTTTCCGGACACGATCCGGAAACCTTACGAATCCCAAAAGCTGTTGCGCGAGGCTCTCGCCAAAGGCGAGATCGACACAATTTTCGGCGACGGAATATCGCTCAGCCTTTGGCTCGAAAGTCAGGATGGGCAGAACTGTTGCGACTTTCGCGGCGGCCCCTTTATGGATGCAAATGTTTTTGGCGAAGGTGTCGGGATCGCGGTGAAGAAAGGCAATACGCAGTTGCGCCAGGTGCTCGATTACGCGCTCGCGGCGCTCGCCGCGCGGGGAACTTATACCAACCTCTATCTCAAATACTTCCCGGTCGGATTTTATTGAGCGCTGGAACGGGGCCCCGCTTCGCGAACAGGCGCCCTAAACCCGCGCCAATTAGCGGCTTCACGAAGCCTCGCGCCCTGGCCTCCCCAGAAGCTGGTCTCGCAGCGCGACCGCTTCGTTGTGCGTCTCGTCACGAGCGCCGAATAGGAGCGTGACTTGGCCGCTCCGCGCCAAATCTCGCAGCTCCTGGAGCAGTGCGGCGTGCGCCCTCAGCTCCGCCGAATAGCGCCGCCGGAATTCCTCCCAGCGCGCGGGATCGTGCCCAAACCACCGTCGCAACTCGCCGCTAGGTGCGAGGTCCTTCATCCAACGGTCGCTCGCAACGTCCGCTTTCTTGAGGCCGCGCGGCCACAGCCGATCAACCAACACCCGTATGCCGTCCGTCGCGGCAGGCGCCTCATATACGCGCTTGAGCTTGATATTGCCCGCCACGATCCTGTCGGTCATCGCATCTCCCCGAGGTATGCAGACGCGCAAGGTCCGATGCATCTCATGCATTGATGCTAGGAGTAGATCGCTGTCTCGAAATTGCGTTCCGCCCGCGGGATTTCAAGTTCGCGGAAGAGGTCACCGCGCAATCCTCCATGGCGTCCCGGATGGGATTCCCAGTTCCGGTTACCGGCGTCCAGCTTGGCGGATCGCTTGCGGGAAAGCTGTCGCGCGAGTTGGTTTCGACCTCATCGGGCGACGGCCCGATGGGACGCCACTCGTCTTCCCGAGGCCGTGAGCGTCGTGACGTAACGGACATCTAGGATTGCTCCACTAAAGGTAGGCTTCGAGCTCGCGCGCGGCCTGCTCCGGCGGCCTTTGCAGATTGAACGCGCTCACGAATTTGCCGCGCTTGTCCATCAGATAGACGACCCCGGTGTGGTCCACCGCATAGTCGCCGGATTTTTCGCCAGGCAGCTTTTTGGCGTAGACGCGAAAAGACTTGGCGATGGCCTCGGTCCTCGATGCATCGCCGGTCAGCCCGGTAATGCGGGAATCGAAGTTTTCAAGATAGGTCTTCAACACATCTGGCGTGTCGCGCTCGGGATCGACGGTGACGAAAAGCGCGGCGACCTTTTTGTCTGGCCCCAGCTCCTTGAAAACCGCCGAAATATCGAACAGCGCCGTCGGACAAACGTCCGGACAATGCGTATAGCCAAAAAACACCAGATAAGGGTGTCCGGCAAGATCGGCATTGGTCACCACGCGGCGATCCTGCGAGATCATGGCAAAAGAACCGCCGATTGGCGCCGAACCGAGATCCGCGCGCCCCGGCTTGACCGTATAAACCAGGCCGGCGAGGCCGGCGAGGCCAACCGCAAAGCCTAGGACAATGTAAAGAAGCTGGCGGGACGCCTGCTTCCGGGGAGCTTTCTTCGACACATGCTTCATGCCTGGAACTTAATCAAAATGCGCGCCCAGCGCCAGTGCCGGGACGCTGAAATTAACCGCGCGCCGCGCCGATTTCCCAAGGTTTAGCTCGATACCATGCAGCCTCAGGGCAAAATCCTCAATTGCTAGGTTCAGGAGTGGCTCAAAGCCGCCGGCCATGCTGTTCGAGCTTGACAGCGCGTGGCTCGCGCAGGTTTCCTCGGCGATCGTCGCTTGCGTTCGAGTCTCGATCAAATAACCGCCATGCCGGGATTGCCAAAGCCATTTTCGCCGCGAGACGGCCGCCAATCCGGGACGGCGCTTATTGTCGCGCGCGGCACGCGGCGGCTGTTGCGGCGACTCAACTTTTCGACCGTCACCGAATTGCCGCTGCTCTCGGGGCGGCGAGCCGACATCGTCGCGCTCGCAATGGACGCCACGATTTTTGTCGTCGAAATCAAATCCTCCGTCGCTGATTTTCGCGCTGACGCCAAATGGAGAGCCTATCGCGCCCATTGCGACCGGCTGTTTTTCGCGATCCCCGAAACCGTGCCCATCGAAATCATGCCCGAGGACGCGGGGCTCATCCTGGCCGACGGCTACGGCGCCGAAATTTTGCGGCAGGCGCCGGAGCATCGCATCGCCGCCGCCACCCGCCGCGCGGTGCTCATGCGTTTTGCGCACGCGGCGGCAGACCGGCTGCATCGCTTGAGCGACCCCGAGGCGGCCGCGCGGGGCGGTTAAAGCGGGTCCCAAAAAATTGCCGCGTTCGTGGATAAGATCACGCGACAAAACAAATAGATGAGAGCGTTAGCCGCTCTGCGCCGAGACCCGCCGTTTGTTCTTCACGACCGGAAGCGTAGGGATTTATGGACGATGCCGCAAAACCGCGAAGGGAGAATCTGTTCCGGCCGCGTCGCCGCCCATATTGGTGCCGGCGAAAATGACCCCCGGCTTGCGCGGATAGAGATCGAGATTCAGGGCCAAAAATTCGGCCGCCAGCGCGCCAAGATCGATTTGGCCATTGCCAATCGGATCGGGGGGATCCTGCGGTCCGGCAAACGCTGCCGCGCCGCCCGCCATCCTTTTCCGGCCGGCCGGCTCGCCCAAAGGCTCTGGAAAGGGCGCGAAATCCACGTCTATAGGAGCGCTCACAAGGATCTCGAAAGGTTCGAGACTGACGACGCAAGTTTGCGTCACAAGCGCGTGCAAAACGCCGCTCACCTTGTATCTTCCAGGGCCTTGTTTCCGAACATGGAATCCGGCCTCGAACGTTTGAACCGCGACGAGGCCGTAGGCGTCCGCGAGCGCGGCGCATTCGGTCTCATTGGCCCAAAACCTTATGTCGAGACCGCTATCCGGCACGGCCTCGACGGCAAGCATGCGTGTCATACGTCCCTGCCCAAGCTTGGTGCTGGGCTTGCCGGGACGGGGCTTGCGGAATTTCGGACCGGGAACGGTGCTGGATGTCATCGCGATCCCCTGGTTGCGGACTATTACAACATCAACGCCGGCGAGCGGAAACCCGTTTTGCGGGAAAACCCCCGACTGGGTTCGATCGAAGCGGTCAACGAACGGCGGCGGGCGGCGGAAACGGAACCGGGCCCAGAGTGAAGGCATCGAGCGAGACCTTGGCCAAGGCCTCGTTGGCCGCCTCTACATAACGCGCAAGCCGATCCGGATTTTTGCGGCCATCATAAACGTTTCGCGCAATCGCGGCATTGAGCCCCGGCGCACCGCCGCGCAACGCCAGGTCGTAAGCCCAGGCGCGCCCGAAAAAAGCCCCGGAGATGGTTTTCATCTGCTTCGGCACGCTTATGTCGCCAATGCCCATTTCCCGCAAGGCGATCTCGAAGGAGCGAAAAATGGCGTCGGTGAGATCCTGGGCAATTTCGGGCGCAGGCGGGTCCATGCGATTGAGCCGCCGCAGGACAAGAACCGCATGCAATGTCACCGCCTCGAAGCGGCCTTCCATGCTGTCCTCGATGCCATACTCCGTGAACAGGACAGGATTGCGGGCCGCCGCCACGATCTCGCCGGAAAGCCGGCCGATCAGTTGCCGGTTGGCGGAGCGCCGGAAGATCCGGAAAATCATGTTGTCGCGTTCCAAAGGCACCCCCCTGGCCGCCATGCCTGGCGATCGGCGAGCCTTGCTTTTCGTTGCCACGGAGGCTAGGCATCGTGCGGCTAAACGCAAGGATTATCGTGCGCGGGTTTTCGTCGGGCGCGGCTGTACCACTCCCGCGAGCAATTTGTTCATAGATTGCCTGAAATTTTCCCCAAGATGCCTAGCCCGGAGGCGTGCGGAATGGAGTTTATGAGGGCGCGAGGACGGGACGTAAAGCGCCGGGCGCCGGCCGGCGCGAAACTGACCTTGGCGGCAGCACTTGCGCTGGGTGTCGGCGGCTGCCTCGGCTACGATGGCCAGGTCGTGCACGGCTATCAACTCAACCCCAAAACTGCGGAAGATGTCAAGGTTGGTTCTTCCGCCGAGCAGATCCTGGTCCTTTTGGGGACACCGACAACGACATCCACCGTCGGTGGCGACGCCTGGTATTATGTGACGCAAGTCACCAATCGCAGTGTGCAGTTCATGGCCCCGAAGGTCACCGACCAGCGGGTCTTCGCGGTATATTTCACCAAGGACAAAAAGGTCGCGCGCGTCGCCAATTATGGCATGGAGGACGGCAAGCTCATCGATTTCGTATCGCGCACCACTCCGACGGCTGGCGCCGAATCGACCTTCCTCAAGGGCATGTTCATCAACCTTCTGCATTTTTAAGCGCCGAGCCCGCTGACCCGTTTCCATTCTTGGCGCGCGTGATCTTGTCTGGAGGCCAGGGTTTGCCTTGAGCAGCTGGTTTTCGCTGCTTGTTTAACTGCGTTGTTGCATTAAGCTGGGGATATTCCGCTTGATGACGGAAAGCGCGAAGCGGGCGCTGCTGTTTGACAATCGCATCCCCGCGCCGCGCCGCGGGGTTCGCCTTGGCAAGACCACCGGCCCTCTTGCCAACGCGATATCGAGATTGTCAAATGTTTTGGTGCGGATAGGTCAAATCTTGGCCTCGATCCGCGCAGCGGAGGCATTCATTTGGAGGCGGGAACGGACGATGGGTTTCGTCTGCGCGACAGCACGATGGAGCCCTCTGCGAGCTTTTCTCATAGCGAATTTGGCGGCGAGAAAAAATTTCTGCGCCTTCCGCTGGTCAGCGTCGTCGTCGTCAATTTCAATTACGGGTGTTTTTTGCGTGCCGCCGTCGACTCCGTATTCGGTCAGACCTATCCAAATATCGAATGCGTTATCGTTGACAATGCTTCCACCGACGAGAGCGGCGCGGTGTTGCGCGCGATCGAGACGCGTTACGCCAATGCGAAGATTGTCCGCCGCGCGGACAACGGCGGGCAAACGCGGGCGGCGCTCGAGGGATTTGCCGCATCGGCTGGGCCATATGTCATTTTTCTCGATGCCGACGATCTCTTGCTTCCAGATTGCGTCGAGACGCACGTCTTTGTCCATCTTTCGCTACGCGTTCATGTGGGGTTCACTTCCGGCGACATGCTCCAGCTTGCCGGCGATCAGGTAGTCTTGGGAACCGAACACGCTTTCAACCAGGTGATGCAAACCGGCCGCGGGACCAGGTCTCGCGCGGTGCGGCCCTACCGCCACCCATTCGGCGAGACTTGGCCGCCACCAAGTTTCGACTGTCGCGTGCTGGAAAGAATTCGCTTTCTGGGCCCGACCAAACGATGGATTTGGTCGCCGACGTCCGGCAATTGCTTTCGCCGCGACGCGCTTTGCCTGTTCGCCGACAATCCGGCGCTGCAAACTCTAAAGACCGGTACGGACCTCTATTTTTGCCTTGGGATCAACGCCATCAGCGGCAGCGTCTTGATCGACGCGCCGGTCGCCGTCTATCGCCTGCACGGCGCCAATATTTATTCGCAACGGCCCCAACTCAATCATGCTCTTTGCTATGAGCCGGGCAGCGCCGGCGACAGCAATGCGAACGCTAGAGCGATCCTGGCCGACCATTTGGTCGAACGGGCCGATCGTTTCGCCGGGCGCGGCTGGTTTTGGCGCGATTTCCTCTGGCTACTTTGGCGAATTGACTGCGAAAACCCCGATCCTGGGGCACCTCGGTGGGCGCGCCGGTCGCGCGTGGCCGCCGCGCTCGTAAAAAATTACGGTTCGATCTCGCCGCTTCTTGGGCGATGGTCGATCAAGGCTTGGTTGGCTTTGCGCTTGGTGCCATTGAAGGTGATTTCCGGCCTGGAGAAAAATTCCTCTGGAAAGCTCACCCCGCGGGCTTGAATACCGCGGTGCACGGTCGGCCAATCGGCTGATTGCGCGAAGCAGCTCTCGAATGCTAAGTGTCCGTCTCGAAAGTTGTTGAATCATATGAATTGGTTGTGATTCAAGGGAGGCGGCCTGATTCGAGGAGGGGCCGCCGATGTGGACGAAAAGGAACCGAGTACGATACGATC
>JBOHJT010000102.1:0-11106 GCA_050728715.1 Methylocella sp.
TGTCCTCTTGTGTCCTCTCTCGCTATTATCGCTCGGGGAGGCGCTCCAGTTTCATCGCGCACCCTCCAAAAGCCGCGCGGCGGCCGCCCGCGCCTCGTCGGTGATCGTCGCGCCGGCCAGCATACGGGCGATTTCCTCGCGCCGTGCTTCCTTTTCGAGAATCGAGACCCGCGTCGCGACGCGGCTGCCTTGACCGGCGCCAGCCTTGGCGATGCGGAAATGACCTCGCGCGCGGGCCGCGACTTGCGGCGCATGGGTCACGGCGAGCACCTGCACGCGGGACGCGAGCCGCGCAAGCCGCTGGCCTATGGCGTCGGCCACCGCGCCGCCCGCCCCCGTATCGATTTCATCGAAGACAAGTGTCGGAGCCGAGCCTTGCTCGGCAAGAACCACTTTCAGGGCCAGCATGAAACGGGCAAGCTCGCCGCCGGACGCGATTTTCATCAAGGGGCCACGCTTTGTTCCGGGATTCGTTTGCACCCAAAACTCGACTTGATCGTACCCGTCCGGGCCTTCCGGCTCGATGCGGAATTCGGTTGTAAAATGGGCGCCTTCGAGCTTGAGCGGCGCGAGTTCAGCGGTCACTTCGGCATCGAGCGCGGCGGCGGCTTTCTTGCGCGCCGCCGACAACGCCCGCGCCGCCGACGCATAGGCGGACTCCGCGGCCTCGGCCTCTCGCGTTAAATGCGAAAGCCTTGCCTCCCCGGCGTCGAGGGCGGTGAGCTCGGCCGCAAATTTTCCGGCGAGCGAGGCAAGCGCGTCGGCGGGAACCCCATATTTGCGTCCCGCGGCGCGCAAGGCAAACAGCCTTTCTTCAACCCGCTCCAATTCGCGCGGATCTAAATCCGCATCCCGCAAGGCCTGATCGAGGGTTTGTCCCGCGAGATCGAGGGCGTTCAAGGCGGCATCGAGCGCCTCGACGGCGGGTGCGATCAAGCCGGGTGCCTGAGTCTGACGCCGCTGGAGCCTGTGCAGCGCGGCGGAGAGAGCAGGCATTGGCGAATACTCGCCCATCACCGTTGCGTGAACATCGCGCAATTCGGCCGCGACCTTCTCGGCCTGCATCATGGTGGAGCGGCGCTCGGCGAGCGCTGCTTCTTCGCCAGGTCCGGCGGCAAGCCCGGCTAGCTCGGCGGAGGCGTGGCGAAAATAGTCGGCCTCCGCGCGCGCCATTTCAACGTTCGCCTGCTCGCGCGCGCGCTCGGCCTTGAGACCCCGCACCCGCGCATAGGCGGCGCGCGCCTCGGCGGCCTCAAGACTCAAGCCGCCAAAGGCATCGACCAGTTGGCGATGCGTGCCTGGATCGACGAGCGCGCGGTCGTCGTGCTGGCCATGAATTTCGACCAATTCGCGGGCGATCGCCCGCAATGCCTGCGTGGTCATCCGCTGATCGTTGACGAAAGCGCGGCTGCGGCCATCCGCCAATTGCAGGCGCCGCAAAATAAGGCTGCCGGCGGCTTCTATGTCTTGGGCCTTCGCCGCGGCGACCGCCGGGTGGTCCTCCGCAAGCTCGAAAGCCGCGCTGACTTGACCTTGCGCCGCGCCGTGGCGGACCAAGCCGCCGTCGCCCCGGGCGCCAAGCGCCAGCGAAAACGCGTCGAGAAGAATCGATTTGCCGGCGCCGGTCTCGCCGGTCAAAATGGTAAGGCCACGGTCGAATTCGAGATCAAGCTTGTCGATCAAAACGATGTCGCGGATGGACAGTTGAACGAGCATAGGGTCGTGGGGCTCCCCGATGCGCCTCCATTTGGCGCGGCCGGAACTCTTTCGTGTTTTGTGAAACGGGAAAGGGGTCCAGCCTATCGATTTAACGAATTTTTTTATTTATTCATATTCTTTCCACGCGCTGGAGCATTTTACCCCGGACGGATGGAGGCTCCAGGCCATGAGGCGAAATTTATAGTGAGACGCTGCCGAACCGGCCTCACGTTTTCCAGGGATCGTAGGTGCCGATATTCCACAGATGACCTTCCGGATCGCGGCAGGAAAAGTCTCGGCCGCCGTAATCCTCGTCCTTGATCTCAATCACGATTTCCGCGCCTGCAGCTTTAGCGTGCCTGTAAATCGCGTCGGCGTCGGCCACCACGACATAGGGACTTTGCGTTGTTCCTCCTAGCTGGGACGGCGTCGATTGCACCTGACCAAACTCATCATGACCATCCCGCGCGGAGCCAAGCATGATCATGCCGCCGCCCAGCGTCAGCTCCGCATGGGCAACGCCGCCCTTGCCGTCCTCATGCACGGCATGTGGCTGAAACCCAAACGTCCCGCAAAGCCAATCGATCATGCGTTTTGCATCCTTGTACCGCAGGCACGGAATAATGGTTGAGCCGGTCATCTTCGTCCTCCATTGCAATCATCGTTCGCGGCGAGGCAATTTTATATTCTAAATGAGGTTCTCCACCGCCGTGACTTTGGCAGCAGACATGCGAATTTGATCGTTAGCACGCCGCCCGGTGCTTAGCCGAAGCCCATTTTGTGGAATGCTTTCGAGATCCAGGACCCTTGGTCTTCATGCGGCTGCAGCCCGCCTTCGTGGAGCAGCGCATAAGCATCCTTGTACCAGACCGAATCCGGGAAATTATGCCCTAAAACCGCCGCCGCGGTCTGCGCCTCGCTGGGAATACCGAGCGCGAGATAGGCCTCGGTCAGCCGCTCCAAGGCTTCCTCGGCGTGGCGGGTCGTCTGATATTTGAACAGAACCTCGCGGAAGCGGTTGATCGCCGCCGCATAATCGTGCCGGTTGAGATAATAGCGTCCGACGAGCATCTCCTTGCCGGCAAGCTGGTCGCGGGCGACTTGAAGCTTGTAGCGCGCATCCTCGGCATATTCCGACTTCGGGAATTTCTCGGTGATCAGGGTAAAAATTTCAACGGCCTTTGCCGCCCGGTCCTGATCGCGGTTTATGTCCGGGATTTGATTGTAATAGGACATCCCCTCAAGATAATAGGCATAATCGACGTCGGGGGACGAAGGGAATAACCCGATGTAGCGTTTCGCGGAGGCAATGGCGTCGTCGTAACTGGCGTTTTGATATTGGCTGAAGGTGGTCATCAAAATCCCTTTTCTTTGCCATTGCGAATAGGGATATTGCTTTTCGAGTTCGGCGAATTTTTTTGCCGCGCCGTCGTAATCCTTGGATTGCAGCCGGGCAAGCGCTTGATTGTAGATATCCTCCGCCGGGACATCGGGCACGATCTCGGTTTTGTATTTTGTGCCGCCGAATAGGTTGAAGGGATTGAACGAATCCATCCATGAGTCAGCCGAGGCGGGGAGGGACAGGGCCGCCACCGCCGCCACCGCGGCTAAACGGATCAGCGGCCCGCCCGCGGCTTCCCGCCAAGGCTTTGGCGTTTTCTTAAAGCCAGTGTTCATACGTTCTGCTCATTTACCGCAAATAACACCAACCACGCCCACGGCCTTTCAATCGTAACTGGCGCGGAAACGCCAGCATCCTATCGGTCCGCAAAATAGCATAAATGTGGCGGGAAATTCTTAATTCGGTCCGGCGGCGGGCGGTCGCGGTCTCCGCATCGATTTGGACCGGCAAGCGAAAATACGGCGAACCCCGCCACAAGGGCGGGGCCGCATAATGCGTGCCATTTTGTAGCTGAAGGAGGCGCGGGCTCGCCTGCCCCTGCCTACGCTGTTAGGGGATTGCGAACAAAGGACCCTTGAGGTTCGGGAAAGCTGCCGTGTTGAGGACCTGGATGCCGGCGTTATGTTCCCCGTTGAACGGGGTGTGGGTAGCCGGACAGCCCGCCTTTGCGGCGTCAGCCGCCGAATCGAACCAAAGCCCGAGGTGATACATTTGCACGGGATTGGTCTGCACGCCACCTACTGCCTCCGGGACGAAGGCGGGCGGGTCAGGAAATACATTTGGCGCTGGCGTGGCGCCGGGGGAAATAATGAAAGTCTCCCTACTGAAGCGGCCGACGAAATTGCCGACACCGATGCCGGTCGGACCGGTGCTAATGTCGCCCATATACCAGGCGGCCCCGAACGGCGCGGTCGGAACCTGAATTATGAAAAAGTCGTAGTTGGTGTTCGGCGCTAGGCCAGTGGCGACGACTTCAATGTTTTCGAAGTCTCCGAAGGAATGATCGGTGACCGTGGCGTTCGCGTTGGGCAGGCAAGTGCTCGCGCCTGCCGACACGGTCATCGAGAACTGGATAGTCTGCGCCGCGTGCGCTTGAACAGTAGCGAGCGCCGCAACCGACGCCGCGATGGCAAGATATGATTTCATTTAGCTGGTTCTTTCCTCAAATATGTTAGCCATATCAGGAGAACTGGAGAATGGCTTCTAGAACTGACACTATAGTACAATTAACAATATCCAATTCCCCCCTTATTGGCACGCTAACCATAACACTTGTGAACGCTCCGTGCAACCGCATTTTTGCCGGCAAGTATTCGCATTTTCCTTTGAACGTGTGAAACTATGACCGCGCAATCGGCCCAATGACCAAGTACAGACATAAGCTTCGCAATGGCCCAATGGCGCGGAGCGAACCCGGTCGCAGTTGGAGCTGGGCCGACAGGCATTACCTCCAACGGCCGGCCAGAAGGGCCGCTCCCACCCAACATAATTCTTGACTTTCGCTTGCAAGGCCGGGGGTGAGACCAATCCGATGCGACAAATTACTGTTCTCCGTCCCGGAGGTTTTCGTGCTTTAAGGATGGTGCGTGCGGCTCGGCCCACGCCAAGCCCCGGCATGGTGGTGATCGGCGTGGAAGCGGCTGGCGTAAACTTTGCCGATTGCATAGCGCGGCTTGGTCTTTATGCCTCCTCCTGGCGCTACGCTGGCTGGCCATTTACGCCTGGATTCGAGGTTGCGGGGCGCGTGTTGGCAGTCGGCGAGGGAGTCGACGGCCCCGACATCGGAAAACGGGTGATCGCGCTCACCCGTTTCGGAGGGTATGCGGAACAAGTCGCGGTTCCTCGCCATCAAGTCTTTGCTTGTCCCGGCCGGCTGACGACTCCCCAAGCTGCCGGCATAGCTGTCGTGTTTCTCACGGCGGCCTATGCGCTGGACGAGCTTGCGGCGCCCCGGCCGGCAAGCATCGTGCTCGTCCACTCCGCCGCGGGCGGCGTAGGCGGGGCGTTGCTGCAGCTCGCTCGCCTGCGGGGCATCCGCGCGGTGGGCGTCGTCGGGTCCGCCCATAAGCTGCAAGCGGCAAAGGATGCCGGCGCGCACGCGGTCATCGATGCATCGGGAGAGGATTGGTTCGAGGCGGCTCGCCATTACGCGCCGAATGGGTATCAAGCCGTCTTCGACGCCAACGGGCTTACCCTGCGCCAAAGCTTGCGATTGTTGGCGCCAATGGGGCGGCTGGTCGCCTACGGGGCGCACGGGATTTTACCGCGCAACGGAAAGCTGGCTGGCGCATTGGCGACCATGCTACGTTATGCGCTCCTGCCTCGTATTGGTGTTCTCCGGCTCGCCAGCGAAAACAAGAGCGTCATGGCCTTCAATTTAAGCTATTTATTCGACGAGGTTCCCCTCCTCGATCGGATCATGCGCGATTTGCTGACGGATTTCGATTCTGGGAGGCTGGTCCCGCCACCCACGAGGTGCTACCCGTTCGAACAAGCTGGTCTGGCGCACCGCGACATTCAATCCGGGCTGACGATCGGAAAATGCGTGCTCACCATGGGGTCCGTCGAGGCGAAATCGATGTAGGGGCACCCTTGACGAATCCTTCCGGCAATGTGCCATGCGCCGGCGCGGGATTTCGCCGCGTCCGCCCAAGAGGATTTCGATGGCCTTGAACGTCGCCGTCCAGATGGACCCGATCGACAAGATTAATATCGCGGGCGATTCGACCTTCGCGCTCCTGCTCGAGGCGCGTGCACGGGGACACAGGCTATCTTACTACACTCCCGATAAACTTTCGCTGCGCGACGGCCGGGTCGTGGCCGGGACGGCGCCGGTCGAGGTCCGCGATGCCGCGGGCGATCATTTCACCCTGGGCGGCACAAGAGCGACGGATCTGGCATCGTTCGAGGTCGTACTCTTGCGTCAGGATCCGCCTTTCGATCTCGCCTATATAACCTCGACCCATCTGCTTGAGCGTTTGCGGCCAAAGGTGTTGATCGTCAACGATCCGGCGAGCGTGCGCAACGCGCCGGAGAAGCTTTTTGTCATGAACTTCTCGCAGCTTATGCCGCCGACCCTTATCACGCGGGACAGAGAGGCAATCGAAGCGTTTCTTGAAGTGCATGGCGAGGCGGTCATGAAGCCGTTGCATGGCCACGGCGGCGCGGCGGTGTTCAAGATAGCCCGCGGCGATCCAAACTTTGGCTCGCTTTATGACCTCTTCGCAGCGAGTTTTCGCGAGCCATGGGTGGTGCAGCGCTTTCTGCCGCGGGTGGCAAATGGCGACAAGCGCATCATCCTCGTCGATGGCTTGGCGGCGGGCGCGGTCAACCGGATGCCGGCCGGGAACGACATCCGCGCGAACCTTTCGCGCGGCGCCATCGCGTCGGCGGCCGAGCTTACGCCGCGCGAGCGTGATATTTGCGCCGTGGTCGGCCCCGAGCTGAAACGGCGCGGCTTGCTTTTTGCCGGCATCGACGTCATCGACGGCAATCTGACCGAGATCAACGTGACCTCGCCGACCGGGATACGGGCGATCAAACGGCTCGGCGGTCCGGATCTCGCCGTCGCGATCTGGGATGCGATCGAAGCAAAATTGCGCCTTGGCCCGGCCTTGTCATTCACGGAAACGGAAACCACCTTGGAAGAATCGCGCGGGATCCGCCTATCGCCAGGCCATCGGAATCCATGAACGCCATGCTCGAGACAGCGCCGCAGGTCCAGCCCTGGCGCGATCGGATCAACTTGCCGCATGGGGCATATTTCCATCGCGCGGGCCTGCGCGCCAAAATCGCGGCGCTCCACGCGGGGGGGAAGCCGGCTCATGCCGTGCGCCCGCAAACGGTTGCGCTTTTTCGCGCCGCCTTGGACCAAGGACGCGCGCTCGCCCGCGTAACGTTCGAGGCCAATGGGGGCGGCCTCGCTTGCGCCGGCCATCTCGCCCATATCGAAGACGAGCTGATCCGCGAGATTTTCGATTATGTGACGGCCTATGTTCATCCGGCCGCAAACGGCCCGGCCGGCGAAGCGTTCGTGATCGCGGCGGTGGGCGGCTACGGGCGGGCGACCCTTGCGCCGGGTTCAGACATCGATCTCCTTTTTCTGCTCTCTCCCGCGGCGCGGCCGCGCGGGGAACGCATCGCCGAGGCGATCCTCTATATGCTTTGGGACCTCGGCCAGAAAGTCGGCCATTCGACACGTTTGGTCAAGGAATGTCTGGTTCGTGCCCGCGAAGACATGACCGTCCGCACGGCGCTCCTTGAGGCGCGCCTTATTCTCGGCGACAGCGGGCTTTTCGAAACCATGCGGACGCGGTTCGAGCGCGAGATCGTGCAAGGAAGGGCCGCCGAATTCGTCGCGGCAAAGCTCGCCGAACGCGACAGCCGCATCGCGCAGGCCGGCCGCTCGCGCTACCTTGTCGAGCCAAATGTCAAGGACGGCAAAGGCGGCCTCCGGGACCTCAATACGTTGTTTTGGATCGCCAAATATGTCTACCGGCTGCGCGAAGCGGCCGATCTTGTTGGCGCTGGCGTATTTTCCCGTGCCGAATATAAGCTGTTCCGCCGTTGCGAGGAGTTTCTCTGGCGAGTCCGCTGCCATCTGCATTTTTTAACCGGCAGGGCGGAAGAAAGACTGAGCTTCGATCATCAACGCCGGATCGCATGTCACCTCGGCTATTCGACGAGAGGCGGCTTAGCCAGCGTCGAGCGGTTCATGAAACATTACTTCCTGATCGCCAAGGATGTTGGCGATTTGACCGCGATCGTCTGCGCCGCGCTCGAAGAAAAGCAAGCCAAACCAAAAGCGAGGCTCGACCGGTTCCGGCCTTGGCGGCGCAAGCGGGCGGCCATCGCGACCGGAGATTTCGAAGTTGAAAATGGCCGCGTCACGGTCACGGGAGCAGAGGTTTTCGCCCGCGATCCGGTCAATCTCATCAGGCTGTTCTGGGTCGCCGACGGCAATGGCCTCGCGATCCATCCGGTCGCGACGCGGCACGTCACCCTGGCACTGAAGCGTATCGATGCGAAGTTGCGCGCCGATCCCGAAGCGAACAGGCTGTTTCTAGGCATATTGACGTCGCACAACGACCCCGAAATCGTGCTGAGGCTCATGAACGAAGCCGGCGTTCTCGGGCGCTTCATCCCGGAATTCGGCCGCATCGTCGCGCTTGTGCAATTCAACATGTATCATCACTACACCGTCGATGAGCATATCTTGCGCGCGGTGGGAAACCTCGCCGAGATTGGTTCGCAAAGGCTTGCCGCGGAGCATCCCCTGGCCACCGACATTCTGCTTTCGATCGCCAATCGGAGGGTGCTGATTCTCGCGCTTTTCCTGCACGATATCGCCAAGGGGCGGATGGAAGATCATGTGAGCGCCGGTGCGGCTGTCGCGCGCGCGCTCTGTCCGCGTCTCGGCCTTACCGACGCCGAAACCGAAACGGTCGCGTGGCTTGTCGAGAACCATTTGATCATGTCGGATACGGCGCAGCGGCGCGATCTTGGCGACGCGAGAACGATTGCGACCTTCGCCGGCCGCGTGCAGACCCTTGAACGCCTCAAAATGCTGTTGGTCCTCACCGTTTGCGACATCCTCGCCGTGGGGCCCGGGGTCTGGAACAATTGGAAGGCCGAACTCCTGCGCACCCTCTATTGGGAGACCGAGGTGGAGCTATCGGGCGGTCACTCCACGACCGATCGCAAACAGCGCGTGGCCCAGGCACGAGCGGAACTGCGCCGCGCGCTGCCGAAGTGGCCAGATCTCGATTTCGATGCCTATGCCGCGCGTCTTCCCCAAGCCTATTGGCTAAAGGCCACACTGGAGCAGAAGCTTCTTCATGCCAAACTTTTGAATATGACCGAAGTCGAGATACCCGCGCCGATAACCGATATCCTCGTTGACCGGGACCGTAGCGTCACCGCATTGACCGTCATTGCGCCCGACCATGCAAGGCTTTTATCCACCCTCGCCGGCGCTTGCGCGGCAACCGGAGCCAATATTGTCGATGCGCAGGTTTTTACGACGGCCGATGGCATGGCGCTCGACACAATTTTTGTTTCGCGCGCTTTCAGATACGACGAAGACGAGTTGCGCCGGGCGGGCAGCATTGTGCTCGCAATCGAGCGCGCGCTCAGCGGACAAGTCAGGCTGCGGGACATGGTCGCCGCACGGACGCGGCAGGCCGGAGAGGACCGCGATGTTTTTCGCATCCATCCGGAAGTATCGATCGACAATACGCTTTCCAACCGCTTCACCGTTGTCGAAGTGACCGGCCTCGATAGGCCTGGCCTGCTTTATGAATTGACGGCGATTATGTCCAGGCTCAGCCTCAACATAGCCTCGGCCCATATCGCGACATTCGGCGAAAAGGCGGCGGACGTGTTTTATGTGACCGATCTTACAGGCGAGAAAATTGCTTCAGCGCAAAGGCAAGAAGCGATTCGGCGGGCAATTTTAGGAGTCTTCGATCCGGCCAAGGAAGCGTCCGTCACGACGGACAGCGGGTTCTGACATCTCCCGGGGTTTGCGATCTTGCGCGGCTAATCGCGGACGGTCGCGGCGGGAACTTGATTTTGGTTGCTAATAAACTGATATCCCGGCGTGGTTTGACATTTATCAAAGAGCGATCATGAACGATTCAAAAAAAGCCGAAAACGAAGCCGCCGCGATCAACCCGGACGGGTCCACCGGCGATGCCGGCGCGATGTTCGCCGGCCCCGACACGCAAGCTCCGGCTGGAGAACCTGATCCTTTCGTGGTCTTGGAAAACCTTCAGCTCGAAAACGCGGCGCTGAAAGACAAGGTCCTGCGCGCCCTCGCCGAGATGGAAAACCAGCGCCGCCGCGCCGAGCGCGAGGTCGCCGACGCCAAGACCTATGGCGTGACCTCGTTTGCCCTCGATATGCTGACGTTTGCCGACAATTTGCGGCGCGCCGTCGAGAGCCTGCCGGCCGATACCCGCGAGCAGGCGGGGGCCTCGCTGAAAGCCTTGATCGAGGGAGTTGAACTCACCGAGCGCGACTTCCTGTCGCGGCTTGGCAAATACGGCGTCAAGAAGCTCGAACCGCTCGGCGCCAAGTTCGATCCCAATCTCCATGAGGCGTTGTTCGAGGTGCCTGACGAGACGGCGCCAAATGGCACGGTCGTGCAGGTGGTGGAGGACGGTTACGCGATCGGCGATCGCGTGCTTCGCCCCGCCAAGGTCGGCGTCTCCCGCGGCGGCCCGAAACCCGCGAACGAAAACGGTCCCACGTAGTCCGTGGAAGCGTTCTTTTTTCGTGCCGAGCGGCTTGGTCAGCGTCCGTTTAGCCTATGGCGCAAAGCCGTCGGCTAATATTTGAAGGTAATGCCGGCAGACGCGAGCCAAGGATCGACCTTTACATGGGAGCGAACGGGGACAGTTCCCGGGAACGCGAATCCTTGCGCATCGGTGGAAAAGAAAAGCTTCTTGCCGTCGACGAACACGCCCCAATTGGGAGCGAGCATCAAATCGGCGCCGGCCTGGACAACGAAAGCGAAATTCTGATCGATGCTGAAATTCGTTAGAATCCCGTCGCTGATATTGCCGAAATTGAACACATAGGCGCCGCCAATGCCAGCATAGCGCTGAAGGGGACCAAATTGGGTAAAATGGTATTGGAGGAGAAGGATGGCGGGCCCCGGCGCGCGTGCTGCCTAGAGCGGTATCCGGTTAAGTTGGTTCATATCCGGCGGCTCTGAAGTAGTTTTGGGATTCGTGCCGTGGGAAGTGGTCAAGGAGTTCGCCGATGCGGCTCCAGAGGGCTTCGACGGATCGTTCGGAAGCCTTTCGCAGGAGCGTCTTTAATTTCGAAAAGACCTCCTGAGCTCGGCGAAGGATCGATCGGGTTCAAGTCGGGTGAGTAGCGCGGCAGGAAATACAACTCGGCGCCCTTGTCCTCGATCGCTTTCCTGACTTTCGGGCTCTTGTGCGAGCCGAGCGGAGCACGCCGGATGCCCCCGGCGGGCGGAGAGTTGTCGATCAAAA
>JBOHJT010000103.1:0-11086 GCA_050728715.1 Methylocella sp.
TCCCGCGACCGTGGTGCTTCGCAAACCCCGCAAACCTCGGTTTCTCCCCGTGAGCGACCCATTGAGACAGAATAGCTAAGGCGCCGGACATTCGGTTTGAATCGAACGGATTCCGGTGAGGCTTGTTTCGTGATTCACTTCCGCAAGGAGGTGATTTGCGATGCCGAAAGCCAATTTGCTCGATCTGCGTGAACGTGTTGCCCGCTTTGTCGATTCGGGCCGGTCGCGGCGCGCTGCTGCGGCCCATTTCAAAGTGTCGGTTTTCTTTGTCGTAAATCCGATGAAGGCCTATCGTATGACCGGAAGCGAGGGGCGGTCAGAAAGACGGTTTTCGCCCTGTCTTCAAAAGCGCCGCGCGGAGCGTATTCTGCATCAGCATCGCGATCGTCATCGGTCCGACCCCGCCGGGCACCGGAGTGATCGCGCCGGCGCGCTGGATCGCTTCGGCAAAGGCGACATCGCCCACAAGCTTCGTCTTCGGCCGCCCGGCCGCGTCTTGGCCGTCGCGCGGGACCCGGTTGATGCCGACGTCGATGACGATCGCGCCGGGCTTGATCCATGCCCCGCGAATCATCTCTGGCCGGCCAACGGCCGCGACGAGAACGTCGGCCCGGGACACCGTCGCCGCGAGATCGCGCGTGCGCGAATGGGCGACCGTCACGGTCGCATTGCGGCCAAGCAGCAATTGGGCGATCGGCTTGCCGACCAGATTGGAGCGGCCGGCGACGACGGCCTCGGCCCCCGAAAGATTAACGCCAAGCGCCGCGGCGGCCGCATCGAGGAGGACCATGCCGCCGGCCGGCGTGCATGGCACGAGCGCGCGGGCCAGATCGCCATTCGCGAGAAGTCCGGAATTGACCGGGTGCAGGCCATCGACATCCTTGCCTGGCGAAATGGCTTCGATCACGCGGCCCGGATCGAGCCGGCCGGGCAACGGCAATTGCAACAGGATTCCGTGGATGGCGGGATCGGCATTGAGCCGTTCGACCAAGGCGAGCAGCTCGGCCTCGCTCGCCGTCGCGGCAAGGTCGTGCTGGACCGAATGAAACCCGCAGGCTTGCGCGGCCTTGCTTTTGGATTTGACATAGACCTGACTTGCCGGATCGCCGCCGACAAGCACGACCGCGAGGCCAGGCTTCAGTCCTTGCGCGGCAAGCGCGCTGGTATTTTCCGTCACCCGCGCGATCACTTGCTCCGACGCGCGCTTGCCGTCGATCAAAAGAGCCCTCGCGCCGGATGGAAAGAGGACGCCGTTTCCGGCGGGGGTTGTCCCGGTCTGGGCTAGGGCCATGGCGTCCCCTTGAAGCCTGAGGATGAACCGTCAATGGTCCTATTTGTCAGAGTTCGGCTGCCCTGCCAAGCCCGCGCCGCCCGCTTTCGCCGATGGCCAGGGCACGGTCGATGGCGGTCAAAACGACACCGAGCCAAAAAAAGACGACCAGCAAACCGATTCCGTTCGCCCAGGCCCGGGCAACCCCGAGATGCGCGGCGTCGAAGAACGGATAAAGATAGATGCCAAAGGCCGCGCCGCGCAGCATGCTATAGAGGAAATACAGGACCGGGTAGACGAGCCACCAGGCCGGATCGCTCCAGCGCAAGCTGCCCTTGGGCAGAAACACCAGCCAATATAAGGGGTATAGGAACGGGATCACATCGTGCACCACGATGTCGGCTAAAAGCTGCAATCCATGCGGATGCCATAAATTCCGCAAAAGCACCGCATAGACCCCGCCGACAACGATAATATAAACGACAAGCGCCGATTTGACGCTTGGCCGGGTCAAAAATTGCTCCGCTTGCGGCCATGCGCAAAAAATCGTGAGCCCGAGGGCGATAAGGAGATTAGTCTCGGTGGTGAAATAGCTGAAGTAATCGATAAGAGTGACCGGGACCGACAGATCCTTGACGAGCGCCGCATGAACGTCGAAGTAGAGCGGAACGCTCAAGCCAAACCATCCAAGGCCAGCGATAACCGCCGCGCAGCGGCGCTGCCGATAAAGCGGGTGAGGCACATTGCCGGGCATCTTCGCCTCGCCAACGCCCTGCATTTTACCATCCTCCACCACTCTGATTCGGCAACTCAAATCAAATATGGCCGCTTCTTGGAATTTTGCAAAACCGAGCGATGGAGCGGAGGCCGCGACCGCGAGCTAGGACCGCGTCACGTTTGGCCCGGCTCCGGTGGCAAGGTGGGGCGAGCCCAATGATACACCGCGAAGGCGGACCTGAGCGGCCTCGCGGACGGTTGAATGGATCATGAACATTAAGCTATTTGTATTACGGTGAGATCTTGTCGAAAATTGCGCCGTGCTAGAGGCAGTTGGATAAAGCGCTGGCTGTCCGGCTTATTGGGGATGTTCGGCGTTGGGCAGTAAACTTTTTGTGGGGTCCTTATGCCTATTATGTACCCCTTTGAACCCAATCTGTTCGCTCGGGAATTTCAAAGCATATTAATTGCTTCCACATTAGCGCAACGCCGTCCTGCCGATGGTCTGGAACGCTTGGATAAAATGCTGCGTAACGCCGATGTGATCGTGACTGCGCGTGAAGGCAGTAAGCTGGTTGGTATATCTCGCGCAATCACCGATTTTTCTTACTGTTGTTATCTCTCCGATCTGGCAGTTGATACCGCCTATCAAGGGCAAGGTATCAGCAAGAAACTGATTGAAGAAACTCACAAGATGGCTGGCTTGCATATAGGACTGTTTCTCGTATCGGCCCCCGCCGCAGAAGGCTATTATCCAAAAATTGGGATGAGATCGTATCCGTGCTTCGGCATCCCTCGTGAGGAATAAGGTGATGGCGAAGCGCGGAACGGGCTTTCGCAATCGAGCGCGCGGGGCGGGCAAGGAACCAGCGGCAAGCCAATGACCGGACCGGGCGAAACCAAGTTTCCGCCGAAATTTTCGGCTTGGCGGCGGATTGTCGTTAAGCTCTCCGGCGAAGCCTTGATGGGCGCGCGAAGCCATGGTCTTGACCAAGATAGACTGGCACAGATCGCGGCGGATCTGCAGAAGGTCGCGGCGCGAGGCGTTGAGGTCGCGGTGGTCGCCGGAGGCGGCAATTTTTTTCGCGGCATTGAAGGCGCGGACAAGGGCATCGAGCGGGCACGCGCCGATTCGATTGGCATGTTAGCTACCGTGATGAACGCGCTCGCACTCGAATATGGGCTCGAGAAGCAAGGCCAAACGGCGCGAGCCCTATCGGCTTTGCCAATGCCCGCGCTTTGCGAGGCGTATTCGCGCCAGGCAGCATTGCATCATCTTGGCAAGGGCCGGATCGTGGTTCTCGCCGGCGGCACCGGCAATCCATTCTTTACGACCGATACCGCCGCGGCCTTGCGCGGCGCCGAGCTTTCCTGCGATCTCATTATGAAGGCGACGCAGGTCGACGGAGTCTATTCGGCGGACCCGAAGCGCTATCCGGCCGCGACTCGCTACGATCGCTTGACTCATGACGAAGCCATCGCCAGGAACCTCGCGGTCATGGACACCGCCGCGTTCGCGCTTGCGCGCGAGAACGGAATTCCCATAATCGTCTTCTCGATAAGGGAGCCTGGCGCGATCCTCGCCGCCTTCGAGGGACGCGGCAAAGCCACTCTGGTTTCGCCTTCATAGTGCGCCACGATCCTCTCATGGCCAATGGACGACGGGCCGGGCGAAAACACCTTGGGGTTCCAACATGAGCGCTGAATTTGATTGTTCAGACCTTGGCCGGCGCATGCAGGGCGCGGTCGCGACATTGAAGCACGAATTGGGAGGTTTGCGCACCGGGCGCGCGTCGGCGGGCCTGGTCGAACCAGTGCATGTCGAGGCCTATGGGCAAACGATGGCGCTCAATCAGCTGGCGACAATCAGCGTGCCGGAGCCGCGGATGCTTTCGGTTCACGTCTGGGACAAGGCAATGGTCGGCGCCGTCGACAAGGCCATACGCAATGCCAATTTGGGACTCTCTCCGACCGTCGAAGGTCAGATCTTGCGGATCCGGATCCCGGAACTCAACGAGCAGCGGCGCAAGGAAATGGCGAAGGTCGCGCACAGATATGCCGAAGAGGCGCGCATTGCTGTCCGCCATGTCCGCCGCGATGGGTTCGACATGCTAAAAAAACTGCTCAAGGATAAGTCGATCGGCGAGGACGACGAGAAACGCCACGAAAGCGAGGTCCAGAAACTGACGGATCAATTCGTCGGCGAGATCGATTCCGCGCTGAACGCAAAGGAAACCGAAATCATGCAGGTGTGAGCCGCCCCGTCTGGGCCGGCGAGCCTGCGAGAGGGCCGTGTGTTCAGTTGCATGGGCCGGCCGGTGTTACGGGGCCGGCCGGATGACCCGCGGGCGGTATTTTTGCTAGTGGTGCTGTATGGCAGAGGGGCTGTGTTGCGTAGGATAGAGGACGCCAAGGGACGATGCCACGGGCGGCTGGCGGCCGGGACATGACAATGTCATCCATGGTTGCGGATGAGACAGCGCTTCCCGCGCGCCGGCGCCTGCCTGGCGCGCCGGTGCATGTAGGCGTGATCATGGATGGCAACGGACGCTGGGCGGCGCGGCGCGGGCTGCCGCGGATCGAGGGGCATCGGCGCGGACTGGAAGCGCTTCGCGAAACCGTTCGCGCGGCGATCGAATTCGGGCTCGACTATCTGACGGTTTACAGCTTTTCCGTGGAGAATTGGAACCGGCCCGCCCAGGAGGTCGCCGATCTCATGGGCCTCTTGAAGCGCTTTATCCACAACGATCTTAATGAGTTGCACAAATCCGGCGTCAAGGTCAAGGTGATTGGCGCGCGCGCCAATCTGAACGCCGATATCCGCGCGTTGCTTGACCAGGCGGAGGACCGCACGAGGGCCAATTCCCGTCTTACCTTGATCGTCGCCTTCAACTACGGAAGCCGGCAGGAGATTGCCGCCGCGGCGCGAGCTTTGGCGGAAGAGGCGGCGGCCGGCCTCATCAAGGCCTCCGAAATTGACGAAGCCCTGCTCGCGCGCCACCTCGACACAGCCGGTATTCCCGATCCCGATCTCATCATCCGCACATCCGGCGAACAGCGACTGTCGAATTTTTTGATGTGGCAAGCGGCCTATTGCGAGTTCATTTTCCTGCCGATGCACTGGCCGGACTTCGACCGGCAGGCCTTTTCGGCCGCCTTGGCGGAATTTTCGGCGCGCGAACGGCGCTTCGGCGGCGTGACGGGGCAATCCCGGAATGATAAGGTGCTGGCTCGTGCGGCGAAAACATGATTTTTGGCGCCCCGAGTTTTGTGCTGCGTGCCATGCTGAACGATGCCGCCGACGCGCCGGACAAAAACCCTCCGGCGCCCAATTTTTCCGGGCGGCGCCGCTTGGCCGATCTCCTGCCGCGCGTTCTCTCGGCGATTGTCTTGATGGCAGCGGCGCTTGTCTCGGTCTGGCTGGGCGGCCCCGTTTTCGATCTGATCTGGCTCGGCGCCGCCTTGGGGGTCGGCTGCGAATGGCAAAATCTGATAGCGGCGCCAAACCCTCGCGTCCGGTTGCTTCTTGTTGCGCTGGGGCTCGTCGTGAGCGCGTATTTTGCCGGCAAGGCTTGGTTCGGCGCCGCCTGCGCCCTGCTTGGCGGCTGCGGGCTTGCCCTCGCTCTCGCCGCGGGTCCAGGGCGGAGAATTTGGGCTTTTGGCGGGATCGTCTACGCGGGTTTGCTGCTTGTTTCCGCCGGCGCGTTGCATGGCTCGGCGGAATATGGCGCAAGATCGATCGTGTGGCTTTTCGCGACCGTGTGGGGCACCGATGTTTTCGCCTATTTCGGCGGACGCTTGATCGGCGGCGCCAAGCTCTGGCCTAAAATTTCGCCCTCGAAAACCTGGTCCGGCACGCTTGCCGGCATATTGGCGGGAGCTAGTCTCGGCGCCGTGACCGGCACTTATGGCCTTGGCGATCCGTGGCGGGCCCTGCCCCTTTTCGCGCTCGGCCTTGCCGCCGCCGCCGTCTCGCAAGGCGGCGACATCTTCGAATCCTGGGTCAAGCGGCGCTTCGGCGTGAAAGATTCGAGCGGCTTGATTCCGGGCCATGGCGGATTCATGGACCGGCTCGATGGGTTTATCGCCGCCGCCGCTTTCGCCGCCCTTTTTGGAAGTTTACGGGGACTCGATTCGGTCGCGGCCGGCTTGTTCGATTGGACCTAAGGTGGCCAGCATGTTTCCGGGTGCCCGGGTGGTACCGTTTAATTGGCTGCGCAATCGTCTCGACCGATGTTTCGGCAAACTATAACACTTCCCGCGCTTCGCTATTCACCACAATCTAAAAGCCGTCGAATTCTCCACCTTCATATTCATCACGCGCGCAATTCGTTGGCATATCCCCGATCAACCAAACAGCTGTCATGGGCTACGGCGCCAGCATGAGCTCTAGCCGAGGCAGGGCGATGCCATGGAAGCTGCCGCCGACCTGATAGGCGCCGGAGGGCAGGTCGAGAAGCGCGCAATGGCCGGCGGAGCGGCCAGTATCGGCCGAAATGCCGAAGCACTGCTTCGCCGAAACCGAGCCGCCCGGAGCCAGCCGGATCGGCAGCGGGCCTTCACCCCGCTCTAGGCAGAGCGGAAGGCCCTGGGCCCAGACGACGCCACCGCCGGCACCCCAGATAACGAGTTGAAGGGTTGGGTTGCAACGTCCGGCTCTCGGAACGAGCAATTGGCTCGTCCCCTCGTTCCTTAGTTCCGCGGTTAGCTGAACGCGGCCGCCACGGCGCGGACGCGCGTCGTCCAGAGAGGCGATCATACGCAGGCCCGGCGATGGCCAGCTCTCCGTGCGCGCAGGAGCCGCCGCCGGTAGAGCGGCCGTCGATCCGAAACCAGCCGCGAGGACGAGCAACGGAGCCGCGAGCCGACGGCTCAAAGCGGGGATCATCATCGTGCGGGCAGCCTAATTCCGCGCTCAAGTTCAAGAAATCGCGCCGAACCTCCGCGATCGCGCCGCCGCGCCTGCTCGCCTCAGCAAGATTTGCCCCGGCCGGGCCACGCGTGGACCCGGCCGTGGCATGCCCTCACGGGATTCCTGCGCGGTCGCGCTCACTGCCAGCGCTGGAAGCCGCCGTGCTTGTCACGCTTGCGCCCGAATACGACCTCATGGGCCGCGACCGGGGCGGTAGAGCCACATGACCCGGCATCCGCGGTAAGGACGAAATTGTATCCCAGAAAGAGCGTGTTCGTCGGGCGGTACGCGCGCGTCGTCAGGAAATCGCCAGAGCGATATAAGGTGCCGTTGAGGCAGGGATTGCCTGCCCCAAAGGCGTTCGCGGTACCCGCCCAGGGCTGGTTGGGAGAAACGTCGTCGTTGAGGTTGATCCACCCCGACGGGAAAGTATGGCTCGTTCCTGTTCCGCCCCCGAACAGCGTCGTCATGCCGATATGTCCGCGAGCGTCGGTTGCCAGTGACGTGAACTGAAATGCAACGCCGGTACTGAAGATGCGATCGGATCCGATGTAGCTAAAGTCGGACTCCTGGAAGTGGACACGCTCCGTGTACGGAAACGGAAGGCTGAAGGGACCGCCTTGCTTGGCATTGAAGGAAAACACCAGCTGGGCTGTGCCGTTCGGATCGCTGTAGCGGGCGCCGCCCACAACCCTCGAATCGGCGAACTGGCACCAGTTTTTCACAACGCCGTCTTGGCTGCCGCAATTCTGGCCGGAGTTGCGCGTGAAAAAGGCAAAGGTGGTGCCGAGCGTGCGGTCGAACCAGAAGATCGTGCCGCTATTCTCGGCCCACTTGAAGACCCGGAACGAGCTTCCCAAGGTCCCAAACCAGTTGGTGCCCCAATAGAGGACATCGGTCGCGCCGGAGACCGGCTTCCAGGTGAAGCCGAGATCGGTGCGGTTGAAGTAAATGTAGTTAAATCCGCTGCAGGTCAGCTGGGGATCGATCGGCAGCCGGGCGACTACCGAGCCTGAACCTCCGCTCGCCGGAAAAACGTTAGAGACAATGTAGATGTTGTTCGTGGTCAGCGCCAGGTCGTTGTAGTCGAGCGAACCGGAGAAGCCAAAGCTTGCCGGAGTCCACGTGTAAGAACACCAGTTGACGAGGTCTCTGGAGTTGGCGAGCACCAAATGGTCGCCGTATTGCAGCAACCAAAACCACGCGTTCCGGCCCGGGTCGTAGACGACCACCTGGTCGCAGCAGAAGCCGGAGCCGAACATCGTAAACGGATTGACGAAATTAAAAGTGGCTCCGGCATTGAACGAGGCCGCCGCATACCAATTGCCGGATTGGAACCGGTTGTTGCCCGCGTTGTCGCCGCTCGGTTCACCGACAGCCGAGAAAGGGGCTCCGCTCGGCGCCACCAGGCGATCATGGAGAAATAAGTCGATTGCGGCTTTTGGGGCGGCGAGTGAGCGCAGCTCTTGCGCGGGCCCGGCCGGGCCGTCGGCTTTCATTGCCGCATGGGGCAGGTTGATGGGCCCGCTGCGATGCGACTTCGCGAACGCCGCCTCAAACGCGGCCCGTTGCTCGGGGCTCAGGCTTGGCGCGGAAGCGGAAAAAGTCGCCGCCACCGGGGTGCCGCGAGCCATGCTGCCAGCCACGGCCTGGCTGCTGCCGGTGGCCGTGCTGCTGGTGGCGCCCGCCTGCTGAGCCCTCGCCTCGCCACTGTTGAGAAAGGACGCCATGGCGAGAGCCGCGACCGCGAGCAGTGCCGTCCGCGTCAGTATTAGTTTGAGAGAGCTAACAAATTTACGCATGTTTCATCCTCCGTTCTGCTTAGTCCGGCATTCCCAAAATGACAGGGAATGGGACCATGATATTGGCGGGCATTGGCCTTTCCGTCAAGAACGCCAGCCGCCATGTGAACCAACCTTTCACACCTCGCGACCCAACCATAACCCCGTTTTCGCGCAACCCCTGTTTAGGGGGTGCGGCATTGCTAAAATGCCGCTATCGTCGAAGAGCTGGGCTCTGTTGTCATCGCAGCCAAGCTTTTTCTTGCCGCAACCCCTTGCTTCGCCTCGCGCAAACATGCTCTTTGATTGAATTGAGGAGGCGGCATGGAGAAAGTCATGCGATTGCGGCAAAGACCCGCGGCGGAACGCGAAGTCCGCGGCGTGGTGATCCTCGGCGCGACCGGATCGATCGGCAAATCGACGGCGGAGATCATTGCGGGCGCGGGCGGCGCTTTCCGGGTCGAGGCCGTCGCCGGCGGACGGGATCCGCAAGCCTTGGCCCGGCTCGCCCGCGAGCTCGGCGCGAAATTCGCCGCCCTCGCCGACCCATGCGGCTATGCCCAATTAAAAGAGGCGCTGGCCGGCACCTCGATCGAGCCCGCGGCAGGCGAGGAGGCGGTCGTCGAAGCGGCTCTCCGTCCAGCCGACATCGTTATGGGGGCCATCGCGGGAACCGCCGGGGTCAAGCCGACCTTCGCGGCGCTTTCCGCCGGACGCACCATAGCGCTCGCCAATAAGGAATGTCTTGTTTGCGCCGGTGACCCGTTCATGCGCCGGGCCGCGGCGATGGGCACCAGGCTGCTTCCCGTCGACAGCGAACATAACGCGATTTTTCAGGCCATGGGCGAAGCCAGCCTCGATACGATCGAGATGATCACGCTGACCGCCTCTGGCGGACCGTTTTGGACATGGCCAAGCGAGGCCATTGCCAAGGCCACTCCCGAACAGGCATTGGCCCATCCGAATTGGTCGATGGGGCCAAAAATCACCGTGGACTCCGCCGGGCTCATGAACAAGGGCCTGGAAGTCATCGAGGCGCATTATCTTTTCGGGATCGAGGCGGCGCGGCTCGACGTCATCGTGCATGCGCAGTCGGTGCTGCATGGCCTCGTCGCCTTCACCGACGGCTCGGTCACGGCCGGACTTGCCGCGCCCGACATGAAGGTTCCGATCGCCCATTGTCTCTCGTATCCGAAGCGAAGCGCGACCGCCGCGCGCCGTCTCGACTTGACAGCCGTTGGCCAGCTAACCTTCGAGCGTCCGGATTTCGACCGCTTTCCTGCCTTGCGCGTGGCCATCGACGCCTTGCGCACGGGGCGGGGCCTTCCAACTGTCTTGAATGCCGCCAATGAAATCGCGGTCGAGGCTTTCTTGAAGCGGCTGATTTCGTTTCACGAGATTGCCCAAATGGTGGAACAGGCTTGCAACTCGGCGCTCGCCGACGGGGTCGCGCATGAGCCGGAATCGGTTGCCGATGCTCTTGCAATGGACCGTGCCGTGCGCGAAAGATCGTGTTCTGTTCTCGCGCGGCATGCTGCGTCGCGTGCCAGAATGCATTGAGGCCTGGATTGTGGCCATGCGGGCGGCCAGCCGCCGAGTTTTGGAAATGACCGCTGATCCCGCTCTCAAATCTCCCCGGTCTGACTCGAAGTGTTCTCTTTTGAACATGGACAAAGAATTAGGAATGATATCGTGCGAATTCGTCCGTGGCACACTAAATGCTGTGATAGGAGGATGTTGGATAGGGGGCCACGGTGCCAGTCTCGAAATTTTCGCGTTTTCAAAGCGAAGAGCAAAAATTCGAGAGCCCGCCCCCAATTGGGCGTTGCGCGCGGCCGTCGGGCTCATCAAGGTGTCGTCTTGAAGGTATCGTCTTGCCTAGGAAACTCGGATTACCGGCGCCGTCGCGGCTTGGCTCAAGGTAATCGCGCAAGGGGCGCGCTCGTTTCGCGGGCGATTTGCTTGAGATCAGGATCGGCGAAGCCGGGACCGCCGCAACGGAAAGACCAGATTCTTTGTATGTTTACCGGTTCTCTGTATGTTTGATTGCCGCATGTTCTCGTCGCAAGGGCGCGAGGTCACCGAGGACATGCGGAAGGCATTGTTAAAACCGGCTAGGAGCTCAAATGTCACTACTCAACCAAATCTGGGCGCTCGCGGGCTATATAGTGCCTTTCCTTTTTGTCTTGAGCCTAGTGGTTTTTTTCCACGAGCTCGGGCATTTCCTGATCGGCCGTTGGTGCGGGGTTAAGGTCGACACCTTCTCGCTTGGCTTCGGACCGGAACTTTTCGGCTTTAATGATCGCTACGGAACCCACTGGCGGGTTGCGGCTTTCCCGCTTGGCGGCTATGTCAAATTCCACGGCGACGCCAATGGCGCTTCGATGTCGGATGAAGCCGCCCTCG
>JBOHJT010000104.1:0-10968 GCA_050728715.1 Methylocella sp.
CGGCTCAAGGATTTCAGACGCATCGCCACGCGCTACGACAAGCTCGCTCAAAACTTCTTCTCGGCCCTCTGCTTCGCCGCTACCTTAGCCTACTGGATCTGAATTAATTGAGTCCGGACCCTAGGGTTACAAGACTCTCGTCAATGCCGAGAGCGGGAGGATTCTCGGTGCGCATCTGGTCGGGCCGCATGCCGACGAGGTGATCAACGTTTTCGGCCTCGCCATTCGTCACAATCTCACCGCCGATGATCAAGAAACCACGATGTTTGCCTATCCGACGGGATCCTCCGGTATCGGGTACATGCTTTAGGAAGAACCATGGTCCTTGAATCCGTCGTCACCTGTCCGCATTGCGCCACCGCGAAATCGGAGACGATGCCGACCGATGCCTGTCAGTTTTTCTACACGTGCAGCGGCTGCGGAGCGACGGTGCGGCCGAAGCCGGGCGATTGTTGCGTGTTCTGTTCCTACGGCTCGGTTCCCTGTCCGCCGATTCAGGCCGAGCGTTCGCGTGAGACAGGCATCCCTTCGTCCTGTGGCGGATAGCCGTCGTGGCAAATGATATCGATCAAAGCTCACGCGATTGGCTGCGAAGCCCGCACACCAACCTGCTCGCGTGGTGGATTCCTCAGGCCGCCACTTTTGCCGGCCTGTTCGCGCCCGTCGATATTCGAACTTCGATTTGGATTACTGCGCTGAGCTGGATGGGAGCGGCTTGCATTCTCAACGCAAAACGGTGCGGACGCACCCACTGCCGCTACACCGGCCCTTACTATCTCGCGATAATCGTGCCGGTAGTTGTGCTTGGTTCTGGCCTCGTCATCGCCGGGATTTACGCTTGGCTGGTATTGGCAGGCATCATTCAGTTCGGAAGCAAACTCCTCTGGTGGGCGACCGAGCGTGCTTGGGGCAAATTCTCTTAAGCCCAAATGTACAAGCACCGCTTGTGCCTCGTCTGCGCTTGGCGTCGCACCCAGCCAAGTGCCTACGCCAACAGCCTGGTTGTACTGCCATCCTTCCCGGCAACAGATAGCCAGGATACAATCGGTCGCGGCGACGTTGGTTTTTCACTCCAAGCTACTGCCAAAAAACCAAGCCCGAAATCGGCGCTGCGCTGGAAATTTATTTTGTCGGCGAAGGCATGAACGTTGTCGCGGACGCTTCCTATCGCGGCATCCGCGAGACAAGCGCGGGCATCACGCTCGACATAGGCCGCGATGGCCGCACTGCCGTGTTGGAGGCCGAAAAAGACTTGATCGCTACCGGCCGCGCGCCGAACGCCAAAGGCCTCGGCCTCGCCGAAAGCGGGATTGAACTGTCCGAGCGTGGCGCCATCATGGTGGATGCACACATGCGCACGAGCCGGGAACACGCAGGGGACGTAACGGGCAGGCGTTCAGTTCGTCTACATGGCGGCCTATGGGGCGAAGCTTGCCGCCAAAAATGCGCTGAACGGCGACAGCTTGCGCTACGACAGCGCCGCCATGCCTGCCGTGGTCTTCGTCGACCCGCAGGTGGCGAGCATCGGCCTCACCGAAACTGTTACGCGCGCCGCCGGATATGAAGTGCGTGTGTTTGTGCTCGCTCAGGATCAACTGCCCCGCGCGTTGGCCGCGAGGGACACACAACGTCTGATCAAACTTGTCGCGGAAGGCGCCGACAGCATCCAGACGGCGGCGCTGGCGGTCCGGCACGGGCTTTCGATCGACGATCTCGCGGAGGCGATCTTCCTTTTCCTCACCACTGCCGAGGGAATGAAGCTCGCTGCGCTCGCCTTCGAGAAAGACGTGACGAAGCTTTCTTGCTGTGCAGGTTAGCGCGTTATGAGCGCCAATTCGAATGCATCCGCCGATTGGGTTGGCAGCACGCGCACGAAGCTATTGGCGTGGTGGCTTCCTTATGCTGCGTTGGTTGCCGGGTTGCTGGTCGCGGTGCCGGCTCGAATGTTATCTGGAACGTCTCCCTCGCCTGGATGGGCGTGGCATGCATCCTCAATGCGCGGCGGCGCGGACGGACGCACTGCCAGTTCACCGGGCTGTATTATCTCGTTATGATTGTTCCGATGCTCGCGCTTGGGCTGGGTGTCGTTCCGGCCGGCCTTTCCGGATGGCTGATCCTCGGCGCCTTCATTATCCTTGGCAGCAAAACGATATGGAGGGCCAGGGAGCGCGCGCGGGGGAAGTTCTCGTAGACAGTGTATATCAATGTCGGGCGGCAGTGTCTCGCTGGTCATCATCACTTCCAACGAGCTCGCAGCGGGCGGGGCCAGCGAACCCCGACGGCCAAAATCTCTCCTCGCTCGTGCCGGGCAGGAAGCGCCAGCAGGAACGCGCCGCACTGAGTGGCCGATCTCGTGATGGGCTCGCTCACCGGCAACGGGCGCTCTATTCCGGCGTGCATCGGCTAAACCACGATCTATTGCCGGTCCTTCCATCAAGGACGGGACGGCACATCACCTCGATGCTCGAAAACGAATCCGATATCTTGCGATCGATCTCTCTGGACGTTTTGCTGTTCCCAATCCGAGTGTGTTCAGGAGAGGTGCCGCATCGCGGCGGAAATCCGCGCCGCGATCATGGTCAGACGGGTCTTCCGGTGTGCCGCGGATGAGAACGTCAGCGGCCAACCAGATGTCGTCACGCACCTCCTTGATGGTGCGGAACGGTTGGCGAGTTGCCTCGCCGAAACAAGCGGGAAAAGCGTACTGGAGCGATTGCAGCCGTGCGAAAACTTCCTTGTCGTTAATGAGGCGCTCAATCGCCGTAAAATAGCGGTCGCGTTTTTCCTGCTGGGCTTTGGTTTCGCCTTCATTCCGTGGGCGCAAGCTGGGTTGGCGTTATCCAAAAAATTCGGGCTGCGAACCGCGCGGAAAACGTCGCGCACCTCGTCGAAGGTGGTCAGCGCTTGCGCGGCAAGCTCGGCCTTTCGTTTCCCAATCGTCTCGTTCTGCCATCGGTCGAGACTATAAGCGGCAACAGCAACGCCGGCCACGGTGGCCATACTCGCAAGGATGCTCGCCAAGGATTTGAGATATTCGATCCAGACAGGAAGTTCAGAGGGGGCTGGCATATTCGATTCTTGGACAGATGATGAAAAATATGATCATATTCCCCACCACCCCAACGTGGAAGTTGCGATCTTCCGCTCATTCGTGGAGCAGTCCAAGCTCTTCAATGAGAAGGCGCGCGAGATCGGCGCGGACGAAGAGAAATCGGCAGCCGATGAATTGCTCGGAATCTAGCCAAGTCGCCACCGCAACCACATAACGCTTCAAAAACCAAGTGTCGAACCTCGTGAGCCTAGATCGTACTTGTCAAAGTCATAGTTTCCGAAGTGAGGCCCCCGTATCCCGGCCTGCGAGAAGCCAATAAACCGAACCGGAAATCAGGCCGGCTACGAAGAAAACAAGGGCAAACCGCAATTCGGCGAAATTATAGCCTGCCGCTTGTGGCAGGTGCAGTCCTGCGCGGATGAGCCATGGCGCGGACGCGGCGGCGAGACCGGTGGCGCCGCCATACCAGAAAAGCGCGCGCACTCTCGCAACCTCGCCGATCGAGGCCACGGCAACGACGGGAACGACGCAGATCGTCACGACCGCCATCCAGACGAGGTGGATCAGCGCGGCCAAACCGCCGCCATTGAGCCCGTCCGCGATTTCCGCATCGGCAAGCGTCCAGACGGCAAACTGGATCAGAGCAAAACCCGCCGCGCGCGTCACCGGATCGGCGAGCGTCGCGACCGGCAAAAAGACGAGTCCGGCGCCAATCGCGACCGCCATGGCGAAGATCACGCCGGTTGCTCTTCGCGGCCAAACCATGCAAACCTTTTGTTCGATCGACCAAGACTGTCCGGAGCCCTTCGCGGCGCGGAGCATTTCGAGGCATTGCTTATTGAATTGTATCTTTCAGGTGGAATTTTGTCGATATTTTCTAAAAATACGAGACTATATGCACCCTTCGTGTCTCTCGCGCAAAGCGCGCGAAGTGCCTGTCAAGAACGTGGACGGGTTGAAGCCGCCATGTATATCATCGCCCGCAACATCTCCGGCCCGCGCTTGCGATGCGAAGCCTTGATGGTCGATAAGAAAACCTTCACGCCCTGGCCTCCGGTCACCGAGGACGGCTGGCGGCGGGCCTATAAATTCCGCGACCGGCTGATGGCCGAGGTGGTGCGTCTCGAAATCGATCCCTTGGGAGAAGAGCTCAAGGTCATCGAGGCGGTGTATATCCGCTGATCGCCTGCCCAGCTTCACTCGGGGAGAAAATTCATCGCGATGCCGTTGATGCAATAGCGCAAATGCGTCGGCGGTGGCCCGTCTGGAAAGACATGGCCCAAATGGCTGCCGCACCGGCTGCAATGCACTTCCGTCCGCGCCATACCGTGGCTTTTGTCCTCGGTACTCTCGACGGCGCCTTCGAGGGGATCGTTAAAACTCGGCCAGCCGGTGCCGCTGTCGAATTTTTCGCTCGACACGAAAAGGCGCTGGCCGCATCCGGCGCACACGAAAGTACCGGGACGTTTTTCATGATTGAGGGCGCAGCTGCCAGGCGCTTCGGTGCCATGCGCGCGCATGATTTGATATTGTTCGGGCGTGAGCAGGCGCCGCCATTCTTCATCGGTATGGATCACGTCATACGCCTTGCCTTGCATGCTCTTTCGCTCCCATTGGGCTCGCGAATCAAGCCTCACACATCCAAATTGGCCACGCTGAGCGCGTTTTCCTGGATGAATTCACGGCGGGGCTCGACGATATCGCCCATCAGCTTGACAAAAATATCCTCGGCGTCCTCGCCTTCCTTGATCTTGACCTGCAAAAGCGTCCGCGCTTCCCGGTCGAGCGTCGTCTCCCAGAGCTGATCCGGGTTCATTTCGCCGAGTCCCTTGTAGCGCTGCATCTGGGAAATGCCCTTTTGCCCCGCCGCCATCACCGCGTCGAGCAGATCGCCTGGCCCCGAGACCTGGGCCTGATCGCCCCTGCGCAGAAAAAGCGCGGGCCTTGCGAAGACATCGCGCAGCGATTGCGCATGCTCGTTGAGGCGGCGCGCCTCGGTCGAAGCCAAGAGCCCGGCGTCGAGGCTCGCTGCCTGACGCACGCCGCGCAGTTCGCGGGTGAAGACATAGCCGCCATTCTCCACCATCCCGCTCCAGCCGCGCTCCGTATCCTCGGCGCGCTCGTCGAGACGGGCGGCGATCGTCGCGGCAAAACCCATGGCCTCGGCCTCGTTTCCGGGCGACACCGGCTTCAACGCGCCCGCTATCGCCGCCTGTTCCATCATTTGGCGATCGTAGCGCGAATGCAGGCCGCCCAGCATCTGGCGCACGACCCGCGCCTCCTCGACGATCGCGCGGAGGTCGGCGCCGGCGCGCTCCTCGCCGACAGCCAGCCGCAGCACGGCGGCCTCAAGACCATTGCCGATCAGATAATCCTCGCGCGCGCGCTCGTCCTTCAGATACTGCTCGGAGCCGCCACGCTTTACTTTGTAGAGCGGCGGCTGCGCGATATAAAGGTGCCCGCGTTCGATAAGCTCGCGCATCTGGCGGAAGAAAAACGTCAGCAGAAGCGTGCGGATATGCGAGCCGTCGACATCCGCGTCGGTCATAATGATGACCTTGTGATAACGCAGTTTGTCCGCATTGAAGTCGTCGCGCCCGATCCCGGTGCCGAGCGCGGTGATCAAGGTCCCGATTTCCTGGCTCGACAGCATCTTGTCGAAGCGCGCCCGCTCGACATTGAGGATTTTTCCCCGCAACGGAAGCACGGCCTGATACTCCCGGTTGCGGCCTTGCTTGGCGGAGCCGCCCGCCGAATCGCCCTCGACGAGAAACAATTCCGACTTGGCCGGATCCCGCTCCTGGCAATCGGCGAGTTTGCCCGGCAAATTGGCGACATCGAGCGCCCCCTTGCGGCGGGTTAGCTCGCGTGCCTTGCGCGCCGCCTCGCGTGCCTGCGCTGCTTCCACCACCTTGCCAGCGACGACGCGCGCGTCCTGTGGATGCTCCTCGAACCAAGCCCCGAGCATTTCGTTGACGAGGCCTTCTACCGCCGGCCGCACCTCGGAGGACACCAGCTTTTCCTTGGTTTGCGAGGAAAATTTCGGGTCGGGAGCCTTCACCGAAAGCACGCAAGTCAAGCCTTCGCGGCAATCGTCTCCGTTGAGTTCGACCTTCTCGCGCTTGGCGAGACCGGCGCGCTCCGCGTAACCTGTTACCTGACGGGTCAGCCCCGCGCGCAGACCCGCGAGATGCGTCCCGCCGTCGCGCTGCGGAATATTGTTGGTGAAGGCGAGCACATGCTCATGGTAGGAATCGTTCCACCAAAGGGCGGCTTCGACCGTGATCTTTTCGCGTTCGCCCTTGATCACGATAGGGTTCCCGATGAGCGGCGTCTTGGCGCGGTCGAGGTAGCGCACGAAAGCCGCAAGCCCGCCGTCGTAGAAAAGCTCTTCCCGCCTTGCCTCGGCGCCGCGAAGGTCGGCGAGTTCGATTCTGACTCCTGAATTCAGAAAAGCGAGCTCGCGCAGACGATGTTCGATCGTCGCATAGTCGAAATCGACCATCGTGAAGGTTTTTGGCGAAGCCAGAAAGGTGACTTCCGTGCCGCGCCTGGCCTTTCCGCCGGTGTCCGGCGCGGGCCCCGTCACCTTAATAGGAGCGACCGCGTCGCCATGTTCGAACCGAAGGGTATGCTCCTTTCCGTCGCGCCAGATCCGCAGTGTCAGCCAGCTCGAAAGCGCGTTGACGACGGACACACCGACGCCGTGCAGGCCGCCAGACACCTTGTAGGACTTCTGATCGAATTTTCCGCCGGCGTGCAGCTGGGTCATGATGACCTCCGCCGCCGAGACCCCCTCCTCACTATGAATATCCGTCGGTATCCCGCGCCCGTCGTCAGTGACAGTGACCGAGCCATCGGCATTGAGCGTCACCGTGACGCGCGTAGCGTAGCCGGCCAGCGCCTCGTCAATGGCGTTATCGACGACTTCATAAACCATGTGATGGAGGCCGGAGCCATCGTCGGTATCGCCGATATACATGCCAGGGCGTTTGCGCACGGCATCGAGTCCGCGCAGCACCTTGATCGAATCGGCGCCGTAATAGGCTTCTGTTTCTGGGGCCAAAGGGAGCGGCCGCCGGGCGACGGGTTCGGCCATGGGGAGTGCGGACTTTCTGCGGCTGGAAAGGGCTGAATCGCGTAATTTTCAATTATAGCCCGAACCGGCCCGAAGGTCATATTTTTTAATTTATTTTCGAGCATTCTCGGAGGTTCTAGCGGCGCTATTCACACCTGCTTTTTGCGCGCTGCCCGGCGGATCCGCGAACGCCGCGGGCGGCTTGATTTTCCGCGCCGCGATCCGCATCGACGAGGCAGCTTTTTGGCCAGCAACCGCCACGTCCGGCCAGCGACCCGGACGCGGCTCTTCGGTCGAGACCCTCCGAAGGCGCGGGCGGACCGTAGCGTCCAAGCCGTAAACCGCGCCGCCTTTTGCAAATCGCATGGCTCTCAGGCAGCTAACCCGGCCACGGCCTTGCCGGCAATCAGAAGGCCATTTATGTCAGCGCCGACGACGACCTTCTCGCTGTCGTGAATCTCTCCGGCAAGGATCAATTCGGCCAAGGGATCCTGCACGTTCTTCTGGATGACCCGCTTCAAAGGCCGCGCGCCATAGGCTGGATCATAACCCTTTTCGGCAAGCCACGCGCGGGCCTCGGGCCGGAGTTCGAGCGTGATCTTGCGATCCTCCAGGAGTTTCGCAAGCCGTGCGAACTGGATATCGACAATCGCACCCATATCCTGGCGGCGTAGCCGGTGGAACAGGATGATTTCGTCGACGCGGTTTAAAAACTCCGGCCGGAAATGCGCTCGCACCATTTGCATCACTTCCGAATGGACGGCGGAGGAATCCTCGCCCTCCTTTTGCAGCACAAGCAAATCGGCGCCGAGATTGGATGTCATGACGATCAGAACGTTGCGGAAATCGACCGTGCGCCCCTGCCCGTCGGTCAGTCGGCCGTCGTCAAGCACTTGCAGCAAGACGTTGAAAACATCTGGATGGGCCTTCTCGATCTCGTCAAAGAGGACGACCTGATAGGGCCTGCGGCGCACCGCCTCGGTCAAGGCGCCGCCTTCCTCATAGCCGATATAGCCGGGCGGGGCGCCAATCAGACGGGCGACCGAGTGTTTCTCCATGTATTCCGACATGTCGACGCGCACGAGCGCGGCTTCGTCGGCGAAAAGGAAGGCGGCGAGCGCCTTGGTAAGCTCGGTCTTACCAACCCCCGTCGGTCCCAGGAACATGAAAGAGCCGATCGGGCGATTGGGATCTTGCATGCCCGCCCGCGCCCGCCGCACCGCGGTCGAGACCGCCTTCACCGCTTCCGCCTGGCCGACGACACGGCGGCTAAGCGCGGCCTCCATTTTCAAGAGCTTGTCACGCTCGCCCTCCAGCATTTTGTCGACCGGAATGCCGGTCCACCGCGAGACGACCTGGGCGACATGATCGGCGGTCACCGCTTCGTCCACGAGAACGCCGCCGCGGGTCGCCTCGGTCTCGGCGAGCCTTCTTTCGAGACCGGGAATGACGCCGTAAGCGAGTTCGCCGGCGCGCTGATATTCGCCGCGCCGTTGGACCTGAGTAAGTTCGTTGCGGGCAGCCTCGAGCTGCTCCTTGAGTTTCTGTTCCGAGCCGAGTTTGTCCTTCTCGGCGTGCCAGCGCGCGGTCAACGAGGCGGATTTCTCCTCTAGCCCGGCAAGCTCGCCACTGAGCTTTTCCAGACGCTCCTTCGAGGCGGAATCGGTCTCCTTTTTCAGGGCCTCCTGCTCGATCTTGAGCTGAATGACCCGGCGGTCGAGTTCGTCGAGCTCTTCCGGCTTCGAGTCGACCTGCATGCGCAGACGCGAGGCCGCTTCGTCGACGAGGTCGATTGCCTTGTCGGGAAGAAACCTGTCGGCGATATAGCGGTGCGACAAGGTCGCGGCGGCGACAATCGCGGCATCAAGGATGCGCACGCCATGGTGCAATTCGTATTTTTCCTTGAGGCCGCGCAGGATCGAGATTGTGTCCTCGACCGTGGGCTCTGAGACGAACACCGGCTGGAAGCGGCGCGCCAGCGCGGCATCCTTTTCGACATGCTTGCGATATTCGTCGAGCGTGGTCGCACCGATGCAATGGAGCTCGCCTCGAGCGAGCGCCGGTTTCAAAAGGTTCGATGCGTCCATCGCGCCATCCGCCTTGCCGGTGCCAACGAGCGTATGCATTTCGTCGATGAATAGGACAATGCCTCCCGCGGCGGCGGTGACTTCGTTCAAGACCGCTTTCAGTCGCTCCTCGAATTCGCCGCGATATTTCGCTCCCGCGATAAGCGCGCCCATGTCGAGCGCGAGAAGCTTCTTGTCGCGCAGGCTTTCCGGCACATCGCCGTTCACGATGCGTAGCGCAAGACCTTCGACGATCGCGGTCTTGCCGACACCCGGCTCGCCGATCAGAACCGGATTATTCTTCGTGCGCCGCGACAATACCTGAATGGTTCGCCGGATTTCTTCGTCGCGGCCGATCACCGGATCGAGTTTTCCCCCGCGGGCGGCGTCAGTTAAATCACGAGCATATTTTTTCAAGGCATCGTAGGCGTTTTCAGCGGTGGGATTGTCGGCGGTGCGGCCCTTGCGGAGATCCTCGATCGCCGCGTTGAGAATTTGCGGCGTGACGCCCGCCCGGTCGAGAATCTTGCCGGCCTCCGTGCCTTTCTCCATGGCAAGCGCTAGCAACAGCCGCTCGACCGTGACATACGAGTCGCCCGCCTTTTGCGCGATTTTTTCGGCATTGTCGAAAATGCGCGCCGTCGCCGGGGCAAGATACAATTGCCCCGCGGCAGTACCTTGCACCTTCGGCAATTTGGCGAGCGCGAGGCCGGTGTCGCGGAGCGCGTCGCGCGAGCGCCCGCCCGCCCTGTCGATGAGGCCCGCGCTAAGTCCCTCCTCGTCGTCGAGAAGAACCTTCAAAACGTGTTCGGGCGTAAATTGCTGGTGCCCCTCACGGATGGCGAGAGACTGGGCGCTTTGGATGAAACCCCGCGCCCTCTCGGTATATTTTTCCATATTCATGACGGATATCTCCCGTTCGCGAAGCCACTCCTTATACCAGCTGCCATCCGCGAACGGACGTAGGCTGGCTTGGCACCACGGCGGCTCCGCGCCACTCACGGTTTTGGCGTTACGATTCGCGGCAAATCTCGCGGCCCCTTGCGGCCGCCCTTAGCCAGAAATGTAGGAGCGAAATGCGTGCGCGGTAGGGTCTTGTGCCCGCGAAAACATTCGCTGGCCTTCCGCGCGCAAGCGCGCTGGAACGGCCGCGAGAGGCCGCGCAAGTGAAACCCGCGTCCCCCCATGGCCGGACAAAGAAAACCCCGCGGCGCGGAGTTCTCCAATTTTAGCCGTGTTTACCAGCGGCAAATGCGGCGAGGGCCCCGTGGCGTTCGCCGGAAATAGCAGCGACGCCATGCGCCCCAATTGCGCCGGCAGCCGCCCCGAGGGCCGCGATGCCAGCCTGGTCCGCGGCCGCCCGCGATTTGCGTGACATGGAATGGCTGCCGCAACGGAAGGGGCAATGCCGGGACGGCCCCGGCGTCGAAGGACACCACGGCGAACGTAAGCCCGCCGCTACGGCAAATAATTTCGCGTGCATGGAAAAATTCGGTGGTGTCGCAGTTTGAAATCAGGGCCTCTTGACGATTGCTCGCAGCTGCCGCGAATCCCATGTTATGCTAAGCGCAAAGCATAGGAGGTTTGAGAGTGCCAAGCGGTTCCAGGACTTGATTTCGGCCGTCGACTGATGCTACGGTGAGCCGCTAAACCCAGGTCTTTTGTATAGGAGAACGAGCCTTGCAAAGGATACTTTGCATAGCGAGCGTGCTCGGCGCATTGGCCACCATTATGGCCGCCTTTGACGCCAACGCATTTTCAATATCACCAAT
>JBOHJT010000105.1:0-10861 GCA_050728715.1 Methylocella sp.
CCGGCCATTACCGTTAGTGTCCACTGCTGTTACGCTGCCGAATATTGTGACGTTGTCAAATGTGGGGACAGACAAAGTCCAAATATAGGGAATCACGACTTGACAAGTAGCTTGGTTGCCGGAGCGAGTGGCCACGGCCTGATCCGTCTCGGAAACGAAATCGGACACGCCGGTCGTATCAGTGCCAAACAAAGAGGCCTGGAGTCCGCAGAGGATCGGGGCCGTGGGCGGCACGTTGGATGCCGTTGAAATCTTAAAGGTGAAATTCGCCACGAACTCGCCGGTGAAGATAGTCGCTGCGGCTTTTGGTGTCGGCCTCTCCCTCAGCACGGGGCGGAACGTGCCGTTTGAACTCAGAAACCCTAATACGCCATTTGTGCTCGACCCCGCATGAGCGTCACATACGGGCGCGCCGAACAGACCGGCGGCAATCGCAACCACAGTGATTTTATGCATGACCATTCTCCAGCCACTGCTTGCAAAGGTCGCTCCCACGACCAGAACGACGGGCTGCAGCGCGCATAAAAAACCATAACGCTAAATCGACTATTATCATTGTTCAATTTTGATCATCGTGCGAATTTTTGCATGATGGCGCGGACAAGATACCGCATTGGGTTGCGGCCATGATTCGCGCCGGCTTCCTGTCACCTGGAGACCCTGGCTGCCTTCGCGCCACCCGGCGTACATGCGGCACTCCTGCCCGCCGCGCCGCGATAAACTGGAGCCGGCAGCCGCGACCTTAACCAGGCGTTAACCATGCGTTGGGTAAATCGGCGAAAGCGATTTTGAGGCGCACTCGTGACAGCCGTTGCCCGCCCCCGTAATTCGATAAGGTTTCATGGCCGCTCCTACCACGCCATGGTTCTGGCGCCGGAGCCGCCCTTGGCAAACTGGCTTGCCGAGCTAGACACGTGGCTCGAAAGTTCGCCGGGGTTTTTCTTCGGGCGGCCGGTCGTGCTCGACCTTGCGGTTCTTCAGCCCGGCAGCAAGCAGGACCTCGCGGAGGTTTTGCAAAACCTCGCCGAGCGCAACATCAAGGTGATGGGAATCGAAGGCGGCGAGCCGTCCTGGTTCGACTTCGCGATGCCGCCGCTGCTTTTGAGCGGGCGGCAGACCAGCGTCATCCCCGGCGATAATCCTCCCGCCGCCGCGGAGGCGCCTGCCCCCGCTCCTTTTTCCGATTCCGCTCCGGATGCGGCGGCGTCTCTTTCCAACGCCCCTTCGCCTCCCGCCGACGCTGGCTCCGCTCCCGCCGTGGCCGCGACACCGCAGCAACCAAATTCGCTTCTGCTCGACAGTCCGGTCCGCTCCGGCCAGTGCATCGTGCATCCCGAGGGCGATGTGATTGTCGTCGGATCCGTCGCCTCGGGCGCCGAGGTGATCGCCGGCGGTTCGATCCATATCTATGGAACGCTGCGGGGCCGGGCGATCGCCGGTTCACGCGACGCCCGCGCGCGGATTTTTTGCCGCAGGCTCGAAGCCGAGCTTGTTTCGATCGACGGCCTTTACATGGTGGCCGACGATATGCCCGCCCACCTGCGCGGCCAGCCGATTCAGGTCTGGCTCGACGGTGATTCGATGATGATGGCTTTGGACTGAGACAAATTGGGAGACAGCAACATGACCAAGGTTTTGGTCGTAACATCGGGCAAGGGCGGCGTCGGCAAGACGACCTCCACCGCGGCGCTGGGCGCGGCGCTGGCGGCGGAGGGCAATAATGTCGTGCTCGTCGATTTCGACGTCGGACTGCGCAACCTCGATCTCGTCATGGGGGCCGAACGCCGCGTGGTCTACGACTTGATCAATGTCGTTCAAGGCGACGCCAAGCTTGCGCAAGCTCTCATCCGCGACAAGCGCGTGCCGACGCTGTCCCTGCTTCCCGCCTCGCAGACGCGCGACAAGGACGCCTTGACGGAAGAGGGCGTTTCGCGCGTCATCGCCGAGTTGAAGGAGAAATTCGATTGGGTGATCTGCGATAGCCCCGCCGGCATCGAGCGCGGCGCCACGCTTGCCATGCGCCATGCCGATGTCGCGATCGTCGTGACCAACCCCGAGGTATCCTCGGTTCGCGACTCGGATCGGATGATCGGCCTCCTCGATTCCAAGACCGTAAAGGCGGAAAAGGGCGAGCGCGTCGTAAAGCATCTCCTGCTTACCCGCTTCGATGCCTCCCGCGCCGGACGCGGCGAAATGCTGAATGTCCAGGATGTGCTGGAAATCCTTTCGATTCCCCTGCTCGGAATCATCCCGGAAAGTTTTGAGGTTCTGCGCGCATCCAATCTCGGCTCGCCGGTCACCCTCAACAATCCCGCGAGCGCGCCGGCGCGCGCTTATTTCGACGCGGCGAAGCGGCTGAATGGCGAAGCCCTGGATATGACAATTCCAAGCGACCGGAGGGGCCTGTTCGGCAAGCTGTTCGGACGGAGGGCGGCATGAGACTCATCGAATTTTTCAAGCGGCCGCGCACCACCGCGCCGCACACCGCGCCGGTCGCCAGGGAACGGTTGCAAATCCTGCTCGCGCATGAGCGCGCCGTCTCCGGCAAGTCCGATCTGATCGCTATTCTTCAGGAAGAAATCATGGCGGTGATCGCCAAGCACTTCCCTGTCGAGCAGGAAGGGATCAAGGTCAAGATGGAGCGCGGCGAGGTGGTCTCGACACTAGAGGTCGAGGTCGAAATCCCAACCCCCATGTGCCCAAGCTTCCCATTGCCCGCCAAGCCGGCCCCGGCCGAACCCGTCTGCGAGGCGGCGCCTGCGGAAGCCGCGGAAGCGGAAACCGAGAGCGCTATCTGATCGAGTTGGTTCGATCCTGCCGTTTTTGCGGCTGCCTTTGGCCTTACTACCAGCTCTCTCTGATGACAACCCCTGTAGAAGCCGGTCATTGCGAGCGAAGCGAAGCAATCCAATTCTCTTCTGGCGCTTCTGGATTGCTTCGTCGCTTCACTCCTCGCAATGACGCCCCTCACCATGTGTCGTCATCCACGAGACTTGGTAGAAGTCGGCATATGCCCTTGGTATAGACCCAGGTTGCATCGATCCCGCCGAAAGGCGTCAAACGAAACCCCGCCGCAAATCCGGGATCGTTTCGCAGCGGAATTCCGCACCAAAAAAGCCCCCTTTGAATCAAGGCTCTAATTATGGTGCATATGCCTTGAATTTTGCACAGGCCCCTTGTGTCCGCCATGAATATCCTATAATCTGGATATATGGATAATACAGAAACAATCGCCGCCCTCGCGGCGCTCGCGCAAACAACGCGACTGGACACTTTCCGGCTGCTGGTCAAGAAAGAACCGGATGGCGTTCCTGCGGGGGAACTCGCCCGCCGCATGGCTGTGCCGCAAAACACCATGTCGGCGCATCTCGCCATTCTCGCCCGCGCGGGTCTGGTCATCGGGGAGCGGCACAGTCGCTCGATTATCTACCGCGCCGATCTCTCCCGGTTCCGCGAGGTCGCGTTGTTCCTTCTCAAGGATTGCTGTGGTGGCCGTCCCGACATTTGCGCGCCGCTTGTCGCCGATCTCACCCCTTGCCGCTCGCAGAAGATTCGCGTCCATGACTGATCCTATTTTCAAGGTGCTGTTTCTGTGCACCGGCAACAGTGCCCGCTCGATCATGGCGGAAAGCATCCTTCGCAAGCTGGGAGGGGGGCGCTTCAATGCCTTCTCAGCGGGCAGCCATCCGAAGGGTACGGTCAACCCATTCGCGCTCAAAACTATCGTGGCCTTTGGCTGTCCGACCGAGGGTTTGCGGTCCAAAAGCTGGGACGAGTTTGCAACGCCCGATGCGCCGAAATTGGATTTCGCCTTCACGCTCTGCGACGACGCGGCGGGTGAGATCTGTCCCGCATGGCCGGGTCAGCCGATGACAGCGCATTGGGGCATCGAAGACCCTGGAACGGTCACAGGCACAGATATCGAGAAGGAACGCGCGTTCGCCCTGGCTTTCCGGTACTTGCGGAACAGGATCACGGTGTTCATTGCCCTTCCGATCAAGAGTCTCGACTATTTGTCGCTGACCACGCGCCTCCGCGAAATCGGCAAGATGGAAGGCGCGACGCGCTCCCCGATGACCTTGAGGGACGCCCGCCGTGGTTAAAGCTGCAACAGCCGCTGACACGGTGACGTCAAGAGCGCCCTCGATGGGGACGTTCGAACGCTATCTGACGCTTTGGGTCGCGCTCTGCATCGTGGCTGGCATTGCGCTCGGGCCGACGCTGCCCGGCCTGTTCCGCGCCCTTGGCGCGGCAACGGTGGCGCAAGTGAATCTGCCGGTCGCGGTGCTCGTCTGGCTGATGATCGTTCCTATGCTGCTCAAAATCGACCTCGCCGCCCTTGGGGAGGTGCGGTCGCATTGGCGCGGCATCGCCGTTACGGTCGGCGTTAACTGGCTGGTCAAGCCGTTCTCGATGGCGCTGCTCGCCTGGCTGTTCGTCGGTTACCTGTTCCGGCCGTTCCTGCCGGCCGGGCAAATCGACGCCTATATCGCCGGGCTCATCCTGCTGGCGGCGGCTCCTTGCACGGCCATGGTGTTTGTCTGGTCGAATCTTGTGGATGGCGAACCGCATTTCACGCTGTCGCAAGTCGCGCTCAACGACACAATCATGGTGGTGGCCTTCGCGCCGATTGTGGCGCTGCTGCTCGGCCTGTCCTCGATCGTAGTGCCGTGGAACACGCTCTTGCTGTCGGTCGTCCTTTATATCGTCGTGCCGGTGATCGTCGCTCAGTTCTGGCGGCGCATTCTGCTGGTGCAAGGCGGGCCGGCTGCGCTGGCCCGGACGCTCACCGCCTTGACTCCTCTATCGCTCTCGGCGCTGCTGCTGACGCTCGTGCTGCTGTTCGGCCTGCAAGGCGAACAGATCATGCGCCAGCCGCTCATCATCGCGCTCTTGGCCGTGCCTATCCTGATACAGGTCTACTTTAACGCGGGGCTGGCCTACTGGCTGAACCGCCGTCTCGGTGTCGCGTGGTGTGTGGCCGGTCCTTCGGCGCTGATCGGGGCCAGCAACTTTTTTGAGTTGGCCGTGGCAACGGCGATTGCCCTTTTCGGCTTCCTATCGGGCGCGGCGCTCTCAACCGTCGTCGGCGTGCTGGTCGAAGTGCCGGTTATGCTGTCGGTCGTCCATCTCGTCCGCCGCTCGCGCGGCTGGTATCAGCGGGCTCCCCAGCCGCGCGGAACCAAAGTCGCATAAGGCCCAATATGGAACGCGGCGGGATCATGGGGGCCTGACTTCAAGCGCGCGCCGCGCCGCCTCGGGATCGCCAGCAATCGCTTCGAGATAGGCGCGGGCCGGCTGATCCGGCTCGGTTCGCCCTTGCTCCCAATCCCGCAGGGTGCCGAGCGGGATGTGATAACGCCCGGAAAATTCCTCCTGCGTCAGTCCGAGCGCCTGGCGCAATGTCTTTAATACGCGGCACCCGTCTTGCCGCCTCTAGCTCTTCGGTCGTCTTGGGCCGCGCATCGGGATCGGCATCCGCCGCCGCCGCGCTCTCGGCTTCCGTCATCAGATGCATGCGTGTGTCTGGGAACGGCCGCCCAGTGCCGTCGCTCAGCACTTCGACAACCTTGCCGTCAGATCGAATTTTCGCGGAAGGAGTGGTCCTGCTCATGTTTTTCCACCCGCCGGGCCGAGATCAGCCGAACGTGTTCGCCGCGCTCGCTATAAGTAACATGCAGGATCACGCCTTCGTACAGCCCAAGCAAATTGGTGCGTTCTTCGCCATAGTGTTCACGCTCGTCGATCCACTCGACCCCAAAGGGATCGCGGAACGCTTTGACCGCTTGAGGGAAGGCGACGCCTTGCACCCTCCAGTTGGCGGCAGCCTTGTCGTCATCCCATTCGAACGCATCTTCATTCATGAAATGTACTGACTACCAGTAGTTTTGTCAAATATTATGGAACCGGTAATTCATTACAAGCGTAATCTTGGCGATACCAACTATTTTCGCCATGGAAAGCCGCGCAGCGGCGAAGCCCTCCTGTGCCCGCACGGGCCGGCGCAAGGTTAAAACACCTTTAACCGCATCTTGATAATTTGCCGAAAGCTCGCCGGCGCCGCGGACCAATACGCTTAGCGCACGGGACTTAAAGTGAATCGAGTCCTGGCCTTTTGTTTCGCATGACTTTTGCCGCGGGACTGGCGCTAAGTTCGTAAATCGCTCGCGCGCGTTGCGGCCGGCGGAAGGACCAAGCAAAGTTGGCGGCGCAACGGCGGCGGGATAGAATGCGGACAACGGCAAGATTCACGGCCCTCGATCGCATTCCGGAATCCTTGCGCGCTTTCGCGCTGCGGCGCGGCGCCGAGGCCGCCGGCCTCGGCCTAATCGCCGCGACGGCGGGGCTTGGCTTGGCTTTGGCGTCCTGGTCGGTCCAGGACCCGAGCTTCAATCATGCGGCCTCGGGACCGGTCCGCAACCTCCTCGGCGCGCCGGGCGCCGTTGCCGCGGACCTCGTCATGCAAATGCTCGGTCTTTCGGCGATTGCGTTTCTTACTCCGCCGAGCTTTTGGGGATGGCGGCTCGTCGCCGCCCGCCGCCTCGAACGGGTAAACGCCCGGCTGGTGCTATGGCTCGGCGGCGGAGTGTTATCGGCGGGGCTCGCCTCACTGGCTCCGGTCACCTCTCGCTGGCCCTTGCCGACGGGCCTCGGAGGCGTCGTGGGCGATGCGATTCTCGCGGTTCCCAGCCGCATGCTCGCCGGGCACGGCTCCGGAATGCTTTTATTTGCCGCCATCCTGGCGGGCGGCGCGATCCTCTGCCTTTCGGCCTCCGTCAGCCTGCGCGATTATGCTTCGACGAATTTGGGCGAGGACGAGGAAGGCCCTTTGCTGGAACGCCGCGACGCGCCGGAGCCGGAGGATCAGGACGCCGCCGGCGAGCCGGGCTTCGCGCTCGTTTTGCTCGGCGCCATCATTCATGCCGGTCTCAGCCTAAAGGCGGCGGTGGCACGCTCGCGCGGGCCCCGGCCGCCTGCTTGGCCCGCGGCGGCGCGGCGGCCCGAAGGCGCCTTCGAGCGGCCGCTCGATCTCGCCGTGGAGCCGCTGCGCTGGCCACCCTCCGAGCCGGTGGAGTCCAATTTCGACGCCAGCGCCTATGCCCCGCCCGCCGTTCGCGCGGCACGCGGGGGGACTCCGCCGGGGCGAAACCAGGACCAGGATCGCGACGTCTACGCGCCGCGCCGGGTCATCGCGGCGGCAGCCGGCGCGTTAAAGCCCGGATCGCGCGCGCTCAAGGAGGTGCAGCCCTCGTTGCTCGACCGGCTGGCGCGGCACGACTACATCTTGCCGCCGCTGCACATCCTCGGCGAGCCCCGGAAGTCGGCCGCGAACAAGATCTCCGAGGAAGCGCTCGGCCAAAACGCCAGACTGCTTGAAGGCGTGCTCGAGGATTTCGGCGTCAAGGGCGAGATCATTCATGTGCGGCCAGGTCCAGTGGTGACGCTTTACGAGCTGGAGCCTGCGCCCGGCATCAAATCCTCGCGGGTGATCGGTCTTGCCGACGACATCGCGCGTTCGATGTCGGCCCTCTCGGCCCGCGTCGCCGTGGTTCAGGGGCGCAACGCCATCGGCATCGAATTGCCGAACCAGCGGCGCGAGACGGTGTATCTCCGCGAATTGCTCGGGTCCCAGGATTTCGAGAAAACCAAACACCGGCTGGCGATCGCGCTCGGCAAGACAATCGGCGGCGAGCCGATCATCGTCGATCTGGCCAGAATGCCGCACCTTCTTGTCGCGGGTACGACGGGATCGGGCAAGTCGGTTGCCATCAACACGATGATCCTGTCGCTGCTCTACCGGCTGAAGCCGCGGGAATGCCGCCTCATCATGGTCGATCCGAAGATGCTCGAATTGTCGGTGTATGACGGCATTCCGCATTTGCTGACGCCGGTCGTCACTGACCCAAAGAAGGCGGTCGTCGCGCTCAAATGGGCGGTACGCGAAATGGAGGAGCGCTACAAGAACATGTCAAAACTCGGCGTCCGCAACATCGACGGGTTTAACGCCCGCGTCGCGGAGGCCGCCGCCAAGGGCAAGACCCTCATGCGGACGGTGCAGACGGGCTATGATGCAGAAACCGGCGAAGCGATCTACGAACACGAGGCGATGCAGCTTTCGGTGCTGCCTTTCATCGTGGTGATCGTCGATGAGATGGCCGATCTGATGATGGTCGCCGGCAAGGATATCGAGGGAGCAATCCAGAGGCTCGCGCAGATGGCCCGCGCGGCGGGCATTCACCTCATCATGGCGACGCAGCGCCCGTCCGTTGATGTCATTACCGGGACGATCAAGGCAAATTTTCCGACCCGCATTTCGTTCCAAGTCACCTCAAAGATCGATAGCCGCACGATTTTGGGCGAGCAAGGCGCCGAGCAGCTTCTTGGGTCAGGCGACATGCTGTACATGGCGGGGGGCGGGCGCATTTCGCGCGTACATGGGCCTTTCGTCATCGACAGCGAGGTCGAAAAGATCGTCGCGCATCTGAAGACTCAAGGGAAGCCCGAATATCTCGACGCGATCACCGAGGACGACGGGAACGGCGAGGATGGCGACGAGCCGGCGCCGAACAGCATGGATGCCGAGGAAGCGGGTGATCTCTACGACCGCGCCGTCAATATCGTTCTGCGCGACAAAAAATGCTCGACGAGCTACATCCAGCGCCGCCTGTCGGTCGGTTACAATAAAGCCGCCTCTCTCGTCGAACGGATGGAACAGGAAGGCGTCGTCGGCACGCCCAATCATTCGGGAAAGCGCGCGATCCTCGCCGGCGGCGGCATTGACCGTGGTGCGTTCGATGTGGCGAACGAGGGGTAGCCAAGCACGGCTTGGGAGAATGGCAGCACGTTCAAGCCATTCGCTGCTAGAAGACGATCCGCAACTGTGGATCGAGATTTGCTACTGATTGGACTGCGGTGCGCGAAAAGGTCATGGTCTGTGGGACTGTCGCGGAGATCAGAGCCACCAGTGCCGCTGATTGCGCGCCGATCGCTTCGATAGACGTCGCTGCCCCAAGGGCAGTTAGCCCAGAAGCGGCCGCGCCTGCGACTATGGGTGCGAGATAGATCGCCAGGACAACGACAACGACTGCAGCGGTCGCCAACGCCAAAAAGCTGAGCATGATCTTCAGATCATCGTTATTATCCTGCCAGTAACGGGACATTTCAGGCAATGGTAGGAGTTCGAGGCGCTGATAACGGCGTTGCTGCTGCTTTAACCATTCTTTGAAACGCTGAACCACCTCTTCGGGCACGGCTTGAGGAGTGTTCGCTTGATGGTAACTGTAAGCGATGAGGCCACGCGCGGGCGCCATTTCCGGCTCGCCGGTCGAGCCGAGCATCCCACCAAATGGGAACGGCCTATATTTGTATGTAGGCGCGAAACAGATCCACCTGTATTTCGAGTTCGGGGTTATAGCCTTGGGGTCCTGGAATATTGGCACCACTGCGAGCGGTGCCGGTATCACCCAAGGCGTCCCATAGGCGATGAACTTGTCCGGCAACATTGAACTAGTGGCCATCCGCGCCTCACTCAGCGCTCGTTCCACCAGGGTTTTGATCGGGCCGCGCAGAAGCGCCACCTTCGGCTGGATGTCCTCTATGAGTGTGTCATCGGCCTCGTCGTCGGTCGTGACTTCCATGAGCTCGGCAACGAGCGCGCCCTGTAAAGGATCCAGTGCAAGCCCGAGACCATCAGCCCGGACACTGCGTCCCTCGACGAGTCCAGATGCAGGCACACCTGCTTTTATCCTGGCTCGGTTCGTTTTATTCTTCGCATAATAGTTTCTGAAATCACTCTTGATCTGTCTCAGTACCATGTCCGACGCGGACCGGCCGGTGCCGATGCTGGTACTGCCAACCAGGTCCCATTCGCTAAAAGTCTCACCAACGGGATACCGGGACCGAAAATCTTCCCGAAATAATCCTAGTGCATACAGTTGTGCGATTTCAGGCACGGCCGAGTTGCGCGGCACCTTTTCCTTATTGCCGCCGCACAACGTATCAACGTTAATACCACTCATGCCTGATCCCCCGTCGCAGGTTCCAATACCGGCCCCATCCTTCGCGAGCGCTATCCGCAACCGTTGGACGATCGAGAACCAGAACCACTGAGCGCGCGACGTCGCTTGCCGAGGACGTCAGCCGCATCCGCATCAACCCGGGCGTCCTTCTCGCGAGGCTGCGCAGTCGCGTGCTCAATCGCCGGTCTTCGGATGGTAATCGCGCTGCCATTTCTCTCCGACGGGATTCTCCGCATACTGCGCTACCGGATAGACGCACCCCCACGGAAAGAAGAGCCCGAGCTCCTGCTCAATGTCCGCCATTTTTCAGACCGTGAACACAGGGAGCTTGTCGTCCGGCTGTAGCCAAACGAGCGTCGTCGGAAGCGTGAATTCCCAAGGTTCAACATCCGGGTCCGGCTTGGCCCCGGCAAGGTCGTCCGTCTGGTTCCGCAACTCCTCGGCGATAGAGATGTAGAGGTCGCTTCCGAGGGTCGGGGCACCTCCGCCACCCCAGACCCTATCGCGCAAATCCTTTTTACCATTCTGCAGCAAATAGATGACGCTGTCATGGTAAGCCAGTGGCACGGGGACGAGCACACGGGCCGCGCCGGCGGTGAGAAACTGCTGAAATAGTGGGTCAGGATCCGGCGGGTTATTAACTACCTTCACCCAGTTCTTTTTCCGCCCCCAGAAGTACGGGTAGTAGACGTATGTTATCTGCTCCCATTCGAAGGCCTGTTCGAAAAATTGGATGATGGGTCGGTAGTGTCTCAGTTTAATTACGGCAGCGATCCAAGTAGGGTTTGAGCACTCGCAATTTTTAGAAAATATATGGCTAAGATCACGCACGGTTTGTAAGG
>JBOHJT010000106.1:0-10781 GCA_050728715.1 Methylocella sp.
CTCCGAACGAATCCGCACCTATAATTTTCCGCAAGGGCGGCTTACCGATCACCGGATCCATTTGACTCTCTACAAGCTCGACAAGGTCATGACCGGCGAAGCGCTAGATGAAGTGATCGATGCCCTCATCACCCAGCATCAGGCAGGTTTGCTCGCGGCGCCCGAAAGCGGGGTAACGTGAAGATCTTGTCCGCGTCTTGGCTTTTCTGGGCGTTGCTGTCGGCAGTTTTTGCCGCCCTGACCGCGATTTTCGCGAAAATTGGGGTCGCCAACATCAATTCCGATCTCGCGACTTTGTTTCGCACGCTTGTCATTGCCGTCATCCTCGCCGCCATTCTCGCGCTCACCAAACAATATCAGCCGCTCGCCTCGATATCGACACGCACCTATGCCTTTCTTGCCTTGTCCGGCATCGCGACGGGAGCTTCCTGGCTTTGCTATTTTCGCGCACTGAAGCTCGGCGAGGCCTCCCGCGTCGCGCCTGTCGACAAGCTGTCGATTGTTCTCGTTGCGGTCTTCGGCGCCGCATTTTTGGGCGAGCGTCTGACGGCGGCGAATTGGCTCGGCATCGTCCTGATCGGCTGCGGCGCGCTGTTTCTCGCCTACAAGGGCTGAGCCAAGCCGGGGTTGAAGCAGGACCTCGCGCGTTTGAGCGGAACCAATTGCGCTCCAGCGTTTTTGCTGTTTACGGCCGGGCGCGTGGGCCGTCGCAATAAACGGCCAACCTAGCTCCCACCCATTGACCGTTATGAATGAGTCGCCTCGGCCGCCGCGGTATGCGACCGATCCCTCGAGCCAGCGTCGCGGCGGCGGCCTGCGGTCGGAGGGGTTACCCGGATCGGTTGGTTGGAGCAGCCTGACCGCCGTTGCCCTTGAGCGCTTTGTACGCGAGGAGACCCAGGATCGCCGTCATGATCCGCGACATCCCGCCGCCGCTGCCGCTCCTAGCGGCCTTGCCGGTTTCTATGCGCATCCATGAACCGCTCGAACTCCTCGCGATCCCTGGCGTGGCGGAGATTTTCCATGAATTCCGCGAATTCGCGCTCGGCGGCGGCGAGCTTCTGGCGTTCGTCTTCCAGCCGCGCGAGTTCAGCGGCGCGCCATTCGTCGAAGGCGCGATTTCCCGTCGAGCCCATGCCAAAACCGGAAGAGGCCCAATTATTTACCGCAAAGCCCCAGCGGCCGGAACCGCGCGCCCATTTTCCCCACTTTTCTCGTCCAAAGGAAATAATGTCGCCGGGGTAACCGGATTTCTTCTGCCAGAATTTCCAGCCCAAGACCGCGAGACCGATCGGCCAGAACACGATGAAGCCCACAACCATCGCCAGGATTTCCACGGGCTTCCAAGGCGCTCCATGCCAGCATCCGCGCCCGTTTGAGCACGATTGATAGGACACTCCGGTATCAGCACTCATCTGATTGCTCCTCTCGCCGTTCCATGTTGACCGCTTAAACGAAGCAAAGCGGTATTGGGTGGCGCCCGCGAGATATAAGTATAGATTTCTGATTGTCGACGTTCGCGCGGCAAGATATCGCGGGGCCGGGAACGCGACAGCCCGGATTGTTCGCGTCGCGCTTCGGGAGACGGAATTGCCAAGAAGGGAGACCGCTTCGATACGCGCATGTTTCGCGGGTATCGGCCCTGCGGTGATTCGCCGCGCCCGCGCATGCCGCTCGGAGCGGCGGCTAACAAAGAGCTGCATCTCAATCTGGCCTACCGCTGGATTTGCCGGCTCGGTCTGGACGGCAAGGTGCCTGATCACTCCGCCTTTTCGAAGAACCGCACGGGTCGCTTTCGTGAGAGCGACGCTTCCGCCGACATCCCGCGCGGTTCCCTTAGAAATCATGCGTTGGCCCAGTTGATCGGAACCAACCGAGGCTCCAACGGTTTTGCTTCTCGCGAATAGTCGATGTTCGTCGCAAGAAACGGCGAAACCGCTTGGCACTCAGACGTTCTAACGAGCCCGCCGGCATCCTCGGCAACTAATGGGCCAAGGCCAGCACCGCGCAACTCAACCGGAACCTGAATCATGCTCATAAGATATGGCTATGAATTGACGTTCAACTGCGCGGAGCCGGCATTGATGGTTTGTCTGCTCGACGCGCATCGCGATCAGGCGCAAAATATCCGCTACGAGACGCCGTTCGAGACCACGCCGGCGATTTCGACGGCGACTTATCTCGACACATTCGGCAATCATGTTCGCCGGTTTATCGCACCCGCGGGCGATCTGACAATTCGCCGCGACGCCATCATCGAGGATAGCGGCCAGCCCGATCCGGTCAAGCTCGATGCCGAGGAGATCGCGGTCGAGCGATTGCCAAACGACACCTTGGTTTTTACGCTCGGCAGCCGTTATTGCGAAACCGACAAGCTTTGCGACATCGCGTGGCAATTGTTCGGATCCGCCCCGCGCGGCTGGCGCAGGGTTCAGTCAATCTGCGATTTCGTCTGCAACCATCTGACTTTCGGCTATCAATATGCCCGCGCCACCCGCACCGCCTATGAAGCCTATCAGGAGCGAATTGGCGTTTGCCGCGATTTCGCCCATCTCGCGGTCGCTTTCTGCCGCTGCATGAACATTCCGGCGCGTTACGCCAATGGTTTCTTGGGGGACATCGGGGTGCCGCCGGACCCAGCTCCGATGGACTATAATGCGTGGTTCGAAGTCTTTCTCGATAGGCGCTGGTTTACCTTCGACGCGCGCCATAACATGCCGCGCATCGGACGTATCGCCGTCGCGCGCGGCCGTGACGCAACCGACATCCCGCTCGCGACGTCGTTTGGGTCCCACGTCTTGAAGAGCTTCAAGGTATGGACCGAGGAAGTCGAGCCCGCTGTCCTGAGTGGCCTCGCGCGCCGCATCGCCTAGGCGCCGGCTGTCGCAAGCGGAAACACGATGCTATCTGTGGCGAATCAGCAACCCGCCGCGAAAAAAATTCACCACGGGATTTTTGGAAAAATTGGACCACGTTAGATAAGTTTCTGAAATTATTTACGTTTTACGAGATCTGCGTCCTCGACGGGCGAGCGCCGCCAGAGTCGCGCATTTTCACTTTATCTTGACGTTGCTTCCCTGGCGGCGCTGCCTGATTGCGGTGGTTTTTGGACAAGTGGGCCGATGCGCCGTTTCACCCAATCGCCGTGGCGAACAGGCTTTCGCAGCCGCTTGGCGGCCTGCGTTCGGGATTCGCGCCTTTCTCCGCGCCACGTGCTTATCGTTGCTATGACGGTTTTTGGTCTCGCCGGCTGCGCTGCCCCAAAAGGCTTTCTCATACCCGTGGAGGCGCCCGCTACTCCAGGCGCCAGCCGAGTCGAAATGCTGGTCGCGACGACACGCATGCGGACAACGCCCGCGGAGATGTTTTCCGGTTTTCGCGGACCGGCGTTGGATTTTGCCGATATCGTAGTTTCGCTCCCTCCCGACAGTGTCCGCCAAATTGGGGAAGTTCAGCTGCCCCGCCAAATTCCCGGCGATCCGGCAACCGATTTCGTGACACTTGAACCCACCAGTGCCATCGACAAACATCAAGCGCTCGCCGTATACCGGAGACTTGTCCTAAAGAATCCAAATAGGCATGTGCTGGTGTTTGTCCACGGTTTCAACAACCGCTTCGAGGACGCGGTTTTCCGCTTCGCCCAAATCGTCCACGATTCGGGGGCGGAAGTCGTTCCCATCCTTTTCACCTGGCCGTCGAAGGGCAAGTTACTTGCCTATGGTTACGACCACGAGAGCGCCACGTACTCACGGGATCAACTCGAGGAAGGCCTGCGCTTCCTCGCCAAAGATCGCGAAGTTAGCGAGATAACCGTGCTCGCCCACTCGATGGGAAACTGGGTGACGCTCGAAGCATTGCGCCAGATGGCAATCCGGGACGGCAAGGTAGAAGGAAAAATCCGCAACGTTATACTCGCGGCGCCGGACGTTGACGTCGATCTCGCTCGCGAGCAAATCATGGCGATGGGCCCACGCGCGCGCAGGCCGCACTTTACCTTGCTCGCGGCGAAGGATGACCAGGCGCTTGCGGTTTCGCGGAAGATCTGGGGCGAGCCGAGGCTAGGGTCGATCGACCCGGACCGGGAATCATGCGCAAGCCCGCCTGCAAATCAGGAAACATGCAGAAGCACGCTTGCAAGCGAAGGGATCCACGTCATCAACCTGACGGGCATTACGTCGCCAGATCAGCTGCGTCACGCAACATTTGCCGAAAACCCGCAGATAGTCAAACTCATCGGCCGTGTCGAAAGCGGCCAGACCTTGACGGATTCGAGGGTCGGCCTCGGCGAAAGTATTTTGCAGACGACCGCTGGCGCCGCGGCCTCGGTTGGTCAAGCGGCGGGCCTCGTCGTAACGGCGCCAATCGCCATCGTCGATCCGCTCACGCGCGAGCACTACGGGGACGAGGTCGACGCCTTTGGCCGGTCGGTCAAGGATGTCGCAACGCCGCAGTGACACCGGTCATGGCGAGGGCCCAACCATTGCCATCGCATTCCCGCAAGCCACGTAGGGTTTAGGCCGCGCAAGAAACCTTGACCGCGATGCCGGTGGCGACAACGCGTTTGAGTTTCACGCCGGTCTCGTCGATCCGCACCGCGCCGCCGTTTTGGTAACCGACCCGGATGATGGCGTCGGCGTCGATATCTTCCGCCATGCGAATGAGCTCGCGCAAAATGAGTTCCCGCCAATCGTGTTGCAGCGGCTCGCGATCTTCGGGATGCCAGGCGGAAGCAGCCTCGATCTTGCCAATGTTATATAGGACACGGCCTCCTTCGAGGGTGCCGCTAAAACTGATACGCACGATGTCCATCTCCGTATGACCGTTGGTGTTTAGCAATCGTAAGTTTCCGGAGGCTTAATGGGGAGCGTACGGCGCGGTTTTGCAACCCCTGTTTGGGGGGCGCGAGGCAACGGGACATGCCTCGCCGCGTGGATGAAATCAATTCTTGGTTAATGCCGGAAGTGCCGTACCCCGGTAAACACCATGGCGAGGCCGGCGTCGTCGGCGGCCTTGACGACCTCGCCGTCGCGCACCGATCCTCCCGGCTGAATGATGGCCGTCGCGCCCGCTTCCGCGGCGGCAAGCAGGCCGTCGGCGAACGGAAAATACGCATCCGAGGCGGCGACCGATCCCTTGGCGAGGCTTTCGGGAAGGCCGGCGTCCCTGGCGGCCTCGACGGCTTTCATCGCCGCGATCCTCGCGGAATTGACGCGGCTCGTTTGGCCCGCGCCAATCCCCACCGTCGCGCCGCCCTTGGCGTAGACGATCGCGTTCGACTTCACATGCTTGGCAACGCGGAAGGCGAATTTGAGATCGCGCCATTCCACCCCGTTTGGCGCGCGCTTGGTGACGACGCGCAAATCCATGTCGTCGACATTCGCATTATCGCGGGTTTGCGCGAGAAACCCGCCCGCCACGGCGCGAAACGTCAAACTTTTCCCACCGGCGTCAGGCAGGCCGCCGGTTAGGAGGAGACGCAGGTTTTTCTTGGCGGCGACGATTTCGATGGCCGCATCGTCGGCCTCGGGCGCGATGATGACTTCGGTGAAAATCTTCACAATCAGCGCGGCGGCGTTCGCATCGAGTTTCCGGTTCAAGGCGACAATACCGCCGAACGCCGAGATCGGATCGCAACGCAGCGCGAGCTCATAGGCCGTGGCCAGATTTTCCGCCTCGGCGGCGCCGCAAGGATTGGCGTGCTTGATGATCGCACAAGCGGCGGTCCGCGCCGGATCGAACTCCGCGACGAGCTCGAAAGCCGCGTCGGTATCGTTGACGTTGTTGTAGGAGAGTTCCTTGCCCTGCACCTGGCGTGCCATCGCGGCCCCGCGACGATGCTCCCCAGCCGTATAGAAAGCGGCGGTCTGATGCGGGTTCTCGCCATAACGCAAGCGCGAAACAAGCTTGCCGCCGAACGCGCGATAGGTTGGCGCGGTAAGCCTCATTTCCACTGCCAGCCAATTCGAGATCGCCGCGTCATAGACGGCGGTGCACGCAAACGCTTTTTGCGCGAGTTCTTGGCGCAGTTTCCTGGTCGTGCAACCGCCGTGCGCCGTCAATTCGCCGAGGATTTGGGCGTAATCGCCGGGCTCCACGGCGACCGCGACATCGTTGTAATTCTTGGCGGCGGCGCGGATCATCGCCGGGCCGCCGATATCGATATTTTCGATGCAATCGGCGAAGGAAGCGCCCCTGCCGATCGTCGCCTCGAAAGGATAAAGATTCACCACGAGGAGATCGATCGGCGCGATGCCATGCGCCAGCATCGCCGCCTCGTGCTCCGGATTTTCCCGTATCGCCAGAAGCCCGCCATGAACTTTTGGATGCAGGGTCTTGACCCGGCCGTCCAAGAGTTCCGGAAAGCCGGTCAAATCAGAGATTTCGCGGGCCGCAAGCCCAGCTTCCGTAAGTGCGGCGCGTGTGCCGCCGGTTGAGATAAGCTCAACACCAAAGCCCGCGAGACCGCGCGCGAAACCGGCGAGGCTGGACTTATCGGAAACGGAAATCAGCGCGCGGACAGCGCGGCGGAGGTTAGTTGGCATCGGTCTTTCCCAAAAAGCCTGTTTTGAGAGGCTGCGCAGGACCTAAGCCCTCTCCCCGAGGAACCCCGGAGGGCTGTTTCGAAGGGCGAAGGCGCCTCGGGGGCCGCGCGCCGCATCATTCGAGTCGGCCGCTAACGCAGCCCCTCTCCAATTGCTCGCTTCCACGGCGTTCGCCTTGCCCTTTCGGCAAGTGCTCAGGATCGCTTCGCTCGCATTGGAACCTCGCTCCTCCTTCCGCTCGGCGACTGGGTTGGAAGTCAAGCGCGATTTCGATCTGCCCGGCTTGACGATGTCTGTGTCTTTCGGCCGCGTCAAGGCGAGCGCTTGCGCGCTCCCACTCGCGGCTTGCGGCCTTGACACCTCCGCGAGACGCTGACTTTTGCTCGCCGCCGGATCGATGCTCCGGCATGGGCCAGCCCCTGCTTCGATGAAAAACGCCAAGGTCTCTTATCGCGCAGGATCGCATTGAGCAGGACTACAAGCTTGCGAGCAACCGCGATCAAGGATTTTTGCCTTGCCAGCATCAACCAGCCGCTCGTGAAGGCGCTTCTTCGGCGGGTGGTGGCGCGCCGCCACCATGGCCGCCACGAAGAGGGCGCGGTGAGCCGCGGGGCGGCCCCCCACCGCCGATAATGCTCTTGCCTTGTCCTTCGGCCGGATTGGCGGGTGAAGGGCGCGCAACCGGCGATTGATCTGGCCGCTCTGGCGCCGGGCGGCGGGCTTTTCCGCCCCAGGATGAGACGGTCTCTCATCCGCCGACGCGGGCTTACCTCTAGCACAACCGGCATTCGCCAAGTTACAAGGATGACAGGGTTTCATTGAGCCATACTTCTTATCCCCGCCCTTTCAGGGTGTGCTTGGAGGCGATCGTGGCACAATAGAAGAGCCTCCGTGCGCGGAATCACGGCGGCTGCGCACGGTGTCAAACACGGTCAGAGCTTGGGCGACCATGGAACCCGCATTGCCCGCGTCGCTGGGCAACAGCACGGTCGTGCTCGTCTTCGCCAGGTTCTTGAACGCATCCACATACTGCTCGGCCACTTTAAGCTCGATGGCCTCGCGGCCGCCCGGTTCGTTGATGGCTGCCGCCACTTGGCGGATACTGCCGGCGGTCGCTTCCGCCACCATGAGCAGCGCCTGGGCTTCGCCGCGCGCGCGGTTGATCTGGTCGATCTGTGCTGCTTCCGATTTCAGCACCACCTGCTGCTTTTCACCTTCAGACACGTTAATCTGCGACTGGCGCTTGCCTTCGGACTCTAAAATCACCGCGCGTTTCTGCCGCTCGGCCGAGACCTGCATTTCCATGGATTTAAGAATACTCGCCGGCGGGCTGATGTTCTTGATTTCATAACGCATGCACTGGATGCCCCAGCTCTGCGCCGCGGCGTTGATGGCGGTGACGATATTGGCATTCAGGCGTTCGCGTTCCTCGAAGGTCGCGTCCATGGTGAGCTTGCCGATTTCCGAGCGCATGGTGGTTTGCGCGAGCTGGGTTACGGCAAACACGGGGTTCGCCACCCCATACGACGCATGGACGGGATCCGTGATCTTTAAGTAAATGATGCCGTCAAGCAGCAAAGTGACGTTGTCGCGCGTGATCGCAGTCTGCTCCTGCACCTCCGCCGCGTATTCCTTGAGCGAATGCTTGTAGGGAACCGATTCAATATAAGGGATGATGATGTTGAGGCCCGGTTCGAGCTTGCGGTCATACTTGCCGAGCTTTTCGACAATCCAGACCGATTGCTGTGGCACGATCCGCATACCCTTGAATACGGTAATGGCTGCAATCAGGGTGATGACCAGAGCAAAAAGAGTCGTGAATTCCATGACAAAATTTCCTATTTAGGGATGACGGTAAGTGTGGTGCCGGAGACAGACTTAATCACCACGAGCGCGCCGGCGGGCAGCGATTCGACAGGCGCCGAAGCCTCAAGCTCGGCATTCATGAGCGTGCCCGACCAGGTCACTTGTCCGATCTGGCCGCGTTTGAGGCCGAGTTCGCCGACGGTTGCGGTGCCTCCCACCATGTTATTGAGTTCGATGCCGTCCTTGTGCCTGCTTTTCATGCGGACCTTCAGAAGCGGCTTCCACAGCACCGCCGCCCAGAACGTAGTCAGGCCGAGAAACCAGGCCACCTGCGCGCCCAAGGCCCGTTCGCCGACGATACCTGCTTGGACAAGAAGGCCAGTGCACAACGCCCCGATCCCGGCAAGAAACAGGCCAAGACCGGGCGAGGTAATGGCCTCGAACACGATAAGCAACGCGCCGAATCCGAGCCAGAATTCGACCGGATGATTGAGTAATGTTTCCATGCGGGCTCGCCCTCTTCCGTCATTTTCCGGGGCAGCCACGCCCGTGCCAAAGTGCCGGGCGTGAACGCCCGGATTGCTTCGCGCGGGCAGTTGCGGTGGCGTGCGGCAAGGGGCGCGAGCCGGAAGCGCCGATTTTGCAAGCCCCGAAGCCTATGGGTAGCGGGTCATTTTGAATTTCGGCTGGTGACCCGAAGCGGACCTTAACCTTCCTTCACCCTTTTATATTTGGTAAGCGAGGATCAATCTGTGACAGTGTAACCGAGGCCGGTCGCTTTCACGAAGCATTTTGGTGTTCTCCATTCCCTGCCTCACCGCGCTGATCAAATCGGCGGCCCATAATGAACGCGCCATCGCCCTAGCTCCTAAAAGCTGACGCTCGAGCCCATCGTCAATACCGCCGCCAGCGTGCCCTTGAAAGACCTGCCGCGCCGGCTTACCTAAGTCCGATCGTTCGATAATTGCAAAATTATCGAAGTGACGTGAAATTCGAAGGATGGTAAAGTCATGAGCAGATTGTCTGGTAAAATAGCGGTCGTGACCGGCGCGTCAAAAGGCATCGGCGCGGAAATCGCCAAAAGTTTCGCGGCGGAAGGCGCGGCGGTCGTCATCAACTATGCCTCGAGCAAGGATGGCGCCGATCGCGTCGTCGCGGACATTAAAGCCAAGGGCGGCAAGGCAATCGCGGTGCAAGGCGATGTGGCAAAAGCGGCGGATGTGAAACAAATCTTCGCGGAGACGAAGCAAGCGTACGGCCGGCTGGACATTCTGGTCAACAACGCCGGCGTCTATAGTCTTTTGCCGCTCGAAGGGGTCACGGAAGAGGAATTTCACCGGCATTTCAACATCAACGTTTTGGGATTGCTGCTGGCAACACGGGAGGCGGCGAAGCTTTTTGGCGACAAGGGTGGAAGCGTCATCAATATCAGCTCCGCGGCGACCGAGCTCAATCCGCCGAATTCCGTCGTCTACACCGCCACGAAGGGCGCGGTCGACGCGGTGACGCGCGTGCTGGCGAAGGAGTTGGGGCCGAGGAAAATCCGGGTCAATTCGATCAATCCGGGCGTGGTCGAAACTGAAGGCACACATTCCGCGGGCATCGTCGGCGGCGATTTCGAGAAGCAATTCGTCGGGCTGACACCGCTCGGACGAATCGGACGGCCGGACGATATAGCACCCGTGGCCGTGTTCTTGGCGTCGGACGATTCGCGTTGGGTCACGGGCGATACGCTGGTGGTTTCTGGCGGCTTGCGCTAAGGCGATCACGCTCTTGCGATGCGACTGCGCCGCCGATAGAAAAGCGAGCATGATCGATTCAATTTGAAGCGGTCATGCTCGAAGGTGCGGGGATGTCGAAACGGGCTCGCAAAACGCTGACGGAGGATCAAGTTCTTCTGATCGCGAAGGTCCTGGGCGATCAACGCCGCTACGAAATCTTGAAGCGTCTCGGCGAAGGCCGGGACGCAATCTCCTGCGGCACGGTGCGCGACTGCATGGGCATCAACCCGGCGACGCTCTCCCACCACATGAAAGAGCTCGAAATAGCGGGGCTGGTGGAGGTCGTCCGGGAGGGCAAATTCGCCAGCTACGTCTTACGGCGCGACGTGCTTGAGGCGTTTTTCCAACGGCTAAAGGACGATCTCTCGTAGTTGACTCAATTTGGCGCAATCACGTTTTCGTGGGAGGCAGTGTGGCGACGGCTTTGCAACCAAGTTTAATTTTTCAACCAAGTTTAATATACCCCGCTTACGTCACAACCCGAAAATCCTTGGGTGAGATGACGCGAAAGCTGCCGGTGACCGAATCACGGAGCTTTCCCCGGTTTTTCGGGACTTTTTCACGCGGGAAACCGAGGATCGCGTCGGCGAGTTCGCCTCATGTGGCGTGGCATTTGTTGTGCGTGACGTGTTGGTGCATGACGGCCCATGGC
>JBOHJT010000107.1:0-10555 GCA_050728715.1 Methylocella sp.
GTATCAGGATCCAAATATACTACCTTATGTACATCTGACAGTATTATATGTAAATATAACCGCGTATATGTTGTATGTGTGAAAACATCTCGCAGGGGAAGAGTATGTAAGTCTATATTGGCACGTATAAACTTTACAATGAAATTATTTGAGTTGTGTGAAGTGAGACGAGATACGGTCTCTGAAAGCCGATCTATGTATATTGCATGAATAATAAGTGTTCTATACATGTTCTTTATCGAATATCTTAGAGATTCAGCTAAAGCAAGAAATGGCAATTCCATATGTTCGTCGAAACATACAGCGATATGAACCGGTTCCATGCTTCCATCAGATTTTACAATCTTTTCTTTTTTGGAAAAGTCGGGAGTGAACATCCAGATAACCTTATTAGCAAGAGCGGCGGGTTGCCGGGAATGGAGCTCGTCCAAACGCCGTCGTCACGGCAAGGATAGGCGGATCCTGTTATCATTAAAATTGATTGTTGGAAAAGATCAAAGTTTCAAATAGGAACTCCGGGTCGGAATGCAGGCACTCGAGGCTTCCAGCTACAGCAACGCTTCGCGCTCAAACTTGTTCAGGGCGACGTGGACATCGCTGTGGAACGATATAACCGGAAATTTCGACGTCGTGTATTGTTACGGGCTTCTGGACTATTTGGAGGATCCTGATCCCGCGTTGAGCGTCTACGGTAGTCAATTTCAAAGAAGAGAATTGGCAAATCTGGGAGCCGATCCTGAGTGAGGCCAATTATCATAAAGTCTGGTTCGACGGGCTGAATAACTTCTACCTGCGGGAGGAGGACCTAGAGCTGCGTCACGCTTTCCGGTTGGCGCCAAACATTCACGACGGGTTCGAAACCGCCGAGCTCGTAAGATTTAAGCAACTGGCATCCGACCGAGAGTCACTACGGCAGCGGATCGAGGCGTTGTTCTCCAGGCGGGCCTTCCGTTGGTTGACACGGTTCGCGAATTGGCCCGAATTGAAGAAGTTGGCGGAGCTTTTGAGAAAACCATGAACAAAGCACAGGGATCCATTGCTGTAATCGGGATCGCATGAAATGGCGGATGATATAGAGGGTTGAGTCAAATGTCGGACCCGAAGGCCTGAGTTCATGACCCAAGCCTGGAAGCGTGCCCCGGAGGCCGCAAATGATGCGGCGCATCGCGCAAGCAAGGCCGACCGTAGCCTTGATGTTAACGCACGGGTGAAGATTACGCCATGAAAATGGATACCGCAAACTAGGCGGCCGATGTGTCCGGGGGGAAGACTGGGTTGATCCTTTACCGCACCGAGTGGATCGGCCAGCACGGCTATTTGGAACGCGCCGCTGTCGCACTCAAGGTGGCGGCGCCAAGCAATCGGATCATTCGATACATGGCCGCGCGGCCGAGACCCAGACCGCGAGCAAGGCCGCCGGCGGTCGGGCCCTTCGAGCCTTCTGGCCGTCGCTGCAACCCGCGAACATTGCTTTTGTGTTGGCGTTGGATTGCTATATACGACATTGCCATGTCCGCTCTCGCCTGGGCGCGAGTTTGAGGTTTTTGTCTCGCATGGCTGCAAAAAAAGTAGCCTTGATCACCGGCATCACCGGGCAGGACGGTGCTCTGCTCGCCGAACTCCTCCTTTCAAAAGACTATATCGTCCACGGCGTCAAGCGGCGGTCGTCGTTGATCAACACCGACCGTGTCGATCATCTATATCATGACCCGCATGAGGCCGGCGTTAACTTTCTCTTGCATTATGGCGACCTCACCGATTCGACGAATCTCATTCGCATCGTTCAGGAGGTTCAGCCCGACGAAATTTATAATCTCGCCGCGCAAAGCCACGTCCAGGTGAGTTTCGAGACCCCGGAATATACCGCGAATGCCGACGCGCTTGGCACGCTTCGCCTTCTCGAAGCGATCCGCATCCTGCGCCTTTGTCAAAAAACCCGTTTCTATCAGGCTTCGACATCGGAGTTGTATGGGAAGGCGCAGGCTTCTCCGCAAGACGAGGCGACGGCATTTTATCCGCGCTCGCCTTACGCCGCCGCAAAGCTCTACGCTTACTGGATCACGATCAATTACCGGGAAGCCTATGGCATGCATGCCTCGAACGGAATCCTGTTCAATCATGAAGGTCCTACCAGGGCCGAGACCTTTGTGACGCGGAAAATCGCCCGCGCGGTCGCGGCAATCCATTTGGGTCTTCAGGACAAGCTCTTTTTGGGCAACCTTGATGCCAAGCGCGATTGGGGACACGCGCGGGATTACGTCGATGGAATGTGGCGGATTCTGCAACAGCCCGAGCCAGGCGATTATGTCTTGGCGACGGGAGATGCCCACAGCGTGCGCGAATTCGTCGAGCGCGCCTTCGCCGAAATTGGCGTTGCGATCGGCTGGAGGGGATCAGGAGCCGGCGAACAAGGGTTCGACAAAAATAGCGGCCGGATTATTGTCGAGATTGATCCGCGTTACTTTCGTCCGACCGAGGTCGATTACCTTCTCGGCGATCCGGGGAAGGCGCTCAAAAAACTCGGTTGGAAACACACGGTTACGTTCTCGCGGCTGGTGTCGGAAATGGTCGCGAGCGACTTGACCGTGATGAAGAAACGCGGCCGGATCTAAGGAATATTTCATGGCTAACCTCGCGGCCAATGCCGGGACCAGGCGGCGCATCTGGGTCGCTGGCCATCGTGGCATGGTCGGCTCGGCGATCCTGCGCCGCCTCGCCAAGGAAGAGGTGGAAATCCTGACCGTGGATCGTCTAAATGTCGATCTGCGCGAGCAGCAAGCCGTCCGGCAATGGGTGGCCTGGGCCAAGCCAGACGTTATCATCCTCGCCGCCGCCAAGGTTGGCGGAATCCTTGCCAACGACTCTTATCCAGCCGATTTCCTGTTCGAGAATCTCGCGATAGAGACGAATGTCATCCAGGCCGCGCATCTGGCCAATATTGAGCGGCTGATCTTTCTTGGATCGTCTTGCATTTATCCGAAATTCGCGCCGCAACCGATCAAGGAAGAAGCGCTGTTGACGGGTCCGCTCGAGCCAACCAATGAATGGTATGCGATCGCGAAAATCGCCGGCATCAAGTTGTGTCAGGCGTACCGGCGGCAATATGGCCGACGCTACATCTCGGTCATGCCATGCAACCTCTATGGCCGGAACGACAATTTCGACCTAGCGACGAGCCATGTGTTGCCGGCCCTTATCCGCAAATTCCATGCGGCCAAGGTCGCCGGCGAGACAGAGGTTGTCGTCTGGGGCACGGGGACCCCCTTGCGGGAATTTCTCTATTCCGATGATTTGGCCGATGCCGTGGCGTTTCTGATCGATCGCTATGACGGCGGCGAGCCAATCAATTGCGGCGGCGGCTCTGGCGTAAGCATCCGCCAGCTGGCCGGGACAATTGGCCGCGTCGCCGGATTCGAAGGAAAACTCGTCTTCGATACCGCCAAGCCCGACGGCACGCCACACAGAGTGATGGACTCAAGCCGCTTGGCCGCTCTCGGCTGGCGGCCAAGAACAAGCCTCGAAGAGGGCATTAACGAGGTCTATCGCTGGTTTGCGCGGACCCAAACAAGCGAACCCGCAACCACATAAAGAGACGGCTACTCGACATCGCGACTGAGCGGGCCGGTTCAACGGCCAAGCTTCAAAGCCTGCTGGACGCCGATTTTCGCGTGAGGAGCTTGACAGCGGCGAGCTGCGCCGCTTTCGTCAGTGCGATAGTAAAGCAACCACGGGAAATGTGGGCGCCGATCGGGGCTTCTTGATGAGGAACGTAGTGGCAAGGCGCTTCCGATGACAAACGCTCGCAATTTCGTTTTTGCAAGAGGATAGACAAGTCAATGCACTTCGCGATTGTGACGCCCGTTTTCAACGGCGAGAAATTCCTCGATCAGTCGATTCTGAGCGTTGTGAGCCAGGCTGGCCCTTTCACGATACGCTATCACGTCCAGGACGGCGGGTCGAAAGACCGGACATTGGAGATCTTGGCGGCGTGGAAATCCCGCCTCGCGCACGATTTCCCGGTCTTTTGTGAAGGCATCGAGTTTTCATTCGCAAGCGCCCCCGACCGGAGCCTCTACGACGCGGTCAATCGCGGCTTTGCCGCCGATGCCTATGGCGATGCAGATGCAATGGCGTGGATCGGCTCCGACGACCGTTTCGAACCTGGCGCCCTCGCGACGGTCGATGAGATTTTCAGAGACTTCCCGGATATCGACTGGGTGACAGGGCGGACGACCGTGCTCAGCGAAGCTGGGCCGATGCTGTGCATGCCGCCGCCGCTCATTCCTTTTCCACGAAAAGCCATAGCCGCAGGTATTTTCGACGGCCGATTCGTGCACACTTGCATCGAACAAGAATCCACGTTCTGGCGGCCGCGATTATGGCAAACGGCCGGTGGCGTCAATCCGAATTTCCGGCTTGCCGGTGATTTCGATCTCTGGCGGCGTTTTGCGAGACAAACTGATCTCGTGGTCGTCGATGCAATCCTGGGTTGTTTTCGGGTGCGGGCGGGCCAGCTTTCGGAGGACGTGGCAGGCTATCGCGCCGAAGTCGACGCGTCGCTTTCGCCCGCTGAAATCGAAACGCGCGCCAAGGCCGCAAAGATCTATGCCCGGGCGGGGTTTGATTACCGTGTCCTGGTTCGCTTTTACAGGGGCCCGTGGCTGTGTCAGCGTTGGCCGATGTGCATCGCGCCGATTTTCGGCACCAAGGCCTTTCGCGCGGAACATTGGCGCCTGAGCATCATGGGGTGGTTTGCCAACAGATCGTCCGGTTGAGGAGACAGCGTTTGGAACTCATCCTCATCGACAGCGGATTGGTGAACAAGGCAGGGCATCACTACATGCTCGACAAGGCGGTGTCCGGGGCCTTGGCGCGGCGGAAAATACGGTACCGCATTTTCGGCTTGATCGGCCTCGATACGTCGATCGAAGCCGAAATCGGCGCAATCCCGCATTTCGTCCGCTCGCCTTATGAGTGCGTGAGGTTTTCTTCGAGCGAGAAGTGGCTGCGATCCTTCGCAGCGATTTTTCGTGGCGCTCCAGCCGGCGGCTCACCCTACTTCTCTGAACGCCGAGCATGGAAGCAGCTCAACGAATCCTTCGAGCAGGATCTCGAAGGGCTGCCGGCGGACGTTTGGCAGAAGGACAATCTCATAGTTGTAATGACGATTACGCAAAACCAGATTTTGGGGCTGGTTCGCTTCTTGCGCGGTAGGCCGCGCGACCAGGCTCCCTGCGTCGTCTGCAATTTGATGCTTCCGCCAAGCTTTCTGTCCTGGGGGGCAGTTGCGGCGCATGGGGAAAAATACTACCGCGCCGCCTTCAAGCTGGCGGCGCCCCTGATCGGCCGCTCTCTCTTCTTTACCGTGGAAAACGAAGCCATACGGACATTGTATCGCAAGGACTTTGGCATCCAGACGCACATTTTGCCGATCCCTTTTGACGCTTCGGGACCGCAACGAACAATGAACGGCCCTGTTCGCATGGGATTCTTCGGTGATTCGAGATACGATAAGGGTTTTCACCTCTTGCCCGGGGCGATCGAGCTTTGCCAGCGTGACGGGGTCGACGCCGAGTTCATCGTCCAGATTCATAATAGCGGCTGGACAAAACACACGATCGAAGCGGAAGCCGCCTTGCGCGCGTTGCAAGGTGTGCGCCTCCTGGAAGGGGTGCTTTCAAGCGACGACTACGTCGCCTGGACCAACCGGACGGACGTGATGTTGCTGCCCCATGACCCGGTCACTTTTGGCATGCGCGCTTCAGGCATTTATACTGAATCGGTTGCCGCCGGACGTCCCGTCATCGCATCAAGAGGCACGTTTGCCGGAACCAGCGTCGAGAACGATCAAGTAGAAGGCGAGGTTTTCGAGCCGCACACAAGCGAGGCTTTGGCCGCCGCCATCGCCCGCCTCATGCCGCGTCTTCCGGCTTGCAAGGCGCGCGCGGCGGAGCGCGCTCAGGATTTCGCACGCAGCCACAGCCCCGGCGCCTATATCGATGTGCTTTTGGCGCATGCAAGAACTTGATACGTTCAGGCGTCGGGGCGTTTGAAGCGGCGCATCTCTTTGCGGACGAAAGAAAACTGGGGATAACAATTGGAGCCGAGCTTTTGCCGGCGCGCGCCGTGACGCGCGGATGCCTTTACAGTGTCAAGGCGGAGTTAGGCCAGTTTCATTTCTTTCCAGACAAAAGCAAAACCCATGTCCCTCGCGCTTGCCATCCTCCTTGGTGTTCTCAGCCTTTGTCCAGCGATCGTTACCGTGGATGGACCTATTATTCCTTGTCTCGTTCCATTGCTGCTCGCGGCCGGACTTATTCTCGTTTCAGTCAAATTGCCGCCGGGCGAGGCCCAGCATATGTCCGCGGTGGTTTCCCGGCCCTTCGTCATTATCGCTGCTTTCCCCGCGGTTTTGATGATCATGCAAATGTTGCCGCTGCCGTTTCTGGCAAACCCGATCTGGACGAGCGTAAGCGCCGGGTTCCCCCATGGGGTTGTTGGAAGCGTCAGTGTTGACATCGGCGCCACGGCGATCGCTTTGGCGCGCTATCTTTCCGCCATCGGCGCGATTTTGCTGGCGGCCGCGGTCGCGATCAACCGCGAGCGGGCCGAGTCGGTTTTGATTGCTACGGCCGCGTCTGCCGTCCTGATTTCTTTTGCTGCGCTCTTGCATGATCTTTTCGGTTTCAACGTCCTCGCGATGCGCGAGGAAGCGCTCGATTGTGCGTGTCTTGGCGTAACCCTTTCGGCCGCCTGCGCCCTCCTCGTCCTTGAGCGTCACGAGACACGCCGGTTCAATCCCGGCCAAACCCAAAAGAGATTTCAACTTGCATCGCTTGCCTGCTTGGCCGCTTTCTTAATCTGCGCGGGCGCGGTCGCCGCGACAAGATCCGGTTCCCTGACCTTCGCGGCGGCTTCCGGGTTCATGACGTTCTGCGCCGCCGTCATGATTCGCCGCTGGGCGCTCGGCCGTTTGGGCGCCGCCGCGATTGGCGTCACGGCGGCCTTTTTCGCTGCTGCCTTGGCGACGGCGGCGGCGAGTGACGCGGACCCGCGATTCGCCTTCGTAAAAAAAGACACGGCCGAGCTCGAACTTACTCAGCGCCTCCTGAGCGATGCACCTTTTTTCGGTGACGGGGCCGGCAGTTTCGGCGCATTATTGCCGATCTATCAGGCAAGAAACACCGGCTCTCGCGCCGCTGGAGCCGTTACGGCGGCGGCAAAGCTTTCGATCGAGATGGGCGAGGCGACGCTTTGGATTTCCGTCGTGGCGGCGTCGCTCGCGGTGTTCGTGCTCTTGCTCGGCGCTTCACGCCGTGGCCGCGACTGGTTCTACGCGGCGGCGGCGGGTGCCTGTCTTGTCACACTTATAAACCTTGCTTTCGTCAACGTTGGCCTCTCGGGCGCGGCGATCGCCTCGCTGTCGGCCACCATTTTCGGGCTCGGGCTTGTCCAATCGAAAGGCAGGGTTTCGTCTTAAGGCGCGGCCGAAGCCCCGGTTGAATTTTACGTAAGGATCTTTTTCACACGACGGTTTGCGTCGCGGGGATACGCCACGCTCCTCCATGATGATCCTAACGGATATTCGGCGTCAAACCATGCAACGAAAGCAAGAATACCGGCGAAAAATCGATGCCTGGGCTATTGCCTGATTGGGTCGGCGAGCCAATGTAATCTTGCCTGACGCATTCGACATTTTAGAAGCCGAAATTCATGGCTCGCTTTTTTTTGAAACTGTCGGCGAACTGCCTCAAAGCGGCGCTGTTTGCCTCGGCTATTTTGCTCAATTCGGCGCGGGCTCAAGCGGAGGCCGGTTCAGTCGGACCGTTCCTCGGCTTCTCCGGGCGCTGGTCCGGTGCCGGCACCATCACCATGACAAATGGCGCCACCGAACGGATTCGCTGCAAGGCGGCCTATACGGTTAATGCCACCGGCAAGGCCGTTGAGCAAACTCTGCGCTGCGCGAGCGATAGCTACAGGGTGGAAATCAGCAGCAACGTCATTTCCGAAGGCGGTTCGCTTTCCGGCTCCTGGGCCGAGACGACCCGCGGTTTGTCGGGAAATATTTCCGGCCGCGCAAACGGTGCGGAGATCTTGGCCAATGTGGCTGGCGCCGGCTTCACGGCCCGTCTCGACATGCGGACACACGGCGACAAGCAGTCGCTCACGATAAGGCCACAAGGCGACACCGATGTGGCTGCCGTGTCGATCGCTCTGCGCAAAGGATAGGATCCGCTATCTCTCGGCCACCCGTCGCTCGTCGCGCCGTGATCTGGCGCGGCGGGCAAGCCTAAGCAGGAACGTGGCCGTCGGCCGCAAAATAAAGAGATCGGCGGTCAGTGCCGCGATCATGGCGAAAGCGCTCAGCCAACCGAAGAGGCGCAGCGACGGCAGGTCGGAAAAGACCGTCACCACCAATCCGCAAGCAAGGACCACCGAAGTGAGAATTAGGGCAGGGCCAACGAGCATGGTTGCCCGTTCGACAGCTACTCCGGGATCCTGGCCCGGGTCGTCCTCAAGACGCAAACGGTTGAGGAAATGAATTGTGGCGCTCAACCCCAGTCCGAACGAGACGGTCAGCGCCACGACGCTTGCAAACTGCAGGCCCTGTCCCATCACGCGGAGAAAGGCGCCAGAGGCAACGACCGGGAAAATCCCCGGAAGGATGCTCGCCAGCATGACAACGAATGAACGGAAGGCGGCGCCGATGAACGCGGCGACGAACGCGAACTCGATCGTCAAGCCGCGGCTCAATTTTTCAATCATATTGGCGCTGTTTCGCGCGGCTATAACCGAAAGACCCGTCACCGAAATCCTGTAGCCAGGGTGACGAGCGCGGACCTGCGCGAACGATTTATCCAATGCGTCGACGACGGGAAGGAGCTGGCTCGCATCGGCATCCGGTATGCGGCCAGCCACGACAACGGCATCCTGCCCCGCCGAAATGAAGCGCCGCGTCAAATGTTCCGGCAACATGCCGACATATTGCCGCAGGATGCCGGCGCCTGGTTTGCCCGCCTCGATGAGCCACCGGCGTAATGTCTCCAGGGACCAGACGTTGCCGACGCCCTCCTGTTTCTCGAGAATCGCATGCACCTTGGCGATAACTTCGAGAGTTTCCGGCGCGTAGAGCGATGCGCCGCGTGGAAATTCGATCAGGACGTCGATCGGATTCGCACCGGTTAGCTTGGCGTCGAGACGGTTGCTTGCGGCTACCGCTTGTTGCTTGTCCGGGACTTGATCGGCGAGCCGGTACCTCGGCTCGAGGCTGGCAAAGCCGAGACCAAGCCCGGCGACAACCAGGAAGCCGACCAGACTGTATAGCCCGGGACGGCGGACCATGCGGGCGGCGACAAAGCCGCAAAACCGCCTCAGCGCCTCGACCCCGAAATCCGAGCGGGCGATTTGGGCCGCGAACGTGCTCTCTCCGCGCAACAATAGGACACCCAGAAGCGGCATGAGAACGAGGACAGCGGCCAGCGCAATGATCGTCGCGATGAAGCCCGCCTCGCCAAAGCTTCGTATCAGGTCCGAGCTGGAAAACTGCAAGGCCACGAAGGACAGAGCCGCCGTCGCATGGGTCAGAACGCAAGCTGGCCCGACGATCAAAATCGCATGGTTCAAGGCCTCGAATTTGCTTTCGCCCGCGAGTAACCGGTCTCGCGTGGCGAAGGTAAGCTGCATGCTGTCGGAAAAGCTGATCACCATGATGAGAGGAGTCATCACGTTGAGGAACATATTGAGGCGGAAATCGAGCCAGCCGAGCGCGCCGAGCGCCAATAATATCGCGATTAGCGGCGGACCAGCCGCGATGATCGTGAAGGAAACGCGGCGGAAAAAAAGGATGGCGATGAGACAGCCGGCGGCGAACCCGATCGTATTGTAGATTATCCTGTCGCGCTCGACCGCATTACGGATCTCGAGCTGCATCACCGGAACACCGGAAAGTTCCGCCTTCAGTCCCGCGCCGGCGAGATCTTCCGCCATCGTCTTGCGGATATCGCCGACGACATTGCTCAGCCGATTGCTCTCAACGACGGACGGAACGAGCGCGAGGACGACCAAGGAGAGTTCGCCATCGTTCGACAAAAGCTTGCCGCGGATGATCTCATTGCCCATCACGCGACGGACCAATGTATCGTAAGCGGCGCCTTCAGGCAGCTGATCTGCAAACAGCGGCGCCGGAACCGCGCCGTTTTCCGGCGGCTGACGCGCCGAGAAAATTGAGATGATGCCTCGCGTGCCGTCGATCAGCTGAAGGTCGGTGACGAGATCGCGCAGCTTCTCGACCGATTCGCGCGCGAGCAGTTTCTTTCCTTCGATGACGACGAGCACATCGAACTCGCTCGACGGAAAACGCCGCGTCACCTCCTCGTACTGCTTGAATTCCGGCGTGTCCGAACGGAACAATTGGCTGAGCGAATCGTCTACCTTGAGCCTTGCGACGCCGAAACCAGCGGCAATCGCGAGCGCGGCCGCCACAACGGCGACCGCGAGGGGAATGCGGAGCGAAACCAAGCCGATGCGCTCAATGCCGAGGGCAAGCGTGTGCCGC
>JBOHJT010000108.1:0-10555 GCA_050728715.1 Methylocella sp.
CGGAAGCTCACCCGGTCCGAGAGCGCCTCGGCGAGCATCACATCGGAAAGATCATACCAAGTGGCAAGCAAGAGCGCTTTGAACATCGCCAGAGGCGGCCAGGCCTTCTCGCCCTTGGCGGCCGTATGCGGCCGTATAGAGTCCTGCCAAACCCCGTTCCGCAGGCGCAATATCGAGCTTGTCCTTCGAAACGTCGATCCCTACAACGATGGCGTCCATCTTCACCCTTCCTTGCGCAACCGGGCTTGCTTTGCGGCCCAAGCGACTGTTCGGGTTCAATGGCCCTTCGGCAAGCTCAGGAGGCGGACGGGGAACCGAGCTGAGGAATGGGCTTTTCTGCCCCTGGGTGAGCCGGTCTCCCGTCCGCCACCGCTGGTGCTACCCTATCACCAATGGTCGCCTCCAAGTTACAAGGATGAGGGCTTAGGTTCTGTGCAAGCTTTTGAGTGGCCTCCTTAACGGGCTCATTTGATCTTGAAATAATTGCGCAAGGCGAGGCCGATGAAAAAAACGAGGATGATCGAAAGGGTATTTTGCCCGAGCACCAGCAATTGATAGTTTTCCGAGGGAACGGGCAGGCAATTGGCAGCGCCGCCCGGGCACAATAGAAATTCCTTAATCTTGCTGTCGATGGTGAGAGGGCCGACGAAAGGCACGGCGTTGCCAAGCGCCAGCATCTCCACCGCTCGCTCATATTTGTCCGCGTTCAGCTCGCCCACCTTCGGCGTGAGCGGCGTGAGGATCGCGGCATAACGCCAGTAAAAGAAAAATACACTTGCAACGAGCCACTCGATGGGCAGCAAAAAGCTGCGGCCATAATCGGCAAGCGCCCAATAGACGCCCATGACGAAGATCCAGAGGATGTGGGTGATGAGCCGCGCCATTATGTCGGGGTTGGCGAGAATCCTGAGCCAGTGCGCGTTGCGCGCCCTGCGCTGGAGCCGCCACTCCAGCCAGACATGCTTTTTTTGCTGATTGATATCTTCTAGGTTCTTCTTGAGTTCCTCTCGTCCTAGTAATTGATGCAGATAGACGCCGCGCTCGGCTTTGCGTTCCTCGATGTAGAGGTCGCGTTCAAGATCGTGGTTCTTTGTTTCTTCCGCGATTTTTCGAAGGGCGCGCAGGCGAATTGGAACTGCAGTTTTGGAAGTCCAATGTGGACGGCCGGGGCGAACAAAACCAATATCGGCGCCGGTGAAATCGATCCGGTCGAGATGGCTCGCGGCATCGAAATCCGGCGGGTAGTAGAAGCGTGCATTGGTAAAATCGGCGATCGTCTCGAACGACCGGCCCGAGAAATCAGCTTCGCCAAAGAAGCGCGCGTTCGCAAACGATATGCTCAAGAAGCGGTCCGGCCCGGAGCCATAGAATTTCCCCCACACCTTATGCCGCTCTTCGAGCGCGGCGCGGGCTTCCTCATTCATCACACGCAACGTTGCCTCAGAATCCGAAGCCAGTTGCTGCCCGGACATTCCTGCAAATTCGACGGCACCTTTGAAACGGACGTGACTGAAAACGGCCCCGGGACCGAAGGCCGCTCCGGTGAATTTGCTCCTGTCGCCAAAGGTCGCATGGTCGAAGTTGACCCCCTCACCGAAGGCGGCACCGGCGAAGATGGCAAGGTCACCGAAGATCGCGCCAGTGAAGTCGGCCCTCGAATTGAAAATGACACCGGTGAAATAGGCCCCTTTACCAAAAGCCGCCCCGATGAATTTGGCCCAGTCGCCAAAGGTCGCACCCGAGAAATAGGTCACGTCACCGAAGGCCGAGCTGTCGAAGGCCGCCCACGCACCAAAGGCCGCGTTGGTGAAGTCGGCCTGGTCACTGAAAGTCACGCGGGTGAGGTTGGCCCCGATACCGAAGGCGGCGCCGGTGAAGCGTGTACGCCCAGGAGCGAAGAATTCGATTCCTTCTATTTTGCCGCCCCGCCACTTGCATCCCGAAAAATCCGCATGGTCGCCAAACTCGAAGCCTTCGAAATTGATCGCGCCCCTCGGCGCTTGCGAAAAATCCACGCCCGCGAAAGTCACGGGCACGGTTTTGTTGGCCGGATCACGCCGCCATGCGTTCCAGGCTTCCCTGCCCTGTGCCGCGAGGGCGAGAAAAAACGCCTGGTCGTATTTCTTGGATGGATCTTTGGCGGGAGGTTCGTTCCCCGGTTCGTCCGCCATGCCTGGTTCTCCGGCCGCTATAAAATTTCGGGAAAATCGCTTCGCTTAAATATCGCCGCGAGCTTTATGCCTTGCTCTGCCAAATTTCCGGCGGCGCCTTCCTCGCGATCGACCACCGCCAGCGCGCGGCGGACGTAAGAGCCGTGGCCCTTTATGCCCTCGATGGCCTTTAGAATCGAGTCGCCCGTGGTGGCGACATCATCGACCATGAGCACCTCGGCGCCGTCGCGCAGGTGTCCATCGATTCTTTCCCGCGCGCCGTGCTCCTTTTGCGCTTTTCGCACAAAAAACGCATCGACCGGATAATATTTCAAATAGCTCACGGCGGCGACCGCCGAGACGAGGGGCACCGCGCCAAGTTCGAGGCCTCCAATGCAGGCAATGCCGTGCCTCTTCATATATTCAACGATGATTTCGCCAATCAGCGCCGCGCCTTCCGGCAGCATGGTGGTTTGGCGGAGCTGAAACAAATAGGTGCTCGTCCGGCCCGACGACAGGACGAAATCGCCGCGTTTGAGCGACCGCGCGCGGATAATCTCCCGCAGCCGCAGCCACCTCCCATCGTTCCGGTCGAGAACGTCCTCGGCCTCCGCGCCATCTTGTTGCGCCGCCACAGCAGTCATCGCCTGGCCCCTCGATCGAATGTCATAAAGATACTACATTGCGGCGGCGGCTCTTAAAAATTTCCGCCACTTTGCTGTGGATCGCCGCCAGCATGAGCTCAGCTGGGAAGGGGCTGCAGGTGGGCGACGGTACCACGCCCCTCGACATCTTCGCGCGCGGCATTACGTTGAAGGTCGAGTTGTCGCGGGCCTCCCCGCGACGGCGATAGAGGAAAGGACCGCACAATGAGTTTCTTTGGCGAAAAGCCCGATTTCGATCTTAGCCTCAGTTCAACCCTTAAGCGCAACTGGACGGTTGTTGTGGCGCGGGGCGTTTTCGGGGTCATCATCGGCTTGATCATCTTTCTTTTCCCCGGTCCGGCGCTGTTGTCGCTCATCGGCCTGTTCGCGGTCTTTCTGATTATCGATGGAATCTTGGCGACTATTGCCGCCATGCGCGCGGCAAGCAAGCACGAACGTTGGGGATTTCTTACCTTCGAGGGGATCGTCGGCATCGTGGCGGGGATTCTCGCCATGGCCATGCCCGGCGTCACGGCGTTCGTCTTTGTCGGTCTCCTCGCGGCTTGGGCCCTCGTTTCCGGGGCGCTGGAGCTTCGCGCGGCCTTCAATCTCGCCACGGACCATGGCCGCTGGTGGCTGGCGCTCGGCGGGATCATTTCGATTGTTTTCGGAATCCTGCTGGTCGCGGCGCCAAGGTTCGGCGTCTTGGCGGTGACCTGGTGGGTCGGCGCCTATGCGACGTTTTTCGGTGCCAGCCTTCTCGCGCTCGGCTTCAAGTTGCGTGCGCGAAACACTGGATCCGGAACGCAGGGGGGAGCTCGCCGGGCCTGACGCGCAAGAGTGCCGGAAAGGGCAGGCGAGCCGCTCCTTTCCCGCCTCACAACAGTCCCGCCGGGCGGCGGCCCACGCGCCGTGGCGGCGGGGCCGCGCACCGAATGCCTTGACGAACGGTGGTGGTTTGCCGGGGGAACTATTGCTTTTTTGCTTTGAGTTTTTGCAGCGCCTGGGCGCAGCCCACGCTCATTTCCTTCTTATGACCTTTAAGACATTGAATAAGCCGGCCGCCGCCAGGCTCTATGCCTTGGCACAGCCGCTTTAGGTCGCTCATACAATAGCTGCGGATGTCCCCCAATCCAGCCTGGGCCTTGGCGGGAACCACGAACAGGCATGACGCGATGAAACCCGCGGACAAAAAACGGATGAGCATGTTCCCCCCTTGGCGCATTGTCGCGAGCACCGTCGCATTGGGACCAGCCAAATCCTATAGCGCAACGCAGTTGGTTTTGGTCAAGCTTATATCACAAAAAGCTTTGCGGATCGACATCGACGGCGACCCGTACGCCGCCCTTTTCCGGTGGGCCGGCGGCAAGCCATGCGCGAAGGAATCCTTGCAGATCGGCCGATCGCGGCGCCCGCACCAAGAGGCGGAAACGGTGGCGCCCGCGAATAACCGCGATCGGCGCCTCGGCGGGCCCGAGCAAACTCAGTTCGCTCTCTTTCGGCAATGCGCCGGCCGGGGTCAGCACCCAGCCCTCCGACGGCGGGAGAGTGTGGGCGGCACGAGCCAGGGCGCGCGCAAAACCCTCGGCCGAGCCGCTGTCCTTGCCCGACACGATCAGGGCGGCGAGACGTCCGAACGGCGGCAGCCCGGCGCGGCGGCGCTGGTTTGTTTCCTCGTCGTAAAAGCGCTCGCAATCGCCCGACAACAGCGCGCGCATGACCGGATGCTCCGGCTGCCAGGTCTGGACGAGCGCGTGTCCGGCGGTCTCGAACCTCCCGGCGCGCCCGGTCACTTGCTGCAGCAATTGAAAGGTTCGCTCGGCCGCGCGCGGATCGCCCGACGTCAAGCCAATATCCGCGTCGATCACGCCGACGAGCGAAAGACGCGGGAAATTATGCCCCTTCGCGACAAGCTGGGTGCCGATCACGATATCACATTCGCCGCGCGAGATCGCCTCGATTTCCTCGCGCAGACGCTCCGTGCCGCCGAGAAAATCCGAGGAGAGGGCGAGAATCCTCGCCTGCGGAAAAAGCGTCGCCGCTTCCTCGGCCAATCTCTCGATGCCGGGGCCGCAGGCGGCGAGCGAATCGACCGCCTCGCAGGCCGGGCAAACCGTGGGCCTTCGTTCGATATGGCCGCAATGATGGCACATCAGCGCCCGCCGGAAACGGTGTTCGACCAGCCAGGCGGTGCAGTTTGGGCAGTTGAAACGATGTCCGCACGCGCGGCAGAGGGTCAAAGGCGCGTAGCCCCGCCGGTTGAGAAACAGCAGCGCCTGTTCGCCATGCGCGAGCGCCATTGAAATAGCCGCATTAAGCCTTGGCGCGATCCATTTTCCGCGTGCTGCCGCCTCGGTGCGAAGATCGATCGCTGCAATCTCGGGCAGCGCCCTCGCCTTGAAACGGGCGGCGAGCCGGATATGGCCATAGCGCCCCTGGGCGGCATTGACGCGGCTCTCGATGGAAGGCGTCGCCGAGACGAGAACGACGGCCGATCTCTCGATTTGCCCGCGCACCACTGCCATGTCGCGGGCGTGGTAGGCAACCCCGTCCTCCTGCTTGTAGGCGCTCTCGTGTTCTTCATCGACGATGAGCGTTGCGAGATCCGCGAAGGGAAGAAACAGCGCCGAGCGCGCGCCGATGACGACCTTGACGTCGCCCTGGGCCACTGCGTGCCACAGCCGCGCCCGCTTCCGCGCGGTGACGCCGGAATGCCATTCCCCCGGACGTGCCCCGAAGCGCGCCGCGAAACGGTCGAGAAATTGCGCGGTGAGCGCGATCTCGGGCATGAGGATCAGGCTTTGGCGTCCGGCTTCGAGAGCGGAAGCGAGCGCCTCGAAATAAACCTCCGTCTTGCCGGAACCCGTTACGCCTTCGAGCAGGGTCACCGAGAACCCGCGGGCCTGCACACGTTCCGTCAAAATGGACGCGGCGTTTTCCTGCGCGGCTTCAAGGGCCGGTTTCGCGAACGCCGGATCGCAGGCGATTGCAACCGGGCCGGGCGGCAGCGCGATTGTCTCGAGCGTGCCTTCGCCGATCAACGTGTCGATGACGCCGCTCGAACAGGCGGCGGCCTCGGCGAGCGCTGCCTTGGAAAAAGCAAGGCCGCCTTCCGCCGCGGCGAGGACCCGCGCTCGCGCAGGAGTCATGCGGCGCGGCGCGGGCCCTGCGAGGCGCACGCCAACCCGCGCCGGTTCCGGCCCGGCCTGAAATGGCGCGCCAATCGCCATGCGCAGAACCATGCCGCGCGGGCTCAACGTCCAGCGCGCCACCCAATCGATGAATTTCCGCGAATTGGCGGGAAGCGGCGGAATATCGAGACGCGCGGCAACGGCTTTCAGCTTGGCCCGCTCGCGTGTCCCCGGCCGTACGTCCCAGACGACGCCATTGGTCATTCTCGTGCCGAGCGGCACTTCGGCAAAATCGCCCGGCGCGACAATGGTGCCGCGCGGAACGATATAGGAATAGGGACGATCGATTGCGACCGGCACGAGAATTTCTGCGATTACCGCGCCTTCCGCCGTCAAATTGGGGTTGCCGCCCTCTGCCATATCATTCCGGCGGTTGTTTGCGCCTGCGTCTGGCGAGCATGTCGACGCCCTCGGCCGCGCCGGAAAAAGCCGTCGCGTAGATGTACCCCTTCGGAAAATGAAAGCCAAATCCGCCGGCGATCAACGCCGCGCCGAGCAAAAGCAGAAAGTCCAGCGCGACCATCGCGCTGATTATATTGCGATGAATGACGTCTTCATGTCCAAACTAACGTAAAAAAATTCACATTCCGGACGGACACTTAGAAGCAGGCGACATTTGCCCCGCAAGCGTCTATGGTTGTGCGGTGCGCGCTCGAGGTGCGGGCGACCATTGTGTGTTAAATTAGGTTTTGGAACGATCTATCAATATTCTTCGCGAGGGAGAGGGAAAACGTGAGAATCCTTCCGGTCATCATGTGCGGCGGTGCGGGAACGCGGGTCTGGCCAGAGTCGCGCGAAAGCCTGCCGAAGCAATTCATTTCTCTCGTTGGGCCGCTATCGACGTTCCAGTTGGTGGTCGGGATGCTCGCTGATAGCACGTTCGAAATGCCGGTTGTCATATCCAATCACGATTATCGCTTTCTCATCGCCGAGCAGTTGCAGAAGGTCAAGCGCGAGGCGCGCATTGTTCTTGAGCCGATCCGGCGTGATTCTGGACCTGCCGTCGCGGTTGCCGCCGAACTCGCGGCGCAATCCGGGCCGGACACGATCGTCGCGGTTCTGGCCGCCGATCACGTGGTGCGCGATGAAGAAGGTTTCGTGGCTTTGTGCAAAACGGCGGCCGAAGCGGCGGCGCTTGGCTATATCGTGACGCTCGGCATCAAGCCGGACGCGCCCGCCACTGGTTATGGTTATATCAGGCCGGGAAAGACGGTTACACAGGACGGCGCCGTGTTGAAGGTCGAGGCCTTCGTCGAAAAGCCCGACGCCGCCACCGCGGAAAAATATGTCGCCGGGAATTATCTCTGGAACTCCGGCAATTTCATTTTCCGCGCCGACGTAATGCTGGAGGAGTTGCGAAACTTCGAGCCCGACATGGCGGCAGCGGCGGAGGAAGCCGTCGCCAAGGCCAAACGGGATTTGAATTTCTTGGTGCTCGACGCGAAAGCTTTTGCAAGGGCGCCGAAGAAATCGATCGACTACGCGGTCATGGAGCGTACCGGCAAGGCCGCTGTCGTCCCCGCCGGCATAGGCTGGTCGGATGTCGGCAATTGGAAGGCGGTCTGGCAATTGTCGGAACGCGACGGCAAAGGCAATTCGATCCGGGGCCGCGGCGTCGTCATGAATGCGTCAAACGTTCATGTCCGCTCCGACGAACATTTGACGACCGTCGTCGGCGTCGATGACGTCATCGTCATTACCACCCACGACGCGGTCTTGGTGCTCAACAATGCGCAGGGCGATAGCGTTAGGCAGCTGGTCGATCTCCTGAAAGGCGAAAATCGCCCCGAGGCGCTGGAACATAAGCGCTCCTACAGGCCATGGGGCTATTACCAATCGGTCGATTCCGGGGCGCGCTACCAAGTCAAACGCATCGTCGTGAGGCCTGGCGAGCGCTTGTCCCTGCAAAAGCATTTCCATCGCGCCGAGCATTGGGTCGTCGTCAAGGGAACGGCCGAGGTCACACTGGACAATGAGGTTCATATTGTGCACGAGAACGAGTCGATCTATTTGCCGATAGGTTGCGTCCATAGAATGGCGAATCCTGGCCGGATCGACCTCGAATTGATCGAGGTGCAGACCGGCTCCTACCTGGGAGAAGACGATATTGTCCGGCTCCAGGATGTCTATAATCGCGGTTGACACGAGGCGTTTCGCGAAACGCCTCGAAATGGGCGGATCGGGGCATTGCCGGTTATGGTTGGACAAATTTCAAGCTTGCCCTTGGCGCGGATTTTTTTGACAGTTTGCGCGGCGGTGTTTGCCGCCGCGGGCGCGTCCCTTGGGCCCGCCGCCGCGCGCCCCCTGGTTCCGGCAGAGCGGCGGTATATTCCCTACGACGGTGTGTTGCCCGCATGCGACGACCCCGCCGTTTTCGAACGGATAAAGGGGCGCTTCCATGATCGCGAAGCCGAGTTCTGGAACACCGGCCTTGAGATTCTGGGCTTCGAAAAAGTCACGGAAATCGGCTATAGAACGAACGGCCAGGATTACATCCCTCGCCGTTATTGCCGCGCGCGCGCTTACTTAAACGATGAAAAATCGCATCAGGTTTCTTATTCGATCGGGGAGGATCTTGGCATCATAGGCTTCGGTTTTGGCGTCGAGTGGTGCGTCGGCGGGCTCGACAGGAATAATGCCTATGCCCCCAATTGCAAAATGGCGCGGCCGTGAGCGAGGGTGCCGATAGTGTTGGCTAGGCTGCCATCAAGCAATCCGGCTGGTTTTTTGGCCGTCCTGATCGCGTTTGCCTCGCTCGCATGGGTTTGCCCCTCGCTGGCCGAGCCGCTGGCCGCTTTTTGCGGGCCGGATCGCTGCGCTGGCCCGGCGCCTGTCCTGCCGCTAAGTGTCGAAGCGTCGCGCTTCGCCGCGAGCACGCCCGGAGATTTCGATTTTTACGTTCTTTCGCTCTCCTGGTCTGCGGGCTTTTGCGAGACGGCCGCGGGCGCGCGGGCGCGCGGCCAGTGCGATGCCGGCGCTAATCTCGGCTTCGTCGTGCATGGGCTTTGGCCCCAGTATGAGCATGGCTATCCGTCGGACTGCGGCCCCGCCGCAAGGTTCCCGTCGCGCCTGGCGTTGCAAAACGCGCAGGGACTTTATCCCAACGACGGGCTTGCCCGGCACGAATGGCAGAAGCACGGCACCTGCTCCGGGAAAAGTCCAACCGACTATTTCGCCGATGTGCGGCGCGCGCGCGATTCAATCGTCATTCCCGCGCCGTTCGTCGCCGCCAAGGAGGAGCAGACGTGGACGCCGATCGATGTTGCGCGCGCCTTCATCGCGGCGAATCCGCGGCTGCGGCCGGGCATGCTGGGCGTGGCCTGCGCAAGCGGCGTCCTGCAAGAAGTGAGGATTTGTTTTTCCAAGGATCTGCGCGATTTTCATGCCTGCCCTGAGGTTAGCCGGCAAGGGTGCCGCACGCGCGAAATCTCGGTGCCGCCCATCTTGTGAGGGGGGCCTTAGGCGCTGCTCGGCGGAGGCCGATGAGTTTAGCATCTGCAAGAGTGCTCGGCGATCCGGACTCACAGCGTCCGCGGCTCTTCCAAAAAAACACCTTACGCTTCATTGATTTGCCGTTGCCCCAGTTGGCCGGCCGCCATCATATTTGCCGGGGCCAATTCACCGGCGTTTCAATAAGGGAAACATTGAAGAATGACACAAAATATCTACGACGACTCCACTTTTTTTGAGGGATACAGCCGGCTGGGCCGTTCGCTCAATGGGCTGGATGGAGCGGCCGAGTGGCCCGCACTTCAGGCGATGCTGCCAGACGTCTGCGGCCTCAGGATAGTAGACCTCGGCTGCGGGTACGGCTGGTTTTGCCGTTGGGCACGAGAACATGGAGCGCAAGCTGTTCTGGGTCTGGACGTTTCCGGAAAGATGCTGGCGCGGGCGAAAGATACGACAACCGGCGCCGCGATCACGTACGCCAAAGCAGACCTCGAGAAACTTGACTTACCGGAGGCTTCGTTCGATTTGGCGTACAGCTCGCTCACGTTTCACTACATCGAGAATTTGTCGGGGCTACTCCGGAACGTTCACCGTACCTTGGCCCCCGGAGGCACCCTTGTGTTTTCGATCGAGCATCCGATCTATATGGCGCCGCAGCATCCTGACTGGGTAATCGATGATAAGGGCCGCAGGACCTGGCCTGTCGATAGCTATCAGGACGAGGGTCGACGCATCACCAATTGGCTTACCAACGGGGTAATCAAACAACACCGCACTATCGGTACGCTTCTCAATCTGCTAATCAGCAGCGGATTTACGATTGCTCATGTTGAGGAATGGGGACCCACCGACGAGCAGGTCGCGGCGCGCCCAGAACTCGCGGAGGAGCGTGAGCGCCCGATGATGTTGCTCGTGTCCACGCGGCGATGATCGCGTTCGGAACAGTCAAATTCTTCAACGCGGACAAGAAGGGTAGGGGACCCAAGGCAGCCGATCCGCGGGCGGTAGAAAGTATTATTTCCGGTGGCAGCACAATGCTTCGGGAACGATGACGATGCAAAACTAAAGAGGCTTTTGGCCTTGCTTCGATTTAATCAAAATCGAATTATGGTCTAGGAGC